>JBBSNG010000012.1:0-24019 GCA_038232755.1 Solirubrobacterales bacterium | reverse complement strand
GGCTCGAGGACTTCGCCGGGCGGGTCTCGGACTCGGGCGAGGGGCGCTGGACGATCGAGGCGGCGATCGACGTCGGCGCGCCCGTCCACGTGCTCGCCGCCGCGCTGTTCGAGCGCTTCGCCTCGCGCGGGGAGGCCGAGTGGGGAGACCAGCTCCTGTCGGCCATGCGCAAGCAGTTCGGCGGCCACGCCGAGCGGACCGGCCTGCCCCGCGGCGGCTGATGGCGGTCACCGCCCCGGATGTCGAGGCGCGCGAGGCGCGCCGTCTCGCCATCCCGCCCGACCACGTCATCGTCCTCTTCGGCGCCACCGGCGACCTCGCGACGCGCAAGCTCTGGCCCGGCCTCTACCACCTCGAGGTCGCCGGACTGATGCCGCCCGAGTTCGCCGTCGTCGCCACCGCCCGCGGGAACTACACCGACGATGAGCTGCGCGCGCTGGCCCGCAAGGCGGTCGAGGACTCGGGTCGGGTCACGGTCGACGAGGAGGCGTGGGCCCGCTTCGCCCGCCGGCTCTCCTACACGGTCACCGACACGAGCGGTCCGCGGCATCTCCAGGCCGCGGTCGAGTCCGCGGAGCAGCGCGCCGGCGGGCGGCTGCGCCGGCTGCACTACCTCTCGGTCCCGACCGCGGCCATGGGCCCGATCGTCCGCGAGATCGGCCGCGCCGGGCTGGCCCCGGACTCACGTGTGGTCCTCGAGAAGCCGTTCGGGAGCGACCTCGCCTCGGCCCGCGAGCTGAACGCGCTCCTGCACGAGGTCTTCGACGAGGAGCAGGTCTTCCGCATCGACCACTTCCTGGGCAAGGAGGCCGTGCAGAACATCCTCGCCCTGCGCTTCGCCAACGGCATGTGGGAGCCGGTGTGGAACCGCGAGCACATCGAGCACGTCCAGATCGACGTGCCCGAGACGCTCGGGCTGACCACCCGCACCGCGTTCTACGAGGCCACCGGCGCGTTCCGCGACATGGTCGTCACCCACCTCTTCCAGCTGCTCGGCTTCGTGGCCATGGAGCCGCCGACGGCGCTGAACGCGCAGGAGCTCGTGGCCGAGAAGAACAAGGTCTTCCAGGCCATGCGCCCGCTCGAGCCCGACGACCTGGTGCGCGCCCAATACTCAGGCTACCGCGACGAGCCCGGCGTGCGCGCGGACTCGCAGACCGAGACGCTGGCCGCCGTGCGGGTCTGGGTCGACAACTGGCGCTGGGCCGGCGTGCCCTTCTTCCTGCGCACGGGCAAGCGGATGGCCGAGGGACGGCGCATGGTCACCATCGCCTTTCGCGATCCCCCCACGCGGATGTTCCCGACCGGCTCGGGCGTCGAGGAGCAGGACCCGAACCACCTGAGCTTCGACCTCGGCGACCCCGGCGTCCTCTCGCTCGGCTTCCAGGCCAAGACCCCCGGGCCCGGCATGTCCGTCGAGCACGCTCACCTCACCTATTCGTTCGCCTCGGCCCAGAAGCGCGAGCAGTCGCTCGAGGCCTACGAGCGCCTCATCTACGACGCGATGGTCGGCGACCGCACGCTGTTCACCACGGCACGCGGCGTGGAGCGGTTGTGGGAGGTCTCCGACGGCGTGCTCGCCGATCCGCCGCTGCTGCGGCGCTACGCGCCCGAGGGCTGGGGACCGCCCGAGGTCGACGAGCTGATCGCTCCGCACCGGTGGCACCTGAGCAGGAGCGGTCACTGAGCAGGCCGGACGCCTGCGCGGCCCTGGGGGCCATCCGGGCGACGCCGCGATGAGCGACCGCGAGAAGCGCGCGGTGGCCGAGGCTGCCGCGGAGCTCGTGCCCGACGGGGCGCGGGTCGGCCTCGGCACCGGGACGACGGTCGCGCACCTGCTGCCTGCGCTCGCCCGCCGGGGCCTGCGGCTGCGCTGCGTGGCCACCTCGCCGGCGACCGAGCACGCGGCGCGGGCCCTCGGCCTGACCGTCGAGCCCTTCGACCGCCTCGACGCGCTCGACCTCGCCATCGACGGGGCGGATCAGGTCGCCGCGGACGGCTGGCTGGTCAAGGGCGCGGGCGGGGCGCACGTGCGCGAGCGGATCGTGGCCGCGGCCGCCCAGCGCTTCGTGGTCATGGTCGAGGCTGCCAAGGAGGTCGACGCCCTGCGGCCGCCGGTGCCGCTCGAGCTGATGCCCTTCGGCCTCGAGGCCACGCTGCGGGCGCTGCCGAGCGCTCGGGTACGCGGCGGTGCGCCGGCGAGCCCCGACGGCGGCGTCCTCGCCGATCTGATCACAGCCGAGCTGGCGGATCCGGCCGGGCTCGCCGCGCGCCTCGACGCGACGCCCGGCGTGGTCGACCACGGGCTGTTCGAACCCGGGCTCATCAGCGCGGTGCTGGTGGGCCAGGGGGCCGACGTCGAGCGGCGGGTGATCCACGGCCCGTAGCCGGGCGTCGTCAGCACCTTCCTGACGTGAACCCGTCGAGGTCGAGCGCGAGCTCGCCTGGCTCAGCTCCCGCCGGGGAGGCGATCCCGCAGCCGCCCGACCCGGTCCGCCGCGTTGGCGAGCGGCTCGGCGGCGCCCCGTATCGCCGCGAGCTCCTCCTGCATGGCGGACAGGGACTCCTGCAGCGCGTTCAGCCGGTCGTTCAGGGGCGCGGTGTTGCCGCGGACGCGCTCGATCCCCTCTCCGAGCGGAGACACGCCGTCTACGAGCGCATCGATGCCCTTGTTCGTCTTCCCCTGGAGCCTGTTGGTCTCCCTCAGGCGCCCGTCCATCGTGCTCATCTGCTCCTCGAGCCGATCAGACGCGCCTCGAGCGGTGGGACCGCTTCCCGCACGCGTCCGAGCTCCCGTTCGACCTGCTCGAGGCGGCCGTCCAGCGGCTCGACAGCCCGGCGCACACGATCGAGCTGGGCGACGGAGCGACGCATCGCTCCGAGATCGTCCTCGACGCGCCCCGCGCGCTCGTCGAGCGCCGCGGCGACCTCGGGCAGGCGGCTCGCGGCCTCGGCCAGCGTCATGATGGCCTCGAGGAGCGCCGGTGGGAGACGGAGAGGGTTGAGCACGGCGAAAGCGCTCTGGAGCCGGTCCGTCGCCCCGACCGGCTCAGCGCCCGGGCGACAGCGGGTCGCTCAGCTCTTGGCGAGCTCGCGATCCGCTGCGTCGATCACGCCCTGGCGGCCCTTGTGCTGGCGCTCGTAGTCGCGGATCTCGCGAACCCGCTTCTCGTCGGCGGTCTCGAGCGCGGTCTTGACCTCGTCGACGGTGAGCTCGTCGTAACCGGGCCAGGGCTCGTTGCCGCGCAGGGACCGGACCTTGTCGAGCACGCTCTTGCGGTTCGCGTTCTTGCGCTCGTAGGAGTCCACCTTGGCCAGGTCGATCTGCGAGAGCTCGTTGAGCCGGGAGACGATCTGGCTCGCGTTGAGGTCGTCGTAGTCGGCGATCGGTATGTCCGCCTCGCCGGCGACCGCACCCTTGGCCTGGCCCTCGGCCTGGGCCACGCCCGGCACCTTGCGCGCCTGGCGGGCGGTCTTGCGCGCGCCACCCTCGGCGCGCTTCGCGGCGCCGCGTACGGCCGCCCCGCCGGCCCGGGCGGCGTCGGCCGCTCCGGTGGTCGAGGCGTCGAAGCTCGGATCGCCCTCGACGTCGGCGCGCACCACCGCGTCGGCGAGCTTGGGGATCTCCTTGCGGAGGTTGGCCAGCATCCGCTCCTCGTCGCCGCGGATGCTCGCTGCCAGCTCGGCCGTCTTCTGGTCGCCGACGCCGATGGCGACGCGCTCGAGCGCGTCGTAGGTGGCGATCTCGAGGGCCTCGGTCGCGCACTGGTCCTTCGCGTTCTTGAGCAGCTTCTCCTCGCCGCCGGATCCGCGGACGAGATCGATCGGAGTCTTCGAGAGGGCGAGGGCCTGACCGACCAGGCTCTCGACGACCCCGATCCCCATCTGGATCACGTTGCGCGAGGCACCGAGCTCGCCCATGCGCCGCTCGAGGCGCTCGGCGTGCTTCCTGGTCTCGGTCAGGTGCTTCTCGAGACCGGAGCGGTAGGAGCCGCGTGGCGTGACGGCGATGTGGGCCTCAAGCGTGCGCGTCAGCCCGTGCTCGGTGGCGTGCGCCTCGTTGAGGTACTGGAGGAGCTTGTCTGTGGCGGCGGAGTCATCAGTTTGAGTGGTCATGCGGGCGACCATAACTCACGTGGGCGGTCCCGGCCTGCCCGCCTGTTCGCGGCAGAATGCGTCCGTGTCCGTCCAGGCGCCGACGACCGCGTCCGCGGCCGGCAGGCCCGCCTAGCCGAGCTGGGCGCAGATGGCGCGAGGGTCGCCCTCCTCGTCGGTCATGACGTCTGGTCCTTCGAACCCGGCCTCACGAAGCGACCGCCCGATCGGTTCGACCTGGTCGCCGCCCAACTCGAGCAGCAACCAGCCGGCGGGTGTGAGCCAGCGTGAGCTTCTTCGCACGACCTCGACAAGCAGGTCTGTGCCCTCGGCCCCGCCATCGAGGGCAAGCCTCGGCTCGAAGGCCTGGACGTCGCGCGGGAGCAGCCGGAGCGAGTCCGTCGGCACGTACGGCACGACCGCGGTCAAGACGTCGACGCGGTGCGCGAGCTCCCGCGGGAGCGGGTCGTCCAGAAAGCCCTCGAGCGTCTCGACGCCGTTGCGCCGGGCACACCTCGCGGCGTTGGCTTCGAGCTCGGTCCCAAGTACCCGGGCCGTCGGGTGGGCCGCGGCCAGGACCGACGCGATCGCGCCTACGCCGGTGCAGAGATCCACGGCCACCCCCGCCGCAGGAAGGAGTGTCGCCGCGCGCCGCGCCAAGGGCTCGGTCTGCCATCGCGGCACGTAGACGCCGGGTGCGACGAACAGCCTGAGCCCGCAGAAGGCGATCGCACCCGTCAGCCACGCGACCGGCTCTCCGCCGGTGCGACGAGAGACCAGGTCCTCGAGCACGTCCGGGTCGCCGGCGGCGGCCCGTATGAGTTCGTCGGCTTCCTCGCCGGCGGCGATGCAGCCCGCCTCGGCGAGCGTCTGCGTCACCGAGGCACGGTCCAACGGCGGGTGCCTCGCTCGCGTCGGTTCGGTATCTTTGCGTCCATGGAGTTTCGCGATGCGCCCCTTACACGCCGGTACGCCCAGCTCGTCGGGCCGACGCTGATCGTAATCGGAATCCTGGGCCTGATTCTCGGGGATCAGTCGCTGCTGGATGTTCTGAACATCGACATCGCCGAGGACATCATCCACCTCGTCACCGGCGGCCTTCTGACCTACGTCGGTTTCGCGAAGATGGACGGCGGTGTCGTGCGCGCGACGGTCGGGGGCCTCGGGGTCGTGTACCTGCTTGTGGGGCTTGTCGGCTTCGCCGAGCCGAATCCGCTCGGACTGTTTCCCAGCGAATACAGCACCCTGGACAACCTGATCCACCTGGTCCTGGGATTGCTCGGGATCGGGGCCGCCCTGATGAGTGGCGGCAAGGCCACCACGAGTCGACCCGCCCCGCGCTAGTACGCACGACCGGAAGTTCGGCCGGGAATCGGCGAGTGGCTGGGCGTGACTGGCCAGTCCGGTGGACGGAGTCGATGCCAGAGCATCGGCGAGTCCGCCGGACGCCGCCAGAGGCGTCCAGACGCCGCCGAAACCGGGCGAACTTCCGGGAGGGTGTACTAGCAAGCATCCGCTGACCTGACGGTCACGCAATAGCCGAGCGAGACGCGGCCGGCGACACGCCGGCGGCTCTAGTCCGGGAACCGGGCCTCAGCTCGTACCGAAAGGACCCGGCGCCTCGGAGTGCTCGGCGTGGTCGAGAATTCCCTCTCCGGTCTCGGCCTGCTCCTCGTCCAGATCCTCTCCAGGGGTCTGGAGCGCGGCGCGCTGCTCGTCGTGTACCGGCACTTCTTCGGTCTGCTGGTTGCCTTGCTTCTCATGGCTGGTGCTCTCGTCCATGCGTTGCCTCCCTCTTCTCGGTAACCGCTTGGGCACGAGTTGGCCCTGAGGTACCACCTTGCGGCTCTACCGCCTTCGCTACCCGGTCTGCCCCGAGAAAATCCTCCAAGCGGGCGTTTCGCGGGAAGCGGACGACGGGCCTCGAACCCGCGACCTTCGGCTTGGGAAGCCGACGCTCTACCAACTGAGCTACGTCCGCACGCGCTTGCCGGTGGCGCCGGCGCGGCGATCGATTCTACCGCCGCCCCGGCCCCCGCGGATTACCCGGCCGAGTACCCGCGCCCTCTAACCTCGAAGAGGATGCGCCGGCTGCTCTCCCCCGTCTCGATCGTCGTGGTGATCGCAGTCGTTGCGCTGCTCGGGCTGCTCGTCTACGGCGTGCGCTCGACCTCTCCTGACGCCTCGATCGAGACCGCGCTCGCGAGCGGCGCGCGGCCGCGCGCACCCGCCCTCGAGCTGCCGCGCCTGGACGGCCGCGGCGAGGCCTCGCTCAGCGACTTTCGCGGCCAGGTCCTCGTGGTGAACTACTGGGCGTCCTGGTGCGATCCTTGTCGCGCCGAGTCGCCGCTGCTCGAGCGCTGGCACCGGCGGCTCGCGGACCGGGGAGGCACCGTCGTGGGCGTCGACGTGCTCGACGTGACCTCGGACGCGCGCGCCTTTGTGCGCGAGTTCGGACTGACCTACCCGATGCTCCGCGACGCCGACGGCACGACCCAGAAGGACTTCGGCGTCGCCGCCTACCCGGAGACCATCGTTCTCGACCGGAGTGGGCGGATCGCCGCGCTGAGGCGCGGGCCGGTCGACGAGGAGTTCATGCGCCGAGAGGTCGCGCGGCTGCTCGAGGAGCGCGCGTGAGGCGACCGACCGGAGTCCTGCGCGCCGCGGCGCTGGCGCTGGTCATGCTTGCGCTCGGGCCCGCGAGCGCGCTCGCCGTAACCTGTCCGCAGACGAGCGTCGCCGACCTCGAGGACGAGGTCATGTGCCCGGTATGCAAGACGCCGCTCGGGCTGGCCCAGGAGGCCCCGCAGGCCGACCGCGAGCGCGCATTCATCCTCGAGCGGGTCGAGCGCTGCCAGTCGAAGGGAGCGATCAAGGTCGCGCTCGCCGCCGAGTTCGGCGACGAGGTCCTCGCCGTCCCCGAGACCGAGGGCTTCGACCTCGCGGCCTATCTCGTCCCCGCGATCGCCCTGATCGCTGCGCTCGGGGCATGCGCACTCGCCGTGGGGCGCTGGCGGCGTTCGGGGCTCGCGCCGGCTGTGGGGAGCTCGGCCGGCACGGGGAGCACCAGCGGTCCGGCGGACGGAGCGGCCGGTCCGGGCGCCGAGGCGAGCGCCCGTCTGGCTCGCGATCTCGAGCGCTACGACCTTTGAGCGTGCGGTCGACCCGGCCGGCGGCGGGCCGCCTGCGCGGCCCCGCGCGCTCGTGATCTCCTCCCTCGTGCTGCCACAATCGCAGCTGTGACCTCGGGCCTCGACACCACCGTCGTCGCCGCCTTTGCCGTCGGCCTCATCTCCTTTGTCTCGCCGTGCGTGCTGCCGCTCGTGCCGGGCTACCTGTCAGCGATCTCCGGCGTCTCCTTTGCCGACATCGAGGGCGGGCGACGGCGAGCGCAGGTACTCGCACCCGCGCTGCTGTTCTGCCTCTCCTTCTCGGTGATGTTCATCGCCCTCGGCATGACCGCCACCGGTCTCGGGCAGACGCTTCTCGAGAATCGCGTCGCCCTGCGCCAGATCGCCGGCGCGACCATCGTGGTGATGGGTCTGCTCTTCGTCGGCACGCTGTTCGTGCCGTTCCTGCGGCGCGGCTGGCGGCCCGAGGCGCTCCTGCGCCGCGCCTCGACCGGGGGGCCGATCGTCGCGGGACTCGCCTTTGCCATCGCCTGGCTGCCGTGCACCGGGCCCACCCTCGGGGCCATCCTCACCGCGGCGAGCACGCGCACGACGGTCGGCCAAGGCGGCCTCCTGCTCGCCTTCTACGCGGCCGGCCTCGCCGTGCCGTTCGTGCTCAGCGCCCTCGCCTTCTCGCGAGCGACTCGCTTCTTCGCGTTCTTCCGCAACCACTTCGCCGCGATCACCGCGATCTCCGGTGTGGTCCTGGTGATCATGGGCGGTCTGCTCTTCGCGGGCGAGCTCACCCGCCTCAACGGTCAGGCCCTCGCGCTCATGGACCGCCTGGGGATCAACTTCTTCGGTGAGCTCTGACCGAGCCCGCGGCTCGTCGCGGCCGATCGGTCAGGCCGCGGCGCGCTCGCCCCTCGCCACGAAGACGTCCACGAGCGTCGGATCGAACTGTGAGCCCGCGCAGCGCCGAAGCTCGTCGAGCGCCTCTGTCCCCGGGCGGGCGGCACGGTAGGGACGGTCGGTGGTCATCGCGCTGAAGGCGTCGCACACGGCGACGATACGGCTGGCCAGGGGGATGCGCTCGCCCCGGAGCCCGAGCGGGTAGCCCGAGCCGTCCCAGCGCTCGTGGTGGGCGTGCACGGCGTCGGCCACGGCCTCGAGCCCGGGGACGTCGACGAGCATGCCCGAGCCCCACTCGGGATGCCGGCGCATTAGCGACCACTCCGCGGCCGAGAGCGGGTCCGGCTTCGAGAGGATCGACTCCGGCACCGCTCGCTTGCCCACGTCGTGCAACCGCGCGGCCAGCTCCAGCTCGAGCAGCTCGGACGCGGCCAGGCCGAGGTCCCGTCCGAGGTCGAGCGCGAGCTCGGCCACCTCGGCGGCGTGGCCCTCGAGCCAGTGGTCGCGGAGCCGGCGCGGGAAGACCGGCGCGAGGCTCACGTGATCGTGCGAGCCGTTCGTCGCCGGCGCGGCGCCCGCCGCGGTACCGAATATCACCTCCGCAGCCATCATCAAGTTCCCCGGCCCCCTAGTTCGTCCTCTGCTCCCGTGCTCCTACAACTGCCCTGACGGGAGGAGGTTGCGTGGTTGAGGCCGATCGGTCAACGTCTATTGACGCATCGGCGCGGAGAGCGCGCCGATGCATCGACCGGCGGTTACATCGCCTCGGGCGCCTCGACTCCGAGCAGATCGAGCGACCGCGCGAGCGTGGCCTGAACCGACCGGCTGAGGGCGATCCGGAAGGCCTCGTCGCCTCCCTCCTCCTCCGCGCCGACCACGCGACAGTCCCGGTAGAAGGCCGAGAAGCCCTGGGCGAGCTCGAGCGCGTAGGCGGTCAGCCGGTGGGGAGCGCGCCGGGCCACGCTCGTGGCGACCTCGTCCGGAAACTCGAGCAGGCGCCGCGCGAGCGCACGCTCGGAGGCGTGGAGCGGTGCCCCCGCCGCGGCGAGATCGGCATGAGCCGAGGCGTCGAGTCGCTCCTCGCCGGCGCGGCGCAGGATCGCCGCGATGCGCGCGTGCGCGTACTGGACGTAGTAGACCGGGTTCTCCTGGGTCTGCTCGCGGGCGAGGGCGAGGTCGAGGTCGAGCGTCGTGTCGTGCGAGCGCTGGAGCAGGAACCAACGCGCCGCGTCGACTCCGATGTCGTCGATCAGCTCGTCGAGGGTCACGAACTCGCCCTCGCGTTTGGACATGGCCACGCGCCGTCCGCCCTCGGTCAGGTTGACGAGCTGCATGATCAGGAGCTCGAGGCCGCCGGGGGCGCCGCCCAGCGCCTGCCAGGCCGCCTGCATCCGGGCCACGTAGCCGTGATGGTCCGCCCCGAGCACGTCGATCACCCGGTCGGGCCCTCGCCGCAGCTTGTCCTCGTGATAGGCCACGTCCGCCGCGAAGTAGGTCAGCTCGCCCGACGAGCGGCGCAGCACGCGATCCTTGTCGTCGCCGAGGTCGCCCGTCCGCAGCCAGGTCGCGCCCTCGCTCGCGTACACCTGCCCGCGCGCGGAGAGCAGCTCGAGCGCTCGCTCGATGGCGCCGTCGGAGTGCAGCGAGCGCTCGGAGAAGAAGCGGTCGAAGTGGACGCGGAAGCGCTCGAGGGTGGCGCGCACGGTCTCGAGCAAGAGCTCCATCCCCTGGGTCGCGAGCGCGTCGGGACCGAGCTCGGCCGCGCCGGCGATGCGCGCGGCGAGCGCGCTCACGTACGCGCCGTGGTAGCCGTCCTCGGGCGGCTCCTCCCCGCAGGCGCGGGCCGCGAGCGACTCACCAAAGCGGCGGATCTGGCCGCCGGCGTCGTTGACGTAGTACTCGCGCTCGACCGCATGGCCGGCGAAGGCGAGGATCCGGCACAGGCTGTCGCCGTAGGCGGCGTGGCGGGCGGCGGCCACGGTGATCGGCCCCGTCGGGTTGGCGCTGACGAACTCGACGAGCATGCGCTCGGCTCCCGCGCCGGCGACCCGCGCGCCGAAGTCGCCGCCGACGGTCGTGACCGTGCTCAGGGCCGAGCGCCAGAAGCGGTCGGAGAGAAACAGGTTGACGAAGCCGGGGCCGGCAACCTCGTAGCGATCGAGGTCGGGACCGAGCCGGCGGCCCAGCGCTGCGCCGAGGCGCGCGGCCACCGTGCGCGGCTGCTCGTCGAGGCCGGAGGCGAGCAGGAGCGGCGCGTTGGACGAGAAGTCGCCGAACTCGGGTCGCCTCGACCGGTCGAGCTTCAACTCCACGGTTGCCGGCGTCCCGCGCACCTCGGTGGCGGCGTCGGCCAGGGCGAGGCGGAGCTCCGCCAGGGGGTCGATCGGCCCGTTCTGGGCTGAGGCGGCGGACTCAGGGGTGTCGAGCGAGGCCAAGGGTCGTCCTCAGTAATGGTACGGCTCGCCGGCGAGGATCTTATGTGCGCGGAAGAGCTGTTCGAGGAGGACCACGCGAGCGAGTTGGTGGGGCAGGGTCATGGGCCCGAGCGAGAGCCGCAGGTCGACGCCGTCGAGGTCGAGCCCGCGGGGGCCACCGACGACAAAGCAGAGGTCGCGGCCCGATCGGCGACGCTCCTCCAGGAAACCGCTCAACTCCGGCGATGTGAACGACTTCCCGCGCGAGTCGAGCAGGCACAGAAAGGCGCGCTCCGGCAGGCGCCGCTCGACCCGTTCCTCCTCGCGAACCTCGAGCAGCTCGACCCGCGCGTGGCGACCGAGCAGCGTGCGGTAGTGCTGGACGTCGTCGACGAAGGGCGGGCGCAGGCGCCCCACGGCGAGCACGGTGATCCTCACCGGCGAGGGCTAGCGCTCGCGGGCGAAGGTCCGCCCGAAGCCGATCCGCTCGACCGTCGTGGGATGGGTCCCGAGCAGGAGGTGCCACGCGGCCGGTGGATCGGGCTCGCTCACGTTGCTCACCGAGAGGCCCCGCTCGAGGCCGATGAACGCCTCGGGGTCCTCCGTCAGGCGCAGGGCGAAGCCGTCGGCACGCGCCTCGACCTGGCGCGAGAGCACGTTCCCGGCCGCCCCGACGGCGAACGAGACCAGCGCCAGCGACAGCGCGACGGCGGGCAGGGCAGCCGGTGTCGCCGGCAGGCGCGGGTCCGCGCCACCCTGGGGTCGAGCCCAGGCTCGCTCCGCCAGGGTCTGGGCCAGAAACAGCGCCGCGGGCGTGACCAGCGCCAGCCACGCGAGCCCGCGCAGCAGGTCGCGGCTCTCGACGTGCCCGAGCTCGTGCGCGACCACCGAGCGCACCTGATCGGGTGGGAACCGCTCGATCAGGGTGTCGTAGAGGACGACCCGCTTGGTCGACCCGAGCCCGCCGACGTAGGCGTTGGCGCCCGTGGTCCGGCGGCTGGCATCGACGCGGTAGACCTCGCCGACCTCCACGCCGGACCGCTCGGCCAGCTCGAGGACCTGACTGCGGAGCTCGCCCCGGGGCAGCGGGGTGAAGCGGTTGAACAGCGGCTCGAGCACGAGCGGCGAGAGGAACAGGAAGCCGGCGCTGAGCGCCACGACGGTCACGCTGCCCGGTATCCAAGCCCGGCGCGGGAAGCGACGCACGAGGGCGAGGACGCCGGCACCCCCGGCGGCGGCGAACACGGCCCCGATCCCCGCGCTCTTGGCCGCGTCAGCGAGCCACGCGGGCCATGCCTGGGTCGAGAGCCCGACCTCCACGGCGCGCGCGTGGGCGATGGCGTCGATCGGCAGGGTCGCGGCCACGAGCACGACCGAGATCGCCGCTCCCGCCGCGGCGCCGCCCGCGAGCGGCCGGCGGGCCGCCGCCTCGAGCGCCCGCCGCACCGCCCGGGGCGGGCGTAGGGCCAACAAACCGAGCACGCCCGCGGAGACGACGAGTCCCCCGACCCCGAGCGCACGCTGCGGCCCACGAAACTCCCGCGCGCGGTCGAGTTCGGCCGGGCTGAAGTAGGCTTGGGGGTTGACCGCGGCCGGTTCGATCAGGCCGCTCCGGGGACGGAGGGCGAACGTCGCCAGGGCGGCGGTGGCGACCGTGGCGACGACCGCGACCGACAGGCGCAGGCGATGTCTCTCCATCCCGACCACACTCTAGAACGCGACCGCGAAGGCCCCCGGCGGGTGGCTCTGCTTTCCGACGTCCACGCCAATCTGCCCGCGCTGCGCGCCGTCCTGGCCGACGTGGACCAGACCGAGGTGGACGAGATCTGGTGCCTGGGCGACCTCGTCGGCTACGGCGCGCAGCCCGACGCCTGCGTGGCGCTGGCCGAGGAGCGCTGCCACGTCTGCCTGATCGGCAACCACGACCTGGCCGTGCTCGGCGAGCTCGACATCCGCGACTTCTCCGGCCTCGCCGCCGCGGCCGCCGAGTGGACGCGCGGACGCATCGGCGACGCGAGCCTCGCCTTCCTGTCCGAGCTCGATCCCGAGGACACCGCCGGCGAGATCGGTCTCTTCCACGCGAGCCCGCGGGACCCGGTCTGGGAGTACGTGCTGTCCGTGCCGCAGGCCGAGAGGTGCATGGAGACGATGGAGGCCCGGGTCGGCGCCGTCGGCCACTCCCATGTGGCCCTCTGCTTCTGGCGGGAGGACGGCGGCGAGGCCGGCGGGCGTCAGACGCCTGAAGGCACGGAGATCGACCTGGGCGAGGGGCGCTGGCTGCTCAACCCCGGCGCGGTGGGCCAGCCGCGCGACGGCGACCCGCGGGCGGCCTGGCTGCTGCTCGACCTCGAGCGCGCCACCGCCACGTGGAAGCGGGTCGAGTACGCGATCGCCGAGGCCGCGGACGCGATCCGCGTCGCCGGCCTCCCCGAGGCCTTGTCGGATCGGCTCTTTCGAGGTCAGTGAACTACGCTCGCCCCATGCGTTGCCTCCCTTCCCCGCGCGCGCGACGGGCCGCTGCGGGCGTTGCGCTGAGCCTCAGCGGGATCGTGGTGGCGGCGGCCGGCTGCGGCGAGGACGAGGGCCGGCCGATCCCCACGCGCACGGCCCGCGAGATCGTGGCGGGCCTCGACGAGGTCGAGCGCCGCGTCGACGCGCGCGACTGCAACGACGTCCGCGACGACTCGCTGCCGGCGGTTCGCAAGGAGATCGAAGGCCTGCCTGCGAACGTCGATGCCGACGTGCGCAGGACCCTCGAGGACGGCCTCGGCCGCCTCGATGAGCTCGTCAAGGCTGAGTGCGTCGAGCCGCCCGAGCCGCAGGTCGACCCCACCCCGAAGCCGGAGCCCAAGCCGGAGCCGGAGCCCACGCCCGAGCCCACCCCCGCGCCTGAGCCCGAACCCACCCCGGAGCCGGAGCCCAAGCCGGAGCCGGAGCCCACGCCCGAGCCCACCCCGCCAGATGGCGGTGGCGGTGGTGATAACGGGAACGGCGGCGGGAACGGCGGCGGGAACGGCAAGGGCAACGGCGGAGACGGCGGGGGCGACGGCTCGGGCGCCCTCGCGCCCGACGCGGGCGGAACCGACCCCGCCGCAGCGCGGAGCCTCAGCGGCTTCGGGGAGCAGCGCGCATGAGCACTCCCACCGAGGTGGCCAGCCGCTACCGCCTCGAGCGGCGGCTCGGGGCCGGCGGGATGTCGACCGTCTTCCTGGGCATGGACTCGGTGCTCGAACGGCGCGTGGCCGTCAAGCTGCTGGCCGAGCACCTGGCCGAGGACGAGACCTTCGTGGCCCGCTTCCGTCGCGAGGCGCTGGCGGCGGCGCGGCTGCAGCACCCGAACGTGGTCCAGGTCTACGACTCCGGCCGGGATGCCGACTCGGGTCGCCACTACATCGTCATGGAGTACGTGCGGGGTCCCTCCTGCGCCGACCTGCTGCGCGACGAGAAGACCCTTGCGATCGACGAGTGCGTCGCCCACCTGCGCGACGCCTGCCAGGGCCTCGACTACGCGCACCGCGCCGGCGTGATCCACCGCGACGTGAAGCCGGGGAACCTCCTGGTGGTCGAGGAGTCCGGCACGGTCAAGCTCGCCGACTTCGGCATCGCCAAGGCGGCCGAGCAGTCACGGGTCACCCAGATCGGCTCGGTGCTCGGCACCGCCGCGTACCTCTCGCCCGAGCAGGCACGCGGCGAGGACGCCGGTCCGCCCTCGGACATCTACTCGCTCGGGGTCTGTGGGTACCAGTTCCTGACCGGACGGCTTCCGTTCGAGTACAGCTCGCTGACCGAGCTCGCGCTCAAGCAGCAGGACGCCGACATCGACCCGATCGTCGACCTTCGTCCCGAGGTGCCGATCGAGCTCGATCGGGCCGTGCGTGCGTGCCTCGCGCGCGATGCCGCCGCGCGCTACGGCTCCGCGCTCGAGGCTGCCGAGGCGCTCGAGGCCGGCCTTCACGGCGAGGTCACCGAGGCCACCCAGATGCTCGCGGCCGACACCAGCGGAGCGCTCGACGGCGACGGTGGCGACGCGACGATCCCGCTCACGGCCTCGAGGACCGGCGCCACGCGCGCCGTACGCACCGGCGAGGTGGCCCGCCGCCCGCCGCCGTCGCGGCGCACCGCCGCGCCGGCCCCGGCACGCGCCGACAAACGAGCCCGCGGACGGCGCGGGCTCGGTCGGCTGCTGGCCGTCTTCCTGGTCATCGTCGCGGGGGTGATCGCCGCGTTCGTGATCGCCTCGAGCGGGGGCGGCACCCAGCAGCAGCCGATCGAGGAGGAGAGCCTCGGACGGCAGGTCGACCGACTGCGCGACTTCGTCAACCAGAACTCGCGCTAGGACGGGCTCGCTTTTCAGGCGTCGGCCGCGTACGGCCCCCGGCCCGCGAGGATCGCGCCAGCGTGCTCGGCGTAGCGACCCTCACAGATGGCTGCGCGCAGTCCCGCCACCAGGGTGGCCATGAAGGTCAGGTTGTGGAGGGTGAGCAGCCGCACCGCGGTGAGCTCCTTCGCGCGCGCCAGATAGTGCAGGTAGGCGCGGGTGTGCTCGCGGCAGGCCGGGCACGGGCAGCCTTGGGCCAGCGGCTCCCGGCTCGAGCGCGAGGGCGGCCGCGTCAGGTCGAGCCGCCAGCGCGCCTCGGGGTCGGGCACGAGCGCGGTGCCGTGGCGGGCGAGCCGCGTCGGAGTCGCGCAGTCGAGCCAGTCGACCCCCGCGCCGACGGCGTGGACGACGTCGTCGACGTCGCCGATCCCCAGCAGGTGGCGGGGCAGCGCGTCGGGCAGCGCGTCGAGGGCCCAGCCGACGACCTCGCGCATCTCCTCTTTCTCCTGCCCGAGCGAGCCGCCGATGGCCACGCCGTCGATGCCCTCGGTCGCGGCGATCCGCTCGGCCGAGGCGACGCGCAGGTCTCGGTGCACGCCGCCCTGGACGATGCCCAGGAAGAGCTGCGCGGCGGGCGCGTGGCGCTTGCGCCAGGCGAGGCAGCGGTCGAGCCAGCGATGGGTGCGCTCGGTGGAGCGGGCGGTGTAGTCGCGGTCGGAGTGAAACGGGGTGCACTCGTCGAAGGCCAGGGCGACGTCGGAGCCGAGGGCGGCCTGGATCTCCATCGAGGTCTCGGGGCCCATGAAGCGCTCGGAGCCGTCGAGGTAGGAGCGAAAGCGCACGCCCTCCTCGGCGATCTCGAGCACGTTCGGCCCACCGTCGCGGCGCGGGTTGCGGCGCTTGACCTCCTCGGCGACCGACCCGTGGCCCATCGAGAAGACCTGGAAGCCGCCGGAGTCGGTGACGATCGGCCGCTGCCAGGCCATGAACTCATGCAGTCCGCCGAGCTCGGCGATGTGCTCGTGGCCGGGCTGGATGAACAGGTGAAAGGTGTTCCCGAGCACCATGTCGTAGCCGAGCTCCGCGACCTCGGTGGCCTGGAGCGAGCGCACGGTGGCATGCGAGGCGAGGGGCACGAAGGCGGGGGTGCGAACCTCGCCGTGAGCGGTGCGCAGGACGCCGGCGCGGGCGGCACCGTCGCGGTGCTCGACGGAAAAGGCGGTGAGGGATGACGCCACGGTTCGAGCCTGGTTCGGCGGGCCGCCCGCCGGCTACGCGCGTCCGGCCTCGAGCAGCGATCTTCCCGTCATCGCCGTCGGCTGCTCGACCCCCAGCAGCTCCAGCACGGTCGGCGCGACGTCGGCGAGCACGCCGCCCTCGCGCAGCTCCCCCACGTTCGCCGTGACCACGAGCGGTACCGGATTGAGCGAGTGCGCCGTGTTCGGGCTGCCGTCGGGCTCGAGCATGTGGTCGGCGTTGCCGTGGTCGGCGGTGATCACGCAGGCGCCGCCGGACTCGTGCACCGCCTCCACCACCTGCCCGAGGCAGCGGTCAACTGCCTCGATCGCGGTCACGGCGGCCTCGATCACCCCGGTGTGGCCAACCATGTCGGGGTTGGCGAAGTTGATGATCCCGAAGCCTGGATGGCTCTCCCGCCAGCGCTCGGCGAACACCTCGGCCGCGGCGGCCGCGCTCATCTCCGGCTTCTGGTCGTAGGTGGGGACCTCGCGCGGCGAGTCGACCAGGCGCCGCTCCTCGCCGGGGTACTCGTCCTCCTCGCCGCCGTTGAAGAAGTAGGTGACGTGCGCGTACTTCTCGGTCTCGGCCACGTGGAGCTGGGCGATCCCGCTCGCGGCCAACGTGGCCGCGAGCGTGGTCGCGGGCCGCGAGGGCGTAAAGGCCACCGGGTGGGCGAAGTCCTCGCTGTACTGGGTCAACGTGGTGAGCTCGGGCCGTGGCGCCTCGCCGCGGTCAAAGGCGTCGAAGTCCGGCTCGGCGAGCGCGCGCGTGAGCTGGCGAGCGCGGTCGGGGCGGAAGTTGAAGAAGATGACAGCGTCGCCGTCGCGTACGCGCGCCTCCTCGCCGACGAGCGTCGGACGGATGAACTCGTCGGTCTCGCGCCGGGCATAGGCGGCGCCGACGGCCTCGGCACCCGAGCCCGCCGTCTCACCCTCAGCCAGACCGTGCACGATCGCCTCGTAGGCGAGCCGCGTCCGGTCCCAGCGCTGGTCGCGGTCCATGGCGTAGTAGCGGCCACTCACCGTCCCCACCCGGCCCACACCGGTGCCGGCGAGGCGGCGCTCGGCGCGCTCGAGGTGGCCTCGGCCCGAATCGGGCGCGGTGTCGCGCCCGTCCGTAAAGGCGTGGAGGACGACGTCGGGGACGCCCGAGCCGGCAGCGAGATCGATCAGGGCCTCGAGCTGCTCCAGGGCAGCGTGCACGCCTCCGTCGGAAACGAGGCCGAGCAGGTGCAGCCGGCCGGCCTCGCGCCCGCGCGCGCACGCGACACGCAGAACCTCGTTCTCCGCGAACGAGCCGTCGGCGACCGCCTCGTCGATCCGGGTCAGGTCCTGCTTGACGATCGCGCCGGCGCCGAGGTTGAGGTGGCCGACCTCCGAGTTGCCCATCTGGCCCTCCGGCAGTCCGACCGAGGCGCCGCTGGTGGTCAGCTCGGTGTGCGGATGAGCGCTCCAGAGATCGTCGAAGATCGGTGTCCGGGCCAGCGAGACGGCGTTGCCGGGACCGTCGGGAGCGAGGCCCCAGCCGTCGAGGACGACGAGGCAGACCGCCGGCACGCTCACCGCGCGGCGGCCGCGACCAGCTCGGCGAAGTCCGTCACCTCGAGGCTGGCTCCGCCCACCAGGGCGCCGTCGACGTCGGGGCCGGCGAGGATCTCGGCCGCGTTGTTGGGCTTGACGCTGCCCCCGTAGAGCACCCGCACACGCGCCGAGGCCGCGCGCGAGCGGTCGCCGACCAGCGCGCGCACAAAGGCCAGCGCCTCCTGGGCCTGCTCCGGCGTGGCGACCCGTCCCGTCCCGATCGCCCACACCGGCTCGTAGGCGATGACCACCTCGGCCAGCCGCTCGGCGGGGACGAGCTCGAGGCCCTCCTGCACCTGATGGCGCAGGCGGCGCTGCATCTGTCCGCCGTCGCGCTCGGACTCGGTCTCGCCCACGCACAGGATCGGCTCGAGCCCGGCCTCGAGCGCGGCCGGAACCTTCTCGGCAAGCGCGCGATCGGTCTCCCCGTCGTCGCGCCGGCGCTCGGAGTGACCGAGCACCACGCCGTGTACGCCGACCTCGACGAGCATCGGCGCCGAGACCTCGCCGGTGTGCGCGCCCTCAGGCGCGCTGCCCATGGTCTGGGCGTGGATCCGCACCCCCGTTCCCTCGGCAGCCTCGAGGCCCGCGGCGAGGGATACGAACGACGGGCAGACCGCGACGTCGACGCGCGCGGCGTGGTCGGCGACCCGCGGAGCGAGCTCCGCGACGAAGGCCCGTGTCTCGGCCATCGTCTTGTGCATCTTCCAGTTGCCGACCATGTACGGCCGGCGCCCCTGCTCAGGCATCGTCGAGCGCCTCCACCCCGGGCAACGCCCTGCCCTCGAGCAGCTCGAGGGTCGCACCACCGCCCGTGGACAGGTGGGTGACGCGGTCGGCGAGCCCGAAGGCGGCCAGCGCCGCGGCCGAGTCGCCTCCCCCGACGACCGTCGTCCCGCCCGCCGCGGCGACCGCCTCGGCCACCGCGCGGGTCCCCGCGGCGAACGGCTCGAGCTCGAAGGCGCCCATGGGCCCGTTCCAGAACACGCTTCCCGCCGCGGCGATCTCCTCCGCGTAGGCCACGGCGGTCCTCGGCCCGATGTCGAGGCCCATGAGCCCGTCGGGCACCTCGACCCCGTCGAGCGCGCGCGGCTCCGCGTCGGGCGAGAAGCTCTCCCCCGCGACGATGTCGACCGGCAGCATCAGACGTCCACGCGAACCGTCGGCGTGGTCGAGGGCCCGACGCGCCAGCTCGATCCCCTCCTCCTCGACCAGCGAGCTCCCGGTGTCGTGGCCCTGGGCCCGGAAAGAGGCGAAGCACATGGCGCCGCCGATCAGCACCGCGTCGGCTCGGTCGAGGAAGCGCTCGATGAGGCCGATCTTGTCGCTCACCTTGGCCCCGCCGAGGACGACCACGAACGGTCGCCGCGGCGACTCGACGAGGCCCTCGAGCGTCGTGACCTCGCGCTCGAGCAGGAGCCCCGCGGCCGAGGGCAGGTGCTCGGCCACCCCGACGGTCGAGGCGTGAGCACGGTGGGCCGCGCCAAAGGCGTCGTCGACGTAGGCCTCGGCGAGCGACGCGAGCTCGTACGCCAGCTCCGGATCGTTGACGGTCTCGCCGGGCTCCCAGCGCGTGTTCTCGAGCACGAGCACGGAGCCGGGTCGCAGTCGCGCTACGCCGCGGCGGACCTCGGGACCGATGACCTCGGGCGCCTGATGAACCTGGGTCCCGAGCAGCTGTCCGAGTCGCCGCGACGCCGGCGTGAGCGAGGTCTCGGGGTCGTGGCCCTTGGGGCGTCCGAGGTGCGAGCACAGCACGAGCCGCGCGCCGCGGGCGCGCAGGGCCTCGATCGTGGGCAGAGCTGCGCGGATGCGGGCGTCATCGGACACCTCGCCGCCGGCCAGCGGCACGTTGAAGTCCGCGCGCACGAGCACGGTCGCACCCTCGGAGAGCTCGAGGTCCGCCAGCCGTCGCTTCGCGAAGGCGGCGGTCGCAGGCTCGCTCACGGGGCGGGCGGCGCCGACGCGCCGGATCCCCTCACTCAGAGCACCTTCTGGACGAGATCGATCAGCCGGTTCGAGTAGCCCCACTCGTTGTCGTACCAGGCGATGACCTTGACCAGCGAGCCGTCGATGACCATGGTCAGACCCGAGTCGAAGATCGCCGAGTAGGACGAGTGGACGATGTCGCTCGAGACCAGTGGCTCCTCGGAGTAGCGCAGTACGCCGGTCAGCGGGCCGGTGTCGGCGTGCTCACGAAAGGCGGCGTTGACCGAGTCGATCGACGCCTCGCGCTCGACCACGCAGACCAGGTCGACGACCGAGCCGGTGGGGATCGGGGCCCGAACGGCGATGCCGTTGAGCTTGCCGTCGAGCGAGGGGATGACCGCGCCGATCGCCTTGGCCGCTCCGGTCGAGGTCGGCACGAGGTTGATCGCCGCCGCCCGCGCGCGGCGGAGATCCTTGTGCGGAGCGTCGTGCAGGTTCTGATCGGCCGTATAGGCGTGGATGGTGTTCATCACGCCGTGACGGATCCCAAAGGCGTCGTCGAGAACCTTGGCCACCGGGGCCAGGCAGTTGGTGGTGCACGACGCGCACGAGATGACCTCGTGGCTCTCCTTCTCGTAGGCCTCGTCGTTGACGCCGGGCACGAGCGTGACGTCGGGGCCTCTGGCCGGGGCGGAGATGATCACCTTGCGGGCGCCCGCCTCGATGTGCTTCGAGGCGTTCTCGCGATCGGTGAACAGGCCGGTCGACTCGATCACGACCTCCGCCCCGGCGTCGGCCCACGGGAGGGCTGCGGGATCGCGCTCGGAGAAGACCTTGAGCTCGCGCCCGTCGATGGTCAGGCCGGTATCGCTCGCCTCGACGGTGCCCGGGAACGGTCCGAGGACCGAGTCGTACCTGAGCAGGTGGGCCAGCGTGCCGATGTCGGTGATGTCGTTCACCCCAACCCACTCGATGTCGGCACCGCGCTCGTGTGCGGCTCGGAAGACGTTGCGTCCGATGCGACCGAAGCCGTTGATGCCGACCTTCACGGCCATGGAGAGAGGGTCCTTTCGGGCTGGAGGAGGCGAGGCTGAGGCGGCGGGAATCTATCAGCGGGTTGACGACGGAGGCACGGCGACAGGCGGCCGAATCAGCGGATCTGGCGCAGCTCAAGATCGAGGGCGAGGTCGGTCCAGGCTCGATCGGCGGTCAGCACAGGTCGAGCGAGACGAAGCCCCAGGGCAAGGCACGCCCGGTCCCCGAGCGACAGGCCTAGCTTCCGCGTCGACCGGCGCAGGCGCGCGGCTTCGACGGCATCGTCGCCGGTGAACGGCTCCACCGTCACCGCGCCGTCGAGAAGCCCCCGGCGCCTCAGATCGTCCGCGAGCCGGTGCGGGTCCGCACCGCGGTCGGCCGTCTGGCCGAGAACCTCCGCGAGATTGACCGACGAGATAACCGCTCCGCCGGCGATCGCCTCCGCCACCAGCCGCGCGCCCGGCTCGTCGAGGAGGTAGGCGAGGAGAGCGGACGCGTCGAGGACCGCGCCCGGCAACTAGCCGGCGGCCTCGCGAGCGGCCTCGGCCCGGCGCTCGGCGATTAGGTCATCGACCATCGAATCATCGGGCCGGGCCAGTTCGGCAAGCATCCCGCGGCCCGCCTCGGCCACGGCCCGGTAGGGACGCAGGCGCAGGGAGCCGTCGGCCTCCGTGCTCAGCAACATGCGCGTTCCGGTCTCAAGACCGAGCGCTGAGCGGACTGCCGAAGGCAGGACGAGGCGGCCTCGGTCGCCTATAACGACTTCTGAGTTCATGTGGGCCATACGGTCAATGTACCACCGCAGAAGGTGCGCCCACATCTCCGTTGCAAGACGAAGAGAGCGACATCGTCACCGCGATCGCCCGGCACGCTCGTCTACGCCGCCTTGCGCAGGTGCCAGTTGATCTCGCGCGCCACCTTCCCCGGCAACCCCGGCACGGCCTCGAGCTCCTCCCGGCTCGCCTCCAGGAATCGCTCCGGCGACCCGAAGTGGTTCAGCAGCAGCCGCTTGCGGGCCGGGCCCACCCCCGGCAGGTCGTCGAGGATCGAGCGTGTCATCGCCTTGTCGCGGCGGCCGCGGTGGAACTCGATGGCGAAGCGGTGGGCCTCGTCGCGGATGCGCTGGAGGAGCTGCAGCGGAGCGCTCTCGTGAGAGAGCACGAGCGGCTGGGCCCGCCCGGGCAGGAAGACCTCCTCGATCCGCTTGGCCAGGGAGACCACGACCACTCCGAGGTCCCTGAACTCGCTCAACGCGTCGAGACCGGCCGAGAGCTGGCCCTTGCCGCCGTCGATCACGATCAGGCCGGGCGCGGTCGCGAAGCTCGCGTCGTAGCTCTTCTCGTGCGGCGAGCGCTCGCGGTGCGCCACGTAGGCGGCCATCCGCCGCGAGAGGACCTCGTTCATGGCCGCGAAGTCGTCCTGGACGGCCTCGCGAACGCCGAAGCGCCGGTAGTCCGACTTCTTGGGCGCGCCGCCCTCGAACACCACCATCGAGGCGACGGTGTGGGTCTCGCCCAGGTTGGAGATGTCGAAGCACTCGATGCGCATGGGAATCGCCGGCATGCCGAGCGTGTCCTGGAGCCCCTCGAGGGCGTCGATGCGCGCCGTGCGCCGGCGCTCGTTGCGCAGCCGGTCCTGGTCGAGTGCGAGGCGGGCGTTGCGGTCGGCCAGCTCGAAGATGCGCCGTTTGTCGCCGCGCTCGGGCGTACGGATCTCGACCGGCCCGCCGCGGCGCTCGGCCAGCGCCTCGCCCAGCGTGGCCGCCCGCTCCGGGTCGATGCCCGGGGGGACGAGGACCTGGGGCGGGATCGCCGGCGAGCTCGCGTAGTACTGGAGCACGAACTCCTCGACGACCTCGGACTCGTCGCGACCGGCCTCGTTCTCGAGGTAGAAGCTCTGGCGGTCGGCCAGGATGCCGTCGCGGATCTGGAAGACCTGGGCGTTGGCGTCGGTGTCCTCGGCGGCCACGGCGATCGCGTCGACCGTCCCCACCGCCTCGTTGGAGACGCGCTGGCGCTCGAGCAGCGAGCGCACCGCCTTGAGCTTGTTGCGAAACGATGCGGCCGCCTCGAATTCCTGGGCCTCCGAGGCCGCCTCCATGTCGCTGACCAGCTCGCGCTCGATCTCGCGGTAGCGTCCTGAGAGAAAGGCGATGATCGCGTCGATGTTGCGGCGATAGTCCTCCTTGGAGACGTAGCCCACGCACGGCGCCTCGCAGCGCTTGATGAAGTAGTCGAGGCACGGGCTTCCCGTCGCCCGGCCCGGCTCCGTCCCGTCGCAGGTGCGGTACTGGAAGACCTTGCCGAGCAGGTCGAGGGTCTCGCGCACGCGCCGGGCGCTCGAGAACGGGCCGAAGTAGGAGCGGTCGCGGCGATGGCGCTCACGCGTGAAGTAGACACGCGGAAAGTCCTCGTCGAGCGAGATGGCGATGTAGGGGTACGACTTGTCGTCGCGCAGACGAATGTTGAAGCGCGGCTTGTACTGCTTGATGAAGTTCTGCTCGGCCAGGAAGGCCTCGGCCTCGGTCTGGGTGACCAGGAACTCGATCGACTCGACCCGGCTGACCATGTCCTGCGCGCCGCGAGTGCCCGGCTTCGAGAAATGGCCGCCGACGCGCTTGCGGATCGACTTGGCCTTACCGACGTAGATGACCTTCCGCTTGGCGTCACGGAATAGGTAGACGCCGGGCTGGTCGGGCAGCGAACGGCGTTGGTCGGCGAGCCGGGGGTGACCGGCCGCAGATGTCGTGGGGTTCGTTGTTATCGGCGTCTGTGGAGCTGCCATCCGGGGGGGGCCGCCGAATCGGCAGCCTGCTACCGAGGATAGGGCGATGGCTGCGTACGGCTGCCTACCTCAAACCGGTTAAGACTTTCGGGCCTTCTGCCGATAAAGGTGTCAGGCATGCCCGTTTCTTTCGCGTAGGAGATCCAGTTGCAACGACGACGCCGTCCCAAGACCAATCGCTCCATCGGCAGTGTGGTTGCCGCGACGATCGCTGTTGCAGCGGCCATCGCGCTCGGGGCGAGCCTTGTGCCGAGCGGGACTCAGAGCGGCGGACTCGTCTCCTTCGATCAGGCGGCGAGCCAGTCGATCACCTGCGTACAACGCAACAACTCGGGGTCGTGCACTTCGACGAACGGCGGTCGCGGTCCTCGAGGCGCCAGAGGTCCGGCGGGTCCGCGAGGGCTACGGGGCCCGAAGGGGACCACCGGGGCGACCGGCAATAAGGGCGCTAGGGGCGCGACGGGAGCCACGGGCGCGACCGGACCGCAGGGCCCGCAGGGCCCGCAGGGACTGGCCGGCCCCCAGGGTGTCAAGGGCGACACCGGCGCGACCGGAGCTCAGGGCGCGACCGGAGCCACGGGAGCGAACGGAGCCAACGGAACT
>JBBSNG010000011.1:0-24559 GCA_038232755.1 Solirubrobacterales bacterium | reverse complement strand
TCACCTTCGATTGAGTCCGCTACGCGCAGGAGGTGGTCCGCCGCGCACTCGCGGGCCGCGGCCAGGCCCACGACGAAGTCGACGTCATCCGGGCAGTAGCCGGGAATGGACTCGCCTAGCGCGTAAAGCGTGATGGAGGTGGAGGTGGCGTTGGTCATGGCAGATGGGCTCCTAGTGGGGTAGAGAGAATGTGTGGAAGGGAGGTGGTGGTGGTGGTCCTGCGCCGCCGCTACCGAAGGGCACGCCGCGCCGTCGTCGCGACAGAGACACTCGCCCAATCGACGCCCACCGCTGCGTAAGCGGCGCGCAGCGCGTCGGCCGCGTCCGCGTAGCCTTGCCAGTCGTCGCGCATGCGCGCCGCGTCGAGCGCGTCGAGCAGAGAATCGAGAGTGGTGGTGGTGGTCATGGCAGACAGGCTCCTAGAGGTGGTGGTGGTCGTGGTGGGCAGCGGCGGCGCGAGCGTCTCAGCTCGCGCCGCAGCCCCGAGAGGTGATGGTGATGCCATAGGAGCATCATCGACCCTCACAAGGAGAAAGTGAAGAGCACTGGACATACGTTCGAGGGGGGAGGCGCCACCCACCACCCACCACCCACCTACCCGCAGGGCAGGGCCGGCCCGGCGGGTGCGCTGAGCGGCCGTATGGCTCGCGCGGCTCGCGCAGGAGCTCGTTCTGTGCGCGTTCGCCTCGCGCGTGTGCGGGCCGGCGCATGCGCTCACGCGTGCGCCGGCCCCCGCGGGCGCGCCCGGATGCCGCGGCGCGCCCGCGGCGCGGGGTCGCTGCCTGCCCCTGTGGGGTCGCGTGTGGTTCTGCGTCGCGTTCCCGTCCGGGTACGCGGCTACGTTGCGGCGCATGGTGATGCTCGAGCTGGCGAGGGTGGTGCGTAGCGCTCGGGGGCGTGCGGGGTTGAGTCTGCGTGATGTTCGTGACGCTAGTGGCCTTGGCCTCAGTTATGTGCATCGGCTTGAGCGCGGGGAGGTCGGGGCGCCCTCCCCGTTGACGCTGCGCCGGTTGGCGTTGGCGCTGGGCGTGTCGTACACCGATCTCATGCGGGCGGCCGGGTACCTGTGACGCCGCCTGGTGTGCGGCCTCTGCTGCCGGCGGATCGGCTGCGTGAGAGTCTGTTGTTCACGTGCGCGTGTGGTGTGCGCCAGGTGTGGCGGTGGCCGTTGCGCTTCGCGCTGCCGGCGGCGCCTACCTGCCCGCACTGCGGGGCGGTGATGGTGCGGGGCGAGCAGCCTCTCTCGCGCGCTGAGCGGCTCGCCTGACCGGGTTGGACGGCCGCTTCGCGGCGACTGTGACTCTGACCTTCCCTTCCAGGTGATGGTGGGTGGGTGTCTGTGGTCTTTGTCTGTAAGCCGCGGAGCGGCGCGCAGGGCCGCAGGCCCGGAGGTAGTTTGGCTGTTTAGGCGTAGGCCCGCCCTCCCGGTGCGTGCGCGCAGGTGCGGGTAGTTGGGGGCGATAGAGGCTCCGGGTGTTCCGCAGGGCGGGGGTCTCGGGTGGCTACCCGGCCCCGGCCTCTATTCGTTCGGCGGCCATTCCTCCTACGCGCTATGAGGCGGGAGCCCGTGCCCCCCGCTGCGCGCTGCCTACGTCTTCGGGCGGATGAGCTTGAGCTGCGTGATCACGGCGCTCGCTTCGCGCCGTGACGTGACGGCCGGCGCGGGCCGGCCCTTGCACTCGGCAAGGTGGGTGATGAGCGCGAGCTGGGAGCCCGTCGCGGGCGCAGACTCGCGGGGGCTGGGCGAGGTGAGCTGGGCGGCGCGCTCCTCGGCGCGCCGCTGGCCGCGGCGCTCGCGGGCGGTCGCGCTCTGCCAGTCGAGCCTCACTCGAGGCCCCCGAGGACACGGGCGCGCTGCGCCGCCATGTCCTGCCGCACGCTCTCGGCGCTCTCGGCGCGCAGCGCGTCCCGCGCCTTCGCCGGGACGCCTGTACGGCGCGCAAGGCTCGTCGGGAGCGGCGGCCACCGCGGGCTCGTCGGGAGCGCCGGACCGGACGGCCGATGCGCGATGCTGCCAAGTCGTCGACGTCTGCTCACGGTGCATATTCAATGCCTGCCATCGGACGGAAGCCTACGCCTCCTCGAGCCTAGTCCCTCAGGCATACCCCCCCGCATAGGGCCTGGCATAGGGTATGCCTGGCGCCCCCGCTACAGTGCCCCACGGCGACGTCGCACACGCCCACCTCGGCCTCCTCTCGGTCGCCAGGGTGGCGGCCCGCCTTGCGCCGGCCGCCCGGTGCTCGTGTGGGTACCTCCGACGAGCATCCGGGCTGGCCGGCCTCCCTTCCGCCGACCACGATGCCATCATGCGCCGCGCCGCGCACATAGGCCCACTCGACGGGGCCGCATAGCTGTTCACCGCCTTGCGCCCCCCTGCGACGGGGGCGCGAGTCGTTTCAGGCGTAAAATGCGGCCTCGACCTCGTACCTCGCCGGGTACGCCGGTGGAGATGGTACGGTGCCGGTCCAGTGCTAGACCATCGGCTCTACCGCCCCCTCATCCTCCTCCTCCGCGCCCTCGCGCTGCGCCTCCTCGCGCACCTCGTCGGCTTCGGCCATCCCTTCGTGCGAGCCCGCACCTACGCGCTCACGAGGGCGACCGCCGCCTGCTGCCGCGAGCGCCGCCAGTACGAGCGCGCCCGCCAGCTCGACAAGCTCGCCGCCAGCATGCGTGCCCGCGCCGTCGCGCAGCGCCGCATCGACCGCGAGGCCAGCGCGTGAAGCCGCGCAATGACGACACCGGCCATGTTCGGCCACGGCCGCGTCCCGCGGCGGCGCGAAACATCGCTCGCCCCGAGCACCCGCACTACTTCGTCCTCACGCCCGACGACGACCTCTCGCTCGGCGGCCGGTGCAGACGGTGCGGCCACCTCGAGTGGGAGTTCTGCACCGCCTGCGGACGCGAGTTCCTATGCGGCTCGCTCTCAGAGCCCTGCCCCGAGGCCGGCTGCCTCGAACGCCGCGAGGCCATAGGCGGCTATGACGCCGCGCCGCACACCAGCCGAGTCGAGCCCCGGATGGAGCCCGGCTCATGAGCCTCGAGGTCGCCCTCGCTCTCTTCGGCGTCGGCGTCGTCTGCGCCTGGCTCGGCGCGTCCTACGTGCGCCGCACCGTGCGCAATGACCTATGGGAGGCGATCAACGGCGTCTGGCAGGGCCTCGTCGAGGCCGCCGACCCGTACACCCTCGAGGAACTCGTCGAGTTCCGCCGCATCGAGGTCGGCGAGCCGCGCTGCCCGGCCGCCATCCCCGACCTGCGCGAAGCTCACTCCGCGCTCGCCCGCGCCATCGAGGGCACGCAGGACACGCCCCGGTGGGCGCTCGACGAGCAGGAGCAGATCACCCGCGAGATCCGCCACCGCCGCGGCCGATGACCGACGAGCGCGACGCCGCCATCGACCGCGCCGAGCGCACCGCGCTCGAGGGCCTCCTCCTCGCGGCCGGGAAGCGCCGCGCACGCCTGCTCGCCGACGCCGAGATCGCGCTAGACGACGTCCTCGAGCTGATCGACACCGCCGTCGAGGCCGGCGGCATGAGCATCGCCGACGCCGCCAAGCTCGGCGGGATCTCCAAGCAGACCACCTACAACCGCAAGCGGAGGAACGAGGGATGACCGCCACCCTGCAAGAGGCATCGCGTCTCATCGACGAACGCCAGTGCATCGCCACGCGCGACCCCGACCGCCAGCGCGCCGGCACCGACCTCGACCCCGACGAGGCCGAGCGGCTCCTCGCCGGCCTGAACATCACCGCGCAAGAGCTGCTCGAGGACGGGGACCGCGCCGCGCGGGGCTTCCTGCTCTCGATAGTGCAATCGGGCCGCGCCGTGAACGCCGCGGACCTCGTGAGCCTCTACGCCCGCGGCGTCATGGCCGGCCTCCTGCTCGCGCAGCTTCGCGACGAAGACGAGGCCGCGTGAGCGAGCACCGCGAGGAAGCGCTCAAGCGCGTCGGGGCCATCGGCAACCTCCGCGCCGGCAGGCCCCCGGTGCTCTACCCCGCCGAGCAGATCGCGCTCGCGCAGGTCCACGCCACGCTCTACATCGGAGAGCAGATCGGGCACCTCATCGACGCCCTCTGCGCGAGTCCGACGGCCCTGCGCATCGAGCGGGGCTCGCGGTGAAGGCGATCACCCTGACCCAGCCGTTCGCGACGCTCGTAGCCATCGGCGCGAAGCGCATGGAGACACGCTCCTGGCACCCGCCCGACCGGTTCGTCGGCGAGCGCATCGCGATCCACGCCGGCAAGGGCCTCGGCCCCGTCGGCGGCATGCGCGGGCTCCGGCGGCTCATCGGGCGCGAGCCGTTCCACTGCACGCTCGCGCAGGGCCTCGGCGTCGGGGAGATGCGCCCGATCATCGACATCATCGACGCGCTCCCCCGCGGCGCCATCGTCGCCACCGCCATGCTCGGCCCACCACTTCACACGGCCAGCATCAACCTCGACTACCTCTCGGCTCAAGAGGATGCGTTCGGTGACTTCACCGGGGGCCGCTTCGCCTGGCCGCTGCGCGACGTGCTCGCGCTGCCCAAGCCCCTCGAGTGGTCTGGCAGCCAGGGCTTCTTCAACGTGCCGCAGAGCGTCATCTATGACTCACTAGAGAAAGAGAGAGAACTATGGGCGAAGTGAAAGAACTGAAAACCGTAACGTGCCCGCGGTGCGGTGGCAGTGGAGTGACGGTCTCCCGACACGGCCGCGTCGGGCGCCTCGTGCCGCTCGCCTGCTCACTCTGCGGCGGGCGCGGCGTCGTCCAGCCGCAGACTGCCCACGCCTTCGTCGCCCTCACCACCCCCGGCCCCGAGGGGCGCCACGAGTGGCGAGGCGCGGCGGGGCCGATCCCGCTGACGTCGCCGCCGCGCATCGAGGTCAACGCCATCGCCCCGCCGCCCGAGCCCGAGAAGCCGGTCAAGGAGTCGAGCGCGGCCGTCGAGCACGTCACCGATCTCGCGATGGCGACCGCCGAGGTTCTATGGGGCCTCGGCGACGTCCTCAAGGTCATCGGCGACGTCCTCTCCGACGCCGGCTACGCGGTCAACGAGGCCGGCCACGCGGTGCTCGACGCCTGGGCGCGCACGACTGAAAGGCGGGGATGGTGACCCCCTACGGGCTCGATGTCATCCGCCAGGTCGACGGTGGCCGAGCCTCCGTCATTGGCCCACCCGAGCGCTCGCACGCCGGCAACCTCATCCTGCGCGTCGGGCACCTCGTCAACGGCGGGCGCGGCGGCTGGGAGGCCACTGAGCACGTCGTGCTCACGCCCGCCGAGGCCCGCCACTTCCTGCGCAAGTGCTCCCTACTGGTCCCGACGACCGCCGACGAGGCCGACGAGGCCCTGCGCGCCGACACGCCGGCCCGCGAGGCCGAGGAGGTCATCGGTCACCCCGTCGATGGGCGAAGGTCCATGCGCGGGGCGTGGGGCGCTTGCATGAGCGTCGACGAGACGCCGGCCGAGCTTGTACGGGCGGCCATGAGCCCGCCCAACTGCACCTGCGCCGTGGGCTACAACGGGGGCGACCTGCTCGACCACACGCGCGGCTGCGAGTGGGCGAAGGTCCATGCGCGAGTCGACGAGGCCGCGCAGGCGCTCGCCCGCTTCGACGCCTCGCTCATCGACCGCCTCGACGAGTTCGCCCGCAAGCACCACGACGCCGACGTTTGCATCCGGCACTCAGCCAACGACGATCCCGAAGTGAGATGGTCAATCGAGATCGTGTGGGGCCGCGAGGCCGACGACTCGCCGATGGCCGCCGCTGCCGCCTACGGCATCGCCGACACCGTCAAGGAAGCGCTCACGCAGGCGCTCGACGAGGCTGGCGCCTGATCCCGGTAGGATCGAGTCCATGCTCTCCAAGCGCGTAGCCGTCACCGCCGCCGCCGACGCCGTCGTGCTCGCCGCCAACGAGGCCGGCGGCTCCGCGGTCATCATCAACCGCGGGCCGGGCTCGTGTGTGCTCGCCACCGTGGCGCCCGACGCCGCCGTCCACGCGCAGCTCGCCATCGGCGAGGGCCTGCGCGTCGACCCCAAGGGCCGCGAGGTCGTCAAGGCGCGCTGCGCCGCCGGGGCCACCGCCGAGCTACACGTCCTTGGCGATTAGCCCGATGACTCGGCTGGCGCTCAAAGGCCACGCGGAGAGGGACTGAGCCGTGGTCGACTTCTACCCGGCCGGCGGTGCCGGCGCAGGCGGCGCAGGCGCAGGCGGCGGCGCGGTCCTCCTCGGCCACGTCTACAACGCGGCGCAGATCGTCGCCGCGGAAAGCGCCGTCGCCGTGTGGGGGATCTCGGCGGCGGCTGCGCGAGACCGCATCACCTTCGACCTCGCGGCTGCTTCGCTGGTGACGCTCTACGCCGGCACCGGCGTCGGCAAGCCCGGCGCTGGTGGCTCCGACGCCGGGCTCTTCGTCGACGGAGTGCTCATGGGCCTAAGCGTCAACTCCGGCTTCACGGGCACGCCGCGGCAGGTCGTGCTCGGCTATGCCGACTCGCGCGGGCTCGTCCTAGTGATCGACACCGCCGTCGAGGCCATGGGCCGCGTCGGCGTCGCGTTCGGGCTCGTGCTCGCCTCCGGGGCGCATGAGATCGAGTGGAAGTACAAGCAGTCGGGTGGGGACCGCGGCGCTGAGATCGCCCACCGCCGCATCATCGCCTACAGCAGCCCGCTCGCGTGATCCGGCGCCTCCTCGAGGCCCTCGGCGTCGCTTCGGCCCCCGGCGCGGGGCTATGCCCGTGCCGGCAGTGCCGCGCCACCCGCGGCACGCTGCGCGTGCCGTCCGGGCGCTGAGCTAGCTTCCCCGTACCCGCGAAGGTACGCCGACCAGGGAGGTACGAAGTGCCCACGATCTCAGACGAGCCCGCAGCCGACGAAGAGATGCTCACCCCCCGCGAGCGCATCGAGCGCCTGCGCCGTGTGTTTGCTCGCGAGGCGAACGAGGTCGACGAGCGCCTCGCTCGCATCGAGAAGACCCTCGGCGGCCTGACCACCGGGTTCGCGCGGCTCTCGAACGTCATGGCGAGCGCGCTCTCGCTCAGCCCCGAGGCCGTCGAGGCGCTCAAGCGCGCCAACGACGCCCTGAACGCCCTCGACGATCTCGCGCAGGAGGTGGGGCGCAATGGGGCAGCATCCTGACGGCGGCAAGCGCAAGAAGGTCGGCAAGGACGTCGAGCGACGCGCCGGCCTCGGGCCGTCGCCCGGCCCCACGCTCGTCTTCTTCCCCGTGGGCATCATGGGCGAGCTGGGGGAGCACCCGGCCGTCGATGGACCCGTCCTCGACGTCCACTACATGCTGCCCGGCAGGGGCCGCGCCATCGCCCGCCTGCCGCTCGCGGCGTGGCCGGCGATGCGCGACAACCTCGACGAGCTGTACAAGGCCGCCGAGGAAGCCGGCCAGGTGGCGCCGCTCGGGGAGTCCGACCGCTCGCGGGCCTCCAAGGCGGGCCTTCACCTCCCCGGCGGGCCAGACATCGACGCCGTCGCCGAGGCGCAGCGCAAGCTCCGCGACTCATGATCCTCGCGTTCACCTTCGACATCGGCACGAACCTCTCGGTCGCGCTGATCTTCGCAATCATCGTCTACGGCAGCACTCACACGAAGGACAAGGAAAAGGAGAAGTGAAGTGGCATCTATTAGCGCACACTCACGCGGGCCGACGCCCGACGTCCTCGAGCTAAAGCTCAGCGGGGCGACCGACCTACAGCTCGACGTTGCCCGCGGCCAGGAGGTCGAGGTCATCCTGCGCGGCGTCGTCACCGGCCACGCCTTCGAGGACAAGCGCGACAAGCACGGGAACGTCGAGACGACGATCAAGCGCATCGCGCTCAAGGCCGACGAGCTGCTCGACATCACCGTCCTGACCATCCCGCGGCGCATGAGCGGCCAGACGAAGATGGGCGACGACGGCGGCGTGGTCGACGACCGCAACGCGCCCGTCGAGGAGGACCCGCTCGCGCCGTCGCCCGGCGAGCTGCCGGCGCCCCCCCGCCAGATCGAGGCCGGCGACCCCGAGGAGGACGTCATCGACGCCGAGGTCGTCGAGGAGGACGACGAGGGTGGCGATCTCAAGGCGCCCGAGCCCGACCCGCTCGACCGCGATCCGCTCGTGCCCGAGGCCGCGTGGGCTCAGCTAAACCGCGAGCAGAAGGAAGACGTGATCGACCGCCTCGAACGCCTGCACCGGCTCGTCGATGCCGAGGTCGAGGCGGAGAACCCGACCGACCGCAAGACGTTCGCCTCTCAGACGAAGGACGCCGTCACCGCGCTCGAGGACGACTACGGGATCACGCTGCTCGACCCCGCCGACGTCCCCGAGCCCGAGGTGCCCGAGGGCGAGCCGCCTAAGCCGGTCACGGCGAAGAGCGGCCCGCGCAGCGTCGGCGACCTCAAGGCCCGCCGGAAGTACCTGCGAGCCCAAAGCGGCCTGCCGGCGGAGGCCGGGAAGCTGCGCGACGCGGAGATCGCCGAGATCGACCGGCGCCTCGGCGCTCAAGAGGCCGCGTAGATGCGCCGCTACGGCCAGATCATCCGCATGGTCATCGCCACCATGCCCACCGGCGAGGCGACGTTCCTCGTCGAGGTCGACACGAGGAACGGGCCGGTGCTCGGCCAGCTCATCGCGCCCGACAACGGCGTCGCGGGCGTCGTGACGTTCGAGCCGACGACCGACCCGCTGCTCGTCGCCGCGGCCGGCCAGCCGCTCGAGGAGGATCTCCCCCTCATCGACCCCGAGGACGCCGAGCACGTCGTGCCCTTCGACGATGCGCCGGCCGCCCTCACCCGCGGCGACGCTGGCACGGGGGCGCTCACGACGGCGCAGGTGCCGACGAAGGGCGAGCGCCGGCCGCCGTCGCCCGATGACCCGCGGGGCCTGCGCTCATGAGCCTCCTCTCCGAGGCCCTCAAGGACGCCGACCGCGACCTGCGCATCGCGCAGACGCAGACGGCCACGGGCTCACGCCTCGAGATGGTCGTCGCCGAGGCGCAGGTCAACGTCGGCGACGCCCTGCTCGAGCTGGAGAACCCGCACCTCGGCGCGGAGCCCACGCCGAGCCAGCAGGCGCAGCGCGTCGTCGAGCAGCGCGGGCCGCTCGAGGCGCCGACGAACGATCCCGAGGGCTCGTGAGCTGGCGGCGCCGCTGGCGCTGGCGCGGGTGGCTTCGCGACCTGGCCGGCTTCACCGCCTGCCTGTTCGATAGCCACGACCTGCGCTACGTCGCGACGTGCGACTGGCTCGAGTGCGCCAGGTGCGGCGAGCGCCGGCTGACCGAAGTCGAGCTGCTCTGGATTCTGGCTCGCAGCCGATGACCGGCCAGATCATGACCATGACCGTCGACGATCTCGTCGAGGCCGAGGAGAACCCGCGCCGGATCTCGCCCGAGGCCCTCGAGCGCCTCGTCTACTCCATCGAACACGACCCGGCGATGCTCGAGGCCCGCCCGCTCATCGTGGACGCCGAGGTCCGCGAGGACGGGAGCTACACCGTCGTCGCCGGCAACATGCGTCTCCGCGCCGCGAGCGAGGCGATCCTCGACACCGAGAGCCAGTTCTACGAGTGGTACGTCGAGCGCGGCGGCCTGCCCGTCTACGCCAAGCACTTCGACTCGCCGCGCGTGCGCCGCGAGTGGATGCTGCGCGACAACGCCGGCTACGGCGAGTGGGTGCCCGACGAGCTGGCCGCGCTCGTCGCCGCGCACCGCGACGCCGAGGGCGATCTCACGATGCTCGGGTTCTCCGAGCCCGACCTCGGCCTCCTCCTCGCGGCGTCCGAGGACGACGTGCCGGGCGGCCTCCCGACCTCGGCCCCCGACGACGTGCCCAAGGCCCCCGAGCAGGCCGTGAGCCGCCAGGGCGACGTCTGGCAGCTCGGCGACCACCGCCTCGTCTGCGGCGACGCCCTGCTCCCGCAGACCGTGGAGGCCGCGACTCTCGGCGCGCCGATGTCCGCCATCGTCACCGATCCGCCCTACGGCGTCGACTATGACCCCGAGGCCCGCGTGCTGACGGAGTTCTCGCAGGAGCGCCTCAAGCGCCCGCTCGGCGAGCTGACGGGCGACGACCGGCTGGCCGGCGACTACTCGCTCTGGCTCGCCGAGGTGCTCACCGTCGCCGCGGAGCCGCTGCGCGACGGCGGCGCGCTCTATATGTTCTTCGCCGACCGGATGATGGAGTGGGCGGCCGGCGCCGTGCGCGAGGCCGGCTTCCACATCGCCCAACAGCTCATCTGGCGCAAGAGCCGCCTCGTGTTCGGTCGCCACGACTGGCAGTACCAGCACGAGCCGATCATCTACGGGTGGAAGCCCGGCAACGCTCACGTCTGGCTCGGGGATCGAACGCAAACCACGATCATCGAGGCGAGCACCGATCACTACGGCACCGAGCGCGAGAAGTACCGCCACCCGACGCAGAAGCCCTACGAGGTGCTGCGCCCCCTCATCGAGAACTCGACCATGCGCGAGGCCGGCGTGCTCGACCCGTTCGCCGGCTCGGGCTCGACGATCATCGCGTGCGAGCGCCTGCGGCGCCGCTGCGCTGCCATCGAACTCGAGCCGCGCTGGGTCGACGTCGCGATCTTGCGGTGGATGGGGTTCACCGGCGAGCAAGCCGAGCTGGTCTCCCGCGACGGCTCGCCCACGAGCGTCGGCTTCGCCGAGGCCGCCGGTAGCTGAGTACCCTGCGGGGTATGGCCGTCGACCCCGCCACCGAAGCGAAGAGGGCCGTTCCGGCGCTCCCTCGCCGCGGCAATCCGAAGGGCCGCGTCACCCGCGCCATGCGGCGCCGCCAGGTCGTGCAGCTCCTCCTCTCGGGGCGCACGGAGGAGGAGATCGCCGACACGCTCGAGATGCGCCGCGAGGGCGTCTCCAAGCTCATCAACGACGTCATGGATCGCTGGGAGCAGGAGGAGGCGAACAACGTCGAGCACGTTCGCGAGCTACAGCTCCGGCGCATCGACCGCCTCGTGCGAGCGCTCTGGCCGGACGCCATCGGCGCCCCGGAGTACGAGGGCGGGCCTCAGCGCAAGCCGAGCCCCCGCGCCATCGGCGAGGTCCGCAAGCTCGAGGCCCTCCGCGCCAGCATCGCCGGTACGGAGGTCGCCCGCAAGCTCGAGGTGTCGGGCTCCATCGAGCACCTCGTGACGCCCGAGGAGGTCCGCCGGCTCGACGAGGCGTGGCAGGCGTCGGGCGGCCAGGTCGTCGAGGGCGAGGCCGTCGAGCTGCCGCCGGCCGCGCTCGAGTCGTGAGCCGCCGGCCGGGGCCGGGGGCCTCCGATCAGACGGAGGTGCGCGTCAAGCGGGCCATCGCCAACCCGATCTACTTCGGCGAGGCGTACTTCGCGCCGACCGACCCGCACTGGAATGAGCTGCTCCCGCCGTTCGCGCACGAGATGCTGCGCTTCGTCTGCGCGGCGCGGCCGTGGCCGAACATGGCCGGTGTCGTCATGCTGCCGCCGGAGTTCCTCAAGACGACGCTGCTCAGCCAGGTCTACCCGCTCTGGCTCACCATGCGGGCTCGGATCTTCGGCCAGCTCCTGCGCGGGCTCCTGCTTTCCGAGGAGGAGAACATGGCGCAGGCGAACCTCAGCGTGGTCAAGTGGCACATCGAGCACAACGAGCGCCTGCAAACCGACTTCGCCGATAGCCAGGGCCGGCCCCTCCTGCTCCCCGACCCCGATATGAGCGTGTGGCGCGAGGACTCCATCGTCGTCGCTCGCCCCGGCATGGTCAGCCGCGACGCGACGTGGCAGGCGAAGGGCCTCGACTCGAAGGGCATCCAAGGCCGCCGGCTCGACGTCGTGATCGGCGACGACGTCGTCACGCCGCGCAACGCGCACTCGCCGGCCATGCGCAAGTCGGCGCTCGACACCATGGAGATCACCGTCGAGTCGCGCGTCGTGCCCGGCGGGCAGATCCTCGTCGCCGGCAACTTCAACGACGCGAAGGACCTGCTCTCCTCGTTGGCGAAGCGCTCGCGCTACGCGCTTTTCAAGCGCCCGAGCATGCACGTCCCCGGCAAGCCGGCGCAGGCGCCGCGCGAGTCGCTCCTCACGAGCCCCGAGCACGCCAAGCTCGCCTGGCCGTCGAACTGGACCCGGCAGCGGCTCATGCTCGAGTACAAGGACCGGCCTAACCGCTTCCGGCGCATCCACCTGCTCGACCCTCGCGCCGACGAGGGCGAGCGCCTGCAAGTCGGCTGGGTGCAGCTCGTGCCGCCCGGCGAGGGCGAGGCCCTCCTGCGCTACTGCAAGTTCATCATCGGCGTCGACCCGGCGCCCGGCGGCGACACGGAGGATCTCGACTACATGAACATCACCGTCGGCGCGCTGAGCCAGCTCCACTTCGACATCGTGCAGAGCTTCAACGTCCGCGCTGACACGCCGCGCCAGGTCGACCTCCTCGGGCGCATCCACGACGCGTTCTCGAGCGTCGGCGCGGGCGTATTCAAGATCGGCGGCGCGAAGATCGCGATGGACCGCTACTTCCGCGGCTCCGTCGAGATCAAGCGCCCCGATCTCAAGCGCAAGCTCGAGGAGATCAGCGTGCCCGAGGCCGAGGCCGCCAAGGAGGTTCGCCTCGAGGGCCTCGGGCCGCGGGCGCAGTCGGGTTGGCTGCGCGTGTGGGAGGGCGCGTGGGATCGGCTGACCTCCGACGCGCCCGACCAGGCCGAGGAGCTGAGCTTCCACGACGAGTGGCGGGAGTTCCCCTACGGCGCCCACGACGACCGCCTCGACGGGTGCGACATCGCCTGCCGCACCGCCGAGGACTTCGCGCAGGCCGGCCCGGTGGACTTCACGGTGAAGGTGGCCGAGGCCGCGTAGCCGAGGTGTCCGCGTGACATTGTAAAGTCACGGCATGGGGGTTATTCCGCTCAAGCGCCGCAACGGCTCCGTGCGCGCAGAGGTGCTTGTAGACGACGAAGACTTTGAGCGCTTCGGCCACCTCCGATGGTGTTGGAACAACGGGTACGCCTTCCGCATCGGCGAGCAGCGTCGGGCGCTCTACCTTCACCGCGAGATCATGGGCCTCGTCCGTGGCGACGGCCGTGAGGTCGACCACCGGGACCGCAACCGCCTCGACTGCCGCCGCTCCAACCTGATCGTCACCGTCCGCAAGGGCAACGCTGCGAACGTGCCATCGCTCGGCGGGACCTCGAAGCACCGCGGCATCTGCCGCCGCGGCGAGCGCTGGCAGGCATACGTGAACATCGACGGCCGCTTCGTCAGCTTCGGCTACTACGATGACGAAGAGGTCGCCGCCAAGGTGGCGCGGGAGGCTAGGCGCCAACACCTGCGAGGATCGGTGGACTAATGGACACGATTCAAGCCACCGACGAGCAGGGCCTCCTCGTGAAGGCGCACGTCATCAACGTCGAGCACGTCGGCGAGACCTCGCAGCGCGAGGACGACGCCGGCCTCGGCACGCCCGACGAGGCCATCGCCCCGCCCGAGAGCCTCGAGGGCCTCGCCCTCCTCTCGACCTTCAACGGCACGCGCCGGTCCTGCATCGGCGCCATCGCCCGCAACACGGTCGGGCTCGGCTATGACCTCGAGGTCGCCGAGGGCCATGAGCGCGACGGCCAGGCCGACTCGCGCCAGCAGATCGCCGAGGCCACCGCGAGCCTCGAGGCGTGCGCCGGCCGCGACACGCGGCTCGACTCGCCTTCGGTGACCGAACTGCTCATGGCGGTGAAGTGGGACGAGGAGGAGGTCGGCAACGGCTACCTCGAGGTGTCGCGCTCGCGGATCGACGGGCTCGTCGACGGGCTGTTCCACATCCCCGGCAAGCGCACCCGCCGGCTCAAGTCGCGCAAGGGCTACATCCTGCTCCCGCCGGGCGGCGACCTCGGCGATATGACCTGGTTCGCGCCCTTCGGGAGCAAGGTCATCTACCGGAGCGGCAAGCCGACGAGCAAGCTCGCGCCGGGCCATGAGGGCGGCTGGCGGCGCAACGAGATCATCCCCTTCAAGCTCTACTCGAGCGAGAGCCGCGACTACGGCATGCCGCGCGACGCCGGCCTCGCGCTCGAGTACGTCGCCGACAAGGCCGCCGTCGAGAGCAACGTCGGCTACTTCGACCAGGGCGGCGCCCTGCCGACGGTGCTGTTCGTGCAGGGCGAGGAGCGCCGCGAGGGCGGCGAGGTCAACGTCACCGTGCCGCTCGAGGTCACGCAGCGCATCCACGCCGTGCTCTCAAGCAAGGGCGGGCGCGGCCCCACCGGCACCGGGCGCGTCGCGGTGATCCCCCTGCCGGCCGGCGTCAAGGCGCAGAAGGAGGTGCTCGGCCAGATCAGCGAACGCGACATCGGCTTCGTCGACTTCCGTAGCGATCAGCGCCAGCGCACCCTCTCGGCGTTCACCCTCGGCCCCATCTTCATCGGCCTCCTCGGCGACGCGCAGTACTCGGCCGAGGTCCAGCGGGCGCTCGGCAAGGAGCAGGTCTTCGACCCCGAGCAGGAGCGCTACCAGCGCCGGCTCACCGAACTCGTGCTGCGCGACCTCGGCTACCCCGACCTCGCGATGCGCTTCCGGGACCTCGCCGTCGAGGACGACGCGGCGCGGCGGTCGAGCGTGGACAAGATGGCCGAGGTGGGCACCGTGCGGCGCCGCGAGCACCGCGAGGCGCACGGCTTCCCGCCGCTCCCCGAGGCCAGCAAGGCCGAGACAGAGATCGAGTGGGGCGGAGCGCTCTACAAGTCCGAGGAGCCCGAGGGCGGCCAGGTGCCGCACGGGTGGAACGACGAGCTCGTGAACGTCGGCAAGCCCAACGGCGCAGAGAATCGCGTCGAGGACGGCACCGGCCAGCAGGGCGTGCGCCCCGGCCTCGGCGGCCGTGACTCGCGCGACCGCGGCCAGGCCGCCAGCGCCGTGCAGGGCCAGACGCGCCGGCTCGCGGGGCGCAACGGCAAGGCCGGCCAGGCCGGCGCCAAGCGCGCCCTCGAGCGCGCTCGCACCCTCCCGACGGGGTAGCCGTGGCCGTCTCCAAGGCGCTCCGCGCGAGCCTCAAGTGGGGCGACGAGGAACGCGAAGAGCTGGCCGAGGACTTCCTCGACCACAAGGTTTTTGTGTACGTCGAGACGCTCGTCGAGCTGCTCACCGTCCACGGCGTCGAGGCGACGGACGCCGACGTCGACCTCTCCGACGAGATCCTGCTCGCGCTCAAGGGCGAGGCCGAGGACCACGCCGCCAGCGTCGTCGACACCTACAACGCCGACCTCGACGGCTTCCTCGACCGCAACGCCGACCTCGAGCGCGAGTCGCTCCTCTCGACCTACGATGCCTGGTCAAGCGACCGCGCCGAGGCCCGCGCCGAAGTCGTCGCGATCACGGAGGCGTACACCGCCTCGGCCGACGCGACCGCCGCCTTCTACGCCGCCAACGCGCAGGAGGACCCCGAGTTCGACTTCGGCGGGCACCCCGAGCTGGGCGACGACGACCCGGCGTGTCCGACGTGCGCGTGGCTCGTCGAGGAGAGCCCGCACCCGCTCGCCCGCATGCTCGAGGTCGGCTCGCCGCACATCGGATGCCGGCAGGAGTGGCACGCCCTCGAGCCAGCGCTCCCCGACGAGCTTGCAGTACCAACGCGTCCGGCGGGTATCGTTGGCAAGGATGCACTCGTCACTCGCGCCGGCTCCCAAGAGGATGCCGTCGCGGAACTGGACCGGCTGAGAGGGTAGGCATGGCGAAGAAGCGGAACGCACTCACGGACGTCGACCCGAAGGCGATCACGCTCTGCAAGCAGGGCGCCAACCGCCAGGTGATCTTCCTGCGCAAGGAGGACCAGGACGAGGAGCTGCTCACCCTGCCGTCGAGCACCGCCCTGCTCAAGGCCGACGACGAGTGGAGCGTGTTCTACTGCGTCGTCGCCGAGCCCGGCGCCGAGGAGGACCCCGGCATGGTCGGCGAGGTCGGGTCGGTCGACGTGTGGGCGGACGACGGCGAGATCCGCAAGGCGGCGCACCGCCTGCTCAAGAACAAGGGCTACGTCAACCTGCTCCACGACGCCCTCGCGGCCGAGGACTGCCACCTCGTCGAGAACGCCGTCGCGCTCGCCGACTTCGAGGTGGCCGGCACCGCGATCAAGAAGGGTTCGTGGTACATCGCCGTCGAGCCGGGCGAGCAGGCCAAGGCCGCCATCGAGTGCGGCGACTTCACCGGGATCTCGCTCGAGGGCTCGGGCACGCGCATCGCCATCGAGAAGGCCGGCCACAAGGGCAAGGATCTCGACTCCGCGGGCACGCATTCCACCTGCAAGAAGTGCAAGTCCAAGCTCAAGCGGGGCGCGAAGAGCTGCCCGAACTGCGGGGCCACCGGCCTCAAGAAGATCGCCTCGTTCGGCGAGCGCATCGCCGAGACGGAGCTGCGCGACTCGCTCTGGCAGTCGTGGATGGCGCTCGAGGGCTCCATCAACGCCGCGCTCTCCGACGAGGACGTCGACGACCCCAAGGCGTTCGTCGCCCGCTCGCTCGACGAGTTTCAGACCTGGCTCATGGGCAAGCTCGAGGCGCTGCCCGACGGCGCCCGCGTAGCACTAGCCAAGGAACTCGGTACGCTGGGTTCCAACAGCGACGAGGAGGACGAGATGGGACTCGCCGAGGACTTTGCAGAGCTGAAGAAGGGCGTCGAGGGCGACCGCGCCGAGGTCAAGAAGGCTTCCGACGCGACGACCGTCGCCGTCACGGGCCTCGTCGATCTCACCGGCAAGCTCGTCGAGCGCGTCGAAGCGCTCAGCGCCGCGCCCAAGGCCGACGAGGGCAAGGACGGCAAGGACGAGCCGACCGACGTCAAGAAGGCCGTCGAACGTATCGGCGCCCTCTGCGACAAGATCGACGGCGTCGACTCCGAGCTGACCGGCCTCGCGAAGGCCGTCGCCAAGCTCGGCGAGGGCGAGTCCTCGCAGGACGCGGGCTCGGACAACATCCGCAAGGAGAAGAGCAACCCGCTCGCCGGGCTGCTCTCCTGAACCTGGGAACTAGGGGGACCGCGTCATGACACGCCGAGAGGCACTCGCTAAGGCGACCATCACCACGACGGACGCCGCCGCTGGCCTCCTCGATCCGCAGCAGGGCCGCGCGTTCGTGCGCGCCCTCAAGGACAAGGGCGTGTGGGGCACCGCGATCCGCCAGGAGGTGCGCGGCAGCGCCGCGGGCGAGATCGACAAGCTCGCCACGGGCGCCCGGATCATCCGGGCCGCGACGGAGAACGCCGACGACGGGTACCGCGCCGGTGCCACGTTCGCGACCGTGCCCTATCAGACCGCGAAGATCCGCCTGCCTTGGGAGGTCACGGAGGACGTCTTCCAGGAGAACATCGAGGGGCAGGCCCTCGAGGCCGACCTCACGAGCGAGATGACCTCGCAGTTCGGGCTCGACCTCGACGACCTCGACATCAACGGCGACACCGCCGCCGTCGGGGCCGACGCGGCCTTCCTGAACATCAACGACGGCATCCTCAAGCAGGTCGCCACCGCGAACGTCGCGGGCCGGAACATCGACGGCGGCACGATCAATGCCGGCGTGATCTCCAAGGCCCACTTCTTCGAGGCGCTCTACGCGATGCCGAACAAGTACCGCGCCCGCGGCCAGCTCCGCTGGTTCATGAGCCCCAACCGGGCCGTGAGCTGGTGGGAGCAGCTCTCCGAGCGCACGACCGCGGCCGGCGATGACCTGCTCGTGGGCCGCTCGGACGGCCAGGGAGGGCGCGCCGCACGCGGCCCGCTCGGCGTGCCGATCGTCGGCTCGACCGGCGAGGACGGCGACTTCATCCCCGGCATCCCCGCGTGGCCGGACAGCGTCATCATGCTCGCCGTTCCGCGGAACTTCGTCCGGGTGATCTCGTGGCAGGTGCGCAAGCGCAAGGTCACGGGCGAGACCGACATGGAGCTGGCGGCCCGCGACAAGCGGTTCTACGTCTTCTTCATCAAGACCGACATCGTGGTCGAGGAGATGGACGCGGTAGTTCGCATCCACACCCTCGGTCCCGTCTGATCCGCGAGAGGAGCGCTTCAATGGGCGTCAAGGTCGTCAACACGAATCCCCACCCCGTCCGGGTGGACAAGCCGCACCCGATCTCGGGCGCCCCGAGCCTTCAGCGCATCATCGCGGGCCAGGTCGTCGAGGCCGAGGGCGCGTTCCTCGACAACCTGCTCGCCACGGCCGGCGTCGAGAGCGCCAGCAAGGGCGCCGAGGACGCATGGGCCGAGGACGTCGAGCGCGGCGACGTTGCGGGCGCGATGCCCGGCGACGCCTCGCGCCTCAGCGCCAAGATGGCGCTCGGGCCTCAGCGCGTCGCGCTGCGCCACGCCACCGTCGCGGCGCCCCTGCGCCGCGTCGTCGGCGATAGCACCGCGCCGGTGGGGCCGCCCTCGGGCGTCGTCACCACGAAGGGCGAGGTCGTCGGCGACGGCTCCGATGAGGAGCTGACGCGGGCCTACGCGCAGAACGAGGCCCTGCCCGGCCAGAGCATCGAGGGCGTCGGCGAGCCCGACCCCCTGCTCCCGAGCAGCGCCGTGCCCACGGAGCCGGAAATCTTCAACGCCCAGGTGGCGAACGCCGAGGCCGCGGAGGAAGCTGCTCGGCGCTGGGTGAACGGCGGCCAGGACCCCGCCGTCGAGCCCAAGGCGAGCGGCCAGGTGGCCGTCGCCGAGTGCGGGCCGCCCTACGAGCCTCACAACGCCAAGCTGCTCGCCGATGAGGCGGGCCGGCGCGGCCTCGAGGTCGAGGGCACGGGCTCCAAGGGCAACGTCACGAAGGTCGATCTCGTCGCGGCTCTCGAGGCCGACGACGAGCCTGACCCTCGCGGCCCTCTCGAGGACGACGACTCGAGCTGAACCTCACGGCGCGACGCTCTCCGCGTCGCGCCGTAGACTGGCCGCTAGATGGCCTACCCCACCCGAGCGGACCTGATCGCCGCATCCGACGTCGCCGAGCTGACGTCGATGACCGTGCCTCAGCAGGACGCGCTCCGCGTGGTGGCGATCAACGCCGTCGAGCGCTTCACCGGGCAGAAGTTCGAGTCCTACGTCGGCACGGAGGTCATCGACGGCCGCGGCGGCGCCGAGCTGTACCTGCCGCGCCACGTCGAGCTGCTCACCGGCATCACCGTGCAGGGCACGTCCATCGACCTGACGGACGTCACGCTGAGCGCCCGCGGCGACCGCCTGCACTTCACGCCGCTGAGCGGCGGCTACGCCGTCGAGGCGATGCGCGAGACGGCCTTCGACTCAAGGACGTTCCGGTCGGGGCCGGGCACCGTGTTCCTCACCGGCACGTTCGGCTGGCTCGTCTGCCCGGCCGAGGTGCGCGAGGCCATCCGTATCGAGATGGAGGTCGCCGCCGTCGCCGACGCCTCTCAGCTCTCGGGGATCGTCGCCTCGGCGCGCCGGCTCGGGCTCAAGGACATCGCGCAGGGAAACCTCCGCGCGACCGTCGGCCAGCCCGGCGAGATCAGCCCGCAGGCCACGCTCCTGCTCGCCGACTTCGTGTGGCATGGCGCGGGCGGCTACCTCTCGTGACCACGCTGCCCTACAGGCAGACCGCCGCGCTGCGCAGCGTCGGCGGCGTGGCCGTGGCCGGCGGGGGCGCCATCCCGTGCTCCGTCTGGCCGGCCGAGTCGTCTCGGAACTCGGACGCCGGCCGGCAGCACTCCCACCGCGGAGAGGCCGCGCCCGCGTTCGGCGCGATGCTGCGCGTGCCCAACCGCGAGCTGCTCGTCGACGGCGAGGTCTACAAGATCGTGAGCGCGACGCCGATGGACCTCGTGCCGCACGTCGTTTTGGAGCTACAGCAGACCTCCGGGCGCTCCTAGTGCCCGCCCGCGCCGGCACGAACATCTACCGGCTCAACGTGCGCGGAGCCGGCCGCGTCGCCCGCGACCTCGAGGGCCTCTCCCGCGAGATACAGGACGCCATCGTCGCCGAGCTGCGCGAACTGGGGCTCGAGGCGAAGGCGATCTACAGGGGCGTGGCTCCCGAGGACGACACCGGGCAGCTCCGCGAGAACATCGACTCCGTCGCCTTCTTCCGCGCCGTGCGGCCCCGCGTGCGCGTCGTCGTCGAGCCGATCCAAGGCCACGGCGGCGACCCGCGGAGCTACCTCGACGTGAGCCGCTACGGGCACCGCAAGCGGAAGATCCGCCCGGTGAAGCGCACGGCGCTCAAGATCCACTACGCCGGCCACCGCAACCCGACGATCTTCGTCTTCCGCGCCAGCGCCGAGGGCGTGCGCGTCCCGGTGGACTGGGTGGTCGAGGCCACGCCGGCCATCGACCGCCTCGTCGACAAGGCCGAGAGTAGGCTTGGCCGGCGCATCGAACGGAGGATCGGATGACCAACGAGCAAGCCGTACAGGCGGTTCTAGCGTGGGTGACGGCGACGCTGCCGGCGCTCGAGGGCTCCTATGACTACTCGCCGCCGGGGAAGACGCAGGCACTCCCCGACGTCATCGCCGACCTCGTGCATGAGGGCATCGTCCGCACTGACGAGGACTTCACGGTGCTCACCCGCGTCCAGCAGATCGAGGCGCTGCGTGTGTTCACGGTCGGCGTCAGCATCATGGCCGAGGCCGGCGAAACGGACGTCACCGCCCACGCCGCCACGGTGCAGCTCCGCGGGTTCGCGCAGGCGCTCCTCGACGCCGTCCTGGCCGATCACACGCTCGGCGGGCGCGTGCCCTTCGCCGCGCCGTTCATGAGCTTCGACTACGCGCCGCCCTTCGTCGAGTACGAGGATGGCACCCGCGGCCGGGAGATCCGGGCCGAGGTCAAGGTCGCCGAGCCCCTGCACCGTGTGGACTAGCGCCCGCGGTCGGTAGCATCGGTGGCGAGCACGAGTCGTCGAACCACGGAGGAGCCGCAACATGCCCGAAGCAGTCGTCTACGACGGACCCACCCAGGCCGAGGATCTCTCGACGGTGTTCTACGTCGACGACGGCGAGGGCGAGACGCATCGCTTCGACCGCGGCATCGGGGTCGAGGTCCCGTCGGCGCTCGCGAAGGATCTGCTCGACGACGGCTCCGAGCGCTTCGAGGGCCACAAGTTCAGCAAGGCCAGCAAGGCCCAGGCCGCCGCCGGCAAGGCAGCGGACGAGGGCGACGCCGACACGGGCGGTGCCGGCGGCGCCGGACCGGCCAACACCGGGACGGCCACGGCCGCCGCGACCACCTGATAGGAGCGCTCCATGGCACTCGTCGGATACCCCTTCCCGTACAACATCGAGAACCTCCTCTCGGGGGCGGTGTCGATCCTCTACGGCAAGCCGACCGGCGCTGGCGCCGCGGCGATCCCCACGAACGTCTCTGACGTGATCTCGATGTCGGCGCCCTACGCGGCGCAGACCGGATGGACCTACCTCGGCGCGACCAAGGAGAGCTTTTCCTACAGCCGCGGCTTCGACTCGGAGGGCCTCGAGATTCAGCAGGTCGCCGGCAACATCCTCGAGGAGGTCACGAGCATCGCGCGGTCGATCAAGCTGAGCATGGCCGAGTTCAATCCCTTCGGCTTCCAGCTCATGGAGAACGCGCCGAACGTCGCGACCATCGCCGCGGCGGCCGGCAAGTCAGCGCAGAAGAAGATCGCCTTTGGCAACTTCACGAGCGTCCAGCCCTACCGCTTCGCGTTTATCTCCCGCCGGCCCTTGCAGTCGGGCGTCGTCATCGAGCCGCTCACCGCGAAGAACCGCGGGCGGTTCATCATGGGCGTCGCCTACAACGCGCAGCTACAGGCCGACGAGATCGAGATGGAGCAGGGCAAGGGCGAGCTTTCCGCCGTCGAGCTGGCGTTCTCGCTCTTCCCCGAGACGACCACGCCTCAGCCCGAGGGCGAGGACGCGGGGTCGTGGTACCTCGAGGACGCCGGCACCATCGCCTGACCCGAACTACCCCATAGGCCGGGGACGCCCGGCCGCGCTACGAAGCAAGAGGAGAGAGCCCCCGCTACCGGAGCGGGGGCTCTCCTCGTTTCCCCCGCGTTCCCGTCCGGGTACGCGGGTAGCGTGCCGGCCATGAACTCTCCCCTGCCCGCCTCAGAGCACGACGTCGTCCAGCTTGGCCCCGCGTTCTACGAGGTCATCCCGCAGCCGATCCCCTACCTGCGGCGCGCCATGCCCGTCGTGTTCGCCTCGCTCTCCGAGGAGGAGGTCACCGCCGACAACCTCGGCGAGCTGCTCACGCAGAAGCCCTACGAACTGCTCAGCATCTTCCTCCCGGACATCATGCCGATGCACGAGTGGGAGGGGTTCCGCTCCGCCGACGCGATGGAGGTGGGCGACTTCGACGTCGTCACCGCCCGCAAGATCGCGCCGACCGGCCCGCAGGTTCGCTCGGCGATCATGGTCTGCTTCCGCGCCAACGGGCTCGACATCTGGCAGCACATTGGGCGCTTCGTGGACCCTACGATGCTCAAGCCGCTGATACAGCGGGCCATCGACTCGATCTCGCCGACGTCGCTGAACTCGTCACTAGCGAGTACGGGTCCATCGCCCTCGACGATCTTCTTGGACGAGCCGAGCCCTCCCGAGGATTCGTCTTCGCCGTCTCCGGCGATGGTTACGAGCTACGAGTCGCCGGAACCGGCGAGCGCGGGCTCACCCTTCCCCGCCTGAAAGCCCTCCTCGAGCACCGGCGGCGCCGCCGCGCCCGCGAGCTGGGAGAGATGGCCCGCTTCGTCAACGCGGCGATGTGGGCGGGCAAGGAGATCGAGAAGCTCGAGAAGGCCGCCGCAGGCTCCACGAGGCCCGAGGGCGCCCTACCCCTGCCCGAGGAGATGCCAGGGGCGCCAGCCCCCGCCAGCGTGGACGAGAGCGACGTCTTCGTGAAGGGCGGCGACCCCGAGTGGGACGCCGAGCAGCGCGCCGCGTGGGCGCTGTAGCCGACTAGCCGTTTGGACCCTGCCGCGACAATGGTCCCGTGACGATCGTTCGGAACGTCCTCCTCGACGTGACGGCGCGCTCGGAGAGCGCGAGCGCCTCCCTCGCCGAGCTGGCCCGCGACATCCGCGCGATCCCGAACAGCACCACCTTCCGGGTGGGCGCGCAAGGCGTCACCCCGGCGCTGCGCGATCTCGAGGCGATGCGCAAGGAGCTGAACTCCATCGACCGGGCGAAGGTGAGCCCGCAGATCCGGGCGCAAATCTCGACGGCGATGGCCGAGCTAGACGCCTTCGACGCCCGCCTCCGCGCGATCCCGAACAAGCACGTCGTCAACGTCGAGGTCCGCCGCGGCATCCTGCGCGACCTCGCGACCGTCGAGCGCGGCGTCGTGCGGGTCACCGGGAGCCTGGCGCGAGCGGCGCCGTCGGCGAGGACGTTCAGCGAAGGGCTCGGCAGCGCGTTCGGCGTCGTCAAGCAGATCCTCCCCGTGATCACCGGGCTCGGCATCCTGCTCCTAATCAAGCTCGTCCCCGGCCTCCTCGCCGTGGGGGCCTCGGCGCTCAGCGCCGTGGGGGGGATAGGCGCGCTCGCGGTGGGCCTGGCCGCTGCGCTCGGCCCTGCCGTGGCGCTCGCCGTCGCCGTCGTGTCGCGGCTCGTCAAGGTGTTCGAGGCGCTCAAGGCGCAGGACGCCGCGAAGGACGACGCGGCGCGTAAGACGGCCGAGGGCTCCAAGGCCGCGGCGACCGCGGCCGAGTCGCGCAGGTCGGCCGAGGAGGGCGTGCGCGACGCCCTACAGGGCGCCGAGCGCGCCGAGCGTGACCTCGCCGAGGCGCGTGAGCAGGCCGCGCAGCGCATCGACGAGTCGCGCGAGGCCGTCGTCGACGCGCAGCGCGAGCTGGTTTCGAGCGCCAACGACGTGCGCCGCGCGACCGTCGCCGCCTACCGCGAGATGGAGGACTCGGCCGAGGCCGTCACCGATGCCATCCTCGGCATCGCCGACGCTCAGCTTGGGATCGCCGAGTCGAACCTCGGCGTGCGCGAGGCCGAGCAGCAGCTCAAGGACTTCGCGAAGACGGCCGGCGTCACCGACTCCACCTTCGCGAGCCTTTTCAAGCGCTTCACGAACGTCGACCGCCAGCTCGACCCGGCCGCCTTCCGCAACGCCCTCTCCGCGACGGGCCTCGGGGGCGAGGACTCGCTCAAGTTCGAGCGGCTCATCCTCGGCGTGCGCCGCGCCAAGCTCGCCGAGAAGCAGGCGACCGATCAGCTCGGCGACTCGAACCGCGATCTGACGCGAGCCCGCGAGGACGACGTCGGCTTCCAACGGCAGGGCATCGCGGCGAGCGAGGGCTACCAGTCGGCGGTCAAGGCCCAGGAGGAGGCCCGTCGGGCACTCACCACCGCGCTCGCGGCGAACCAAAAGCTCGAGGACAAGGGCATCGAGAAGTCCCCGGAGGTCATCGCCGCGCTCGACGGCAAGCGCCAGGCCGAGCAGGCGCTTGCCCGCGCCCGCCGGCAGTCGGGCAGCGCCGCTACGGCCGGCTTCGACACCGCCCAGGCGAAGGCGAAGGTTCTCACGGACGGGCTCACCGGCTCCGAGCTGGCGTTCCTCAACGCGATCAAGAAGGTGCGGGCGGAGCTGACCGGCTTCTTCCGCCCCGCCGTCGAGGCCGTCTTCGGGGCCATGACCCGCGCCCTCGAGCGCTCGCCCAAGCTCC
>JBBSNG010000010.1:0-24723 GCA_038232755.1 Solirubrobacterales bacterium | reverse complement strand
TGCTCGACCTTGTCGAGCAGATGCCGTTCAAGGAGATCTCGATCGATGACGTCACCACCGCGGCCGGGATCAAGCGCAGCGCCTTTTACGTCTACTTCAGCGACAAGCAGGATCTGCTCGTGGCCACCGCGGCGGAGACGGCCGAGGCGCTCTACCGCGAGGCCGACCGCTGGTGGCACGGCGAGGGGCCGCCCGAGGAGCGGTTGATCGCGGCGCTTACGGGCATGGCGGAGCTCTACGCGCGCCACGCCAGCCTCCTGCGGGCCGCGACCGAGGTCTCGACCTACGACGAGGAGGTCCGCCTGTTCTGGCGAGGGATCATCGAGCGCTTCGTCGAGGCGACGGCCAACCACCTGCGCGACGAGCAGGCCGCGCGACGGATACCGCGCGCGCTCGAGCCCCAGTCGACCGCCGAGTCGCTCGTGTGGATGGCCGAGCGCTGCTGTTACATCTATCTGGCCAGCGGCGAGCGCTCGGCTCGCGAGCTCGTCGAGTCACTCGGGGCGACGTGGACGGCTGCGCTCTACCCGGCCACGCCGGCGCGGCGACGGCCGCGGGCGCCAGCGCTAGGGCGCTTGCCGGACATCCAGTAAGCGCCGGGCTTGGGATCATCTCGGCGGCATGAGTCGGCTCGATGCTCTCGACCTCTCGCTCAAGCTGTCTCGCGCAGACGAGGAGGCGCGCCTCGACGCCGCGCAGCGCCGTCTGCTCGAGCTCCGCCTCGCCCTCGCCGGAGTGCTCGACGAGGGCAGGCCCGGACCGGGCGTGTGCGTGCTGTTCGAGGGCTGGGACGCCGCGGGCAAGGGGGGCGCGATCAAGCGCCTCGTCGCCCGGCTCGACCCCCGTCACGTGAGCGTCGTCACCTTCGCGGCCCCGAGCGAGGACGAGCTCCGCCATCACTTCCTCTGGCGCTTCGGACCCGCCCTGCCCGGGCGCGGCGAGATGAGCGTGCTCGACCGCTCGTGGTACGGACGCGTACTCGTCGAGCGGGTCGAGGAACTCATCGACGAGGCGGTCTGGCGCCGCGCCTACGAGGAGATCGCCGGCTTCGAGCGTGCCCTGGCGCTCGAGGGGACCGTGATGATCAAGTTCTGGCTGCACATCTCGAGCGACGAGCAGCTCAAACGGTTCGAGGCGCGCGCCGCCGACCCGCTCAAGAGCTGGAAGCTCACCGCCGAGGACTGGCACAACCGCGACCGGCGAGCCGACTACGAGGAGGCGGTCGAGGACATGCTCAGGTGGACCGACCTCCCCCACGCCCCGTGGCACCTGGTCGAGGCCGACTCGAAGCGGTACGCGCGGGTGAAGGTCGCCGAGACGGTGGTGGGTGAGCTGGAGCGGGCGCTGGACGGCCGCTGATCTCGGCCTGCCGGCGAGCGGGGTTCGGTGCCTCGGTCGCCTGCGCGGACCGGCGTCAGGTCGCGGGCGCGGAATCGAGGAGGCGCGCCACCGGAGTCTCCACGCGCTCGGCTGCGCCGGTCTCCCCGAGCGCCGCGCGGATGAGCCGGCGCGCCTGCTGGAAGCCAGTGCTGTCGGGAAGCGCGAGGGAGGCCGCGACGAGCTCGGCCTCAGCCGCCGCGCGGGCGATCTCGGCGTGAAGGCCGTCGGCGGGATCGAAGATCGGGAAGGGGATCGCGAACACGTACTTGTCGAAGTCACGGGGACCGAACTGGCCGACCGACTGGAGCGGCGCGACTCGCTCGCCGAGCGCCTGGCTGTTGAGGATCGCGCAGAGGTAGCGGCCCTCCTCAGGTGAGGAGACCGGAGCCCAGTAGAGCTTGTGCTCGACGAGGTCCCCGGAGGTCAGGCGGGCGGCGGCGAGGCGAGAGCCCGAGGCGCTGTAGACGACCCGCTCGGGAGCGATCGGTAGCTGCACCGTCAGGTTCCGTTGAAAGTCGAGGCGGTCTCGCAGCGAGAGCGTCGAGCGCTCGGAGCGGTGGAGCTTCCAGAGGCGCACGGCCTCCCGCCACCACTGCCTGAGGCCGGGAAAGGCCTCGAGCTCGGGAGCTTCGTCGGCGAGCACGCGGTTGCCGACCACCGGCAGGACCGCCTCGGCCGGCGCCAGGACCCGGAACGGAGCGACCGTGCGTCCCAGCTGCACCGACCGCACGAACTGCTGCTCGACCACGCCCTCGAGCGATCGCAGATGCTTCCACGGCGCCTTCTCCTGCGCCGAGCGCTTGCTGCGGACGTGGCGGTGGCCCACCGGCACCCCGAGCGGCCCGGTCGGTGCCGCCTCGACGAAGACGAGCGCATGGGGAAAGATCGTCGCGCCGTTGAGAAACCGCGCCTCGTACGGCGACCCGGGTGCGTCCTCCGCCACGCTCGCCGCCCCCTCCGCCACCGCGATCTCCGCCGCCGCATCGGCCCACGGCCGCCGGTGGTCGGGCAGGCGCCCCGACCAGACCTCGCCCATCGCCGGCATCGGCGAAGCGGACTCGCTGGATCCGGCGCGCCGGCCGTGGACGACCGCCGAGGGAACGGGAAAGATCGTCGGCTTGATCGCGGTCAGGTTCCACGGCCCGTCGAAGCGCAGCTTCGTATGAGCCGCCGGCGCCGCGTAGTCAGCCGTGCGAAAGCCCTTGAACTGGCGCCGCGACAGGGTCGCGGCGGGCATCACGAACGAGAAGCGCCCGCCGGGGCGCAGGTACAGCTCGCAGGCCCGCGCGACGAACAGTCCCGAGAGATCCTGGTGGGTGGCGACCTCCGCCCCGGCCCAGAGACCGCGCTCGGTGGACAGCGCCCTGAAGGTCCGCTGGATCTCTCCCGGCATGAACCGGTAGGACAGCCACGGCGGGTTGCCGACGAGCGTGTCGACGCGGTTGCGCGAGAACCACAGCGGTCGCGCGAGGTTGCGCACGTAGTAGCCCCAGACGTGGTTGCGGCCGTCGTCGTGGAGCGCGCAGAGCTGCCTGAAGGTCGTCTCGAGGGCCTCTCGGTCGCGGCCCACGACGCCGTAGCGGTTGAGGATCGCGGCGATCGGCGGCAGTGGCCGGCTGCCGCGCTCCCGCGCCGCCGCGCGCTCGGCGAGCTCGGCCACCAGCCGGTCGAAGCTGCCGGCGTCGCCGACCACCGACTCCGGGAAGTGGAGCTGCCGCGCGAACAGCTCAGCTCCATCGGTCGTGTGCACGGTGATCCCGCCCGCGGTGAGCAGCGTCTCATCGTGGTTCCACTGGACGCTGTCGCCGAGGTACACCGGAACGGCGAAGGCACGCCGGTCGGCGAGGCGCCGGCGCCCGATGGCGAGCAGGTAGGTGACGCGCGCCAGGGTGACCGCCACCGGATGCAGATCGACGCCGAAGACGTGGCCGACGACCTGGTCGACGGCGTCGGCGCTGCTCAGCCCGTCCGCCTCCGCCGCGGCGAGGAAGCGGCGGATCGCCCAGAAGAGGAACGTGCCCGAGCCGCACGCGGGGTCGAGGACCGACTCGCTCAGCGGCTCCTCGACGGCGTCGGCGACCATCCGCTCGGCCAGCCAGTCCGGCGTGTAGTACTCGCCGAGACGGTGTCGTGTCTCGGCGTCGATCACCGACTCGTAGAGAGTCTTGAGCACGTCGTGCTCGACCTCCGACCACTCGAAGCGGGCCAGACGCCGGGCGAGGGTCCTCACGAACCGGTCGCCGTCCCGCGTGGCCGCGGGCCAGTCGAAGAAGTCGGGCTCCACCACTCCGCCGATCTGCGCCTGCCTGAAGGCCTCGCCCGAGAGGAGCGCTCGGCCCGAGTGCGACGGGTCGGCGAGCTCGATCCCGACCACCGCGTGGGCGATCAGCTCGGCGACGATGACGAGGTAGGTGTGCTCGATGAACAGCTCGTCGGTCTCCTCGAAGCTCGTCCCGAGCGCCGCGGTCAGGAGGCGGCCCCAGAGCTCGCGGGCGAGCTGCACCTGCGGGTCGTCGGCATGGGCCTCGTAGACCGTACGCAGGCTGGCCAGATCGAGTCCGAAGCCCGGGCTCCGCGCGCCCAGGCGCTGCTCGATCTCGACCGGAGTCGGCTTGACGCCGGCCTGGGTCGCGAGAACCGCCTCGAGCCAGCCGATCAGCGCGGGTACGTTCGGTCCGACCGGTTCGACGTGGTGCTCGCTCACGACGTGCAGCGCGCCGTCCGACTCGAGCGACGCGAGGTACCAGTCGGCGCCGTCGGACAGCACGCCGACGTAGCGTTGCTCGAGCTGGTCGCTGCGGGTCTCTACGTAGCCGGCGAGCTGCTCGAGCCCCGACTCCCTCTCCCGGCCGACGCGAAGGTCCTTCTTGAGCTCGAAGACGGTCAGGCCGCGCTCGATGTCGATCCGCCGGCGGGTACCGTCAGCGGTCGGCACCTCGCGCCGGACGATGCTGTCGTCGTCGAGGTCGAGCCCGCCGTAGCGCAGCAGCGTCGCGAGGTCGGCTTGGAGGTCGGCTTCGCTGCGGCTCGCCGTGCGCGTGGCGATCCGCTCGACGAGCTCGCCCAGCGGGACCGGCGGGCCGACAGCGGACTCGAGCGCCAAGAAGGAGAGCCTACCGGCGCTCAGCGCGGGGCGAGGACGGAAAGGCCGGCGTCTTCGGCGGCGGCGAGCAGGCGCTCGTCGTAGGTGACGAACACGCCGAGGTCATCGCCCAGGGAGACCGCCGACGCGAGCTGGATGGCGTCGAGCGAGCGAAGCCGCGGCGGGCCGAGTATCTCGGCCGAATCGAGGACCGCCTCGCCCATCGCGATGAGCGTGAGTCCGCTGAGTACCCCGCGGGCTCGGAGCGGCGTCCGTCCGAGTCGCGTGACCGTACGAATCAGCTCGACGCGCGAGAGCTCGCTCGTCGCTCGACGCGGCCATGCTCGAAGCGCGTTGAGCAGAGCGACGCTGTGTGGCTCTTCCCTGACCAGCTTTACGAGAGCGGACGTGTCGAGATAGGCGACCTCGCTCAGATCCTGTCCTCGCGCTGCTCGTCGAGAGCTTCGCTGATCGACATCTCCCCGGGCTCCGGCTCGGGCGGCGGTCCCAGATCGAGGATGTCCAGCGTCGCTCGCCGGGCGATCCGCCCCTCGGCCTCGAGGCGATCGATCGGGTCGCCGGCGCCGGGCAGCGGGCCGAGCACTGCGACAGCCCGTCCGCGGTTGGTCACCGACAGCGTCTCTCCGTGCTCGACCCGGCGCAGGAAGACGCTGAGGTTCTGGCGCAACTCGCGGACGGTCACGGTGTCGGCGGCCATGTGCGTCAGCGTAGCACTGACCTCAAGCCCACAGAACTCCCTGAAAGGCCATACAGCGGCGGGCCGTCGATAGGAAAGGAACACTCCGCCGCCGCCTCGGACTCACGCTGGCACCTCATCGAGGCCCTCGACGCGTTGCAGAGGAAGACCTTGACCGAGGCGTCGAGGATCTCGCCGACGCCGAGCGGTCGCAGCTCCGGCGGTCGGGGTGCGGCGGGCGCGGAATCGCTCATCTACGCCCCCTGGTACTCCCCGTACTCCTCGCGCATGACGCCGCTCACCTCGCCGAGCGTCGCCCGCTCGGCCAGTGCCGCCCGGATCGGATGCAGCAGGTTCCCCTCCCCGACCGCGACCTCGCGCAGCGCCTCGAGCCGCGCCCGCACCGCCTCACCATCGCGGTCCTCCTTGAACTTCTTCAACCGCTCGACCTGGTCCCGCTCGGACTTCGGGTCGACCTTGAGGATGTCCTCGGTCTCGACGCCCTCGGTCACGTACTCGTTCACGCCGACGACGATGTCCTGCTGGGTGCGAATGCGCTCCGAGTAGGCCCAGGCCGACTCCTCGACCTCGGCGCGGATGAAGTCGAGCGCCTCGACCGACCCGCCGAGCTCCTCGACCTTGTCGATCAGCTCCTGGGCGCGCTCCTCGATCTCGTCGGTCAGGGCCTCGACGAAGTAGGAGCCCGCGACCGGGTCGACGGTGTCGATCGCGCCCGACTCGTGGGCGAGCACCTGCTGGGTACGCAGCGCGACCCGCGCCGCGCGCTCCGACGGCAGCGCCAGGGCCTCGTCGTAGCCGTTGGTGTGCAGCGACTGCGTGCCTCCGCATACCGCGGCGAAGCCCTGCAGGGCCACGCGCACGATGTTGTTCTCGACCTGCTGGGCGGCCAGCGTCGAGCCGCCGGTCTGGGTGTGGAAGCGCATGGTCAGCGAGCGCTCGTTCTGCGCGCCGAAGCGCTCGCGCATGATCCGCGCCCACATGCGCCGGGCGGCGCGGAACTTCGCGACCTCCTGGAAGACGTGGTTGTGGCAGTTGAAGAAGAAGGCCAGCCGGGGACCGAACTCGTCGACCGCCATGCCGGCGTCGAGCGCGGCCTGGACGTAGGCGATGCCGTTGGCGAGCGTGAAGCCGACCTCCTGCACAGCCGAGCAGCCCTTCTCGCGCATGTGGTAGCCCGAGATCGAGATGGTGTTCCAGCGCGGGATTCGCTCCTTGCAGTAGGCGAACAGGTCGGTGGTCAGCCGCATCGCCGGCTCGGGCGGGTAGATGAAGTTGCCGCGCGCGATGTACTCCTTGAGCACGTCGTTCTGAGTCGTGCCGCCGAGCTTGTCCGCCGGCACGCCCTGCTCCTCACCGACGAGCTCGTAGAGGAGCAGGAGCACGGCGGCGGGCGCGTTGATGGTCATCGACGTGGTGACGCCGTCCAGCGGGATGCCGTCGAAGACGCGGCGCATGTCGTCGATCGAGTCGATGGCCACGCCGGTGCGCCCGACCTCGCCGAGGCAGAGGGGGTCGTCGGAGTCGCGGCCGAGCTGGGTCGGCAGGTCGAAGGCCATCGAGAGGCCGGTCGAGCCGTGGTCGATAAGGTAGTGGAAGCGTTCGTTGGTCTCCTTGGCCGACGCGTAGCCCGCGTACTGGCGCATCGTCCAGCGCCGCGAGCGGTACATGTCGGCGTGGATCCCGCGCGTGTACGGATACTCGGCGGGCTCACCGAGGCGCTCCTCGAGCCCGGGCGCGACGTCCCCGCCGCGGTAGAGGCACTCGACCTCGATCCCGGAGTCGGTGAAGCGGCGCTCGTCGTCGGGCCCGACGACAGGAGCGATGGTGGGCTTGGAGTCCGAGCCGGTGGCCATGCGGCAAGGGTAATGGCCCGGCCACGGTCAGCAGCGCGGGAGCGTCTACCGCACCTCTCGCAAGCGACCCGACTCAACCTCGTAGACGAAGCCGCGCACGGCGTCGGTCCTGGGGACGAACGGGCTCTCCTTGATGCGCGCGATCGACTGGCGCACGTCGTCGTCGAGGTCGGTGAACGCCTCGGACGCCCACTCGGGCTTCATCCCGGTGTCGTCGGCGATCTGCTGGCGGAACTCCTCGTCGGTGAAGGTGAGCATCCCGCAGTCCGTGTGGTGCATGAGGATGATCTCCTCGGTCCCGAGCAGGCGCTGGGAGATGGCCAGAGAACGGATCTCGTCGTCGGTGACGACCCCGCCCGCGTTGCGGATGATGTGCGCCTCGCCCTCCTCGAGGCCGAGGATGCGCGAGATCACGAGCCGCGCATCCATGCAGGCGACCACCGCGACCTTGCGCGAGGGCGGGATGGGCAGGTCGCCCTTGTCGAAGCCCTCGGCGTAGGCCTCGTTGTTCTTCAGCAGCTCGTCGGTGACGCTCATCTCGTGGCTCCTCCGCTGGGGTCGGCGCCAACCTAGCATTGCCGATCCGCTTTATTGGGGTTTGCCGTTCCGGCCTTGCGGTAGTCCGCAAGGAGCGACCCACGAACGGAGAGAGCGCGCCAATGACCCAGCACGAGCACGCGGGACCCGGCTACGCCTCGCCGGAAGAGGCGCGCCGCCAGCCGCCCGAGCAGGTGGCCTACGTCGCCTGCCTATACGAGGGCACCGGCGTCGAGGAGCCCGACTTCCTGGCCGTCGTCGATACCGATCCGGACTCGGACGCCTACTCGGAGATCGTCCACCGCTTGGCGATGCCGAACGTCGGCGACGAGCTCCACCACTTCGGCTGGAACGCGTGCTCCTCGGCGTGCCACTCCAGCCTCTCCCGCGACAAGCTGATCGTCCCGGGCTTCCGCTCCTCCCGCATCCACATCGTCGACGTCTCCGACCCGCGGCGCCCTCAGATCGACCGCGTGATCGAGCCCGAGGAGCTCACCGGCAAGACCGGCCTGACCGGTCCCCACACCATCCACTGCATGCCCGGCGACATCGTCACCGTCTCGATGCTCGGCGACTCCGCCGGCAACACCCCGGCCGGCTTCGCCGTCCTCGACGCGAAGGACTTCTCGGTCCTCGGGCGCTGGGAGAACGACAGCGAGGGCGTCGAGTTCATGTACGACTTCTGGTACCAGCCCCGGGCCAACACGCTGGTCTCCTCGGAGTGGGCCGCGCCGAACACCTTCAAGGACGGCTTCAACCCCGCCGACGTGGCCGCCGGCAAGTACGGGCGGCACCTGCACTTCTGGGACCTCGAGCAGAAGACCAGGACGCAGACCGTCGATCTCGGCGACGACGGGCACATCCCGCTGGAGATCCGCTGGCAGCACAACCCCGACTCCGAGCAGGGCTTCGTCGGCGCGACGCTGTCGAGCAACATCATCCGCTTCTCCCGCCCGAACGGCCATTGGGAGGCCGAGAAGGTCATCGACGTCGAGAACCAGGAGCTCGGCGGGTGGCCGCTCGAGGGCGGCGTGCCGGGGCTGATCACCGACCTCGTGCTCTCCATGGACGACCGCGACCTGTTCTTCTCGAACTGGCTGCACGGCGACCTGCGTCACTACGACGTCTCCGATCCCCAGAGCCCGCAGCTGCGCTCACAGACGTGGCTCGGCGGCCTGCTCGGCCGCGACGGCGGGCATCCGAAGGCCGAGGGCCCGCTCAACGGCGGTCCGCAGATGATCCAGCTCTCCCTCGACGGGGAGCGGCTGTACGTCACCAACTCGCTCTACTCGAGCTGGGACAACCAGTTCTACCCGGGACTGAACGGCTGGATGACCAAGCTCGAACGCCAGGCCGACGGCTCCTTCGCTCTCGACCCGAGCTTCTTCGTCGACTTCACGAAGCTCGACACCGGCCCGGCGCGGCCGCACGAGGTGCATCTGCCCGGCGGCGACTGCACGACCGAGATCTTCCCGTAGGCCGACACGACGCCGCGCCGTTGGTCGCCGGCCTCAGTTCTGCGTCGAGCCGCCCGGGCGCAGCCGGTCGGCGATCTCCGAGGGGCGGTCGGAGATGGCCGAGAAGCGCACCACGGTGACCTCGTCCTCGAGCGCGACCGGCCGGCCGTAGATCTGCTCCAGGAAGTGCTGGGTCTCCTCGACGCGGCGGAACTCCGGGTTGTCGTGCTCGACGTCGCGCGGGGACAGGTCACGCACCTCCTTGACCTCGACCGAGTCGATCACCGCCTCGAAGATCTTCTCCCGCGGGGAGTGCTGGAAGCCGACGGTGACGATCACCGCCACGCCGCGCTTGTACTTGTGCGACTTGTCGCCGAGCCGGATGGTGGCGCTCTTGCGCCCGTGACGCAGCTGGTCGGCGAAGACCGGTGAGTAGAAGTTGAGGACGTACACGGCGGCCGGGAGCCTATCCGTCCGCCCCGATGCGACGGAGCGCGGCCGCGGCGACCTCGCGCTCGCCCGCGTAGGCCAGCCGTCGCGGCGCGTCGGCCAGCGGTACCCACTCGGCGGCGTCGACCTCGTGGTCGTGATCGCGCACGCTGCCGGAGCGGTAGCGAAAGAGGAAGAAGGAGACGACCTTGAACACGCGACCCTCGCAGCGGCGGTACCAGTAGCGAACGTCGTCGAGCTTCTCGACCAGCTCGGCGTGGACGCCGGTCTCCTCGCGGACCTCACGCGCGGCGGCCTCGGCGGCCGACTCGCCCGGGTCGATGTGACCCTTGGGCAGGGCGAGTACCTGGCCGCCCTTGACGCGGATGCAGACGACCCACGGCCGGCCGCGGAAGCGGCGAACGACGAGCCCGCCGGCCGAGAACTCCCGCAGCACCGGCGGCTTCGCGGGCGTGGCGTCGCTCAAGCGGCGCGGATCGCCTAGAAGATGTAGCGGCGCAGCGCCGCCGGGTCGTGCACGACGACGCGGCCCCGGGCCGTGGTCACCACTCCAGCCCGCTCGAGATCGGCGAGAAAGCGGCTCGCGCTCTCGCGCGAGGAGCCGGCGAGCTGGGCGATGTCCGATTGCGTCGCCTCGATGACGACCTCGACCGGCTGGATGTCATCGTCGCCGTCGTCGGCCCCGATGGCCGCCGCGGCCTCGGCGCGCCGCGCCTCGACCTGAGCCAGCAGGGTCGAGGCCACGCGGCCGGCGACCGGCTGGAAGGACTGGCGGGCGAGCTTCTCGTTGGCGGCGCGCAGGCGGCTCGCCAGGCGAACGAGCATCTTCACCGCGATCTCCGGGTGGGTTCGCAGGACGCGCTTGATGTCGCGCTCGAGCAGGGCGAGCGTCGTGGTCTCCTCGACGGCCTCCACCGTGGCCGAGCGGCCCTCGCCGTCGAACATCGAGAGCTCGCCGAACATCTCGCCGGGGGCGAGCTCGGCCAGAGTCAGGCGACGGCCCCCGGAGTGGGTACGGGTGATCCGCACGCGGCCGGTGCGGACGATGAAGCAGGTGTCGGAGCGGTCGCCCTCGCGGAAGATCACCTGGCCGTCGTCGTAGCGGCGGGGCACGGCGAGGTCGGCCACCTGGCGCAGCTCGTCCTCGGACAGGCTCTCGAAGATGGGAAAGCGCGCCAGCTCGGCGGTCTTGTCCTCCCCCTGGGACAGCACGGCCCCATGATCGCACGCAGGGGGCGTGGCCGGTCAGCACACCGCGATCGACCGAGAACCCGGCGCTATCGCCGGGCCGCGGCGAGGTAGGAGCAGCCGCGTCAGGATGGCCCGGTGCCAGAACCGCCTCTCCCCGCGCCTTGCTCTGGCGCCGGCGCGTGCTCGGGCTGTGGGGCGCTGCTGCCCGCCGCCGACGGCCCGACGCACCCTTACATCCGCTCCTCGCCGGCATGCTGGGCGCGCTACGGCGACGTCCTGGCCCGCGAGTTCGGCGACCCGGAGTACTTCACGCTCCATCAGCTCACGGTCGACGCCTACGCCGTGCAGCACCCCGGCGTGAGGGAGCGGCGCGCCATCCAGTCCGTCGGCCTGCACCTGATGACCCTCTGCATGATCCTCGAGGACGGCGCCGACCCGCGCGAGGGTCCGAAGCTCCACAGGCGGATGGTCAGGCGACCGTCGTTCGAATGGCTGGACCCACCGCCGATGGACGGCCGCATGACGGTCGCGGACGTCCTGCCCGCGCGGAGCCCGTCGGAGCACGAGCGGCTCGTGCGCGCCTGGTCCGGCGACGCTTGGGAGGCGTGGGAGCTGCATCACGAGACGGTTCGTCGCTGGGTCCGCCACAGCCTCGGGTGAGGGGATGCACCTGGGCCGAGACCTCAGGCGGCTGGTCGGCGTGACGCGCCGCGCCGCGAGAAACGCTCTGGCGCCGGGGGCGCGATCGGCTGCGAGCCTCGAGCCGTGGTTCGCCGTCCACACCACGCGGTGCTGTGCTCGGGATTCGCCGCGTTCGGGCTGGAGGACTGACGTGCGGCGTCCTTGGCTGCTCGGGCTCCTGCTGGCGCTGGTCACCGCCGGGATCGTCGCGACGGTCGTCGGCAGCGAGACGTCGGGGACGGGCGCCGAGAACGTGGGCGAGTCCGGCCCGGAGCGGGTCGCGACGCCACCCCCCGCCGAGCGCGAACCCGAGCGGCGCTGCGAGGCGACCGAGAGCAACCCGGGGGGGACGAACAACTACATTCCCGACGCGCCGACGGTCGATTCGCTCGGCAGCGGGTTCGTGATCACCGGCCTCGTGCGCTCCGCCGACGGCTGCCGTCCGCTGCGCGACGTCCGCGTCCAGGTCTGGCTGGCCACGGAGACCGGCGGCGAGGAGGACAACCGCGCGAGCATGCGCACCGACGTCGAAGGGCGCTACCGGCTCGAGACCGCGCCGACGGTCCCGCAGTTCGGGGAGCCCAACATCCACGTGGGCTACGACGGCGGCGCCTACGGTGAGGTGTTCATCCGTCGCGTCGTCGACCTTGACGACGAGCGTGCGGTGGTCAACCTCACGCTCGCACGCCGTGGCTGACCGGCGCGCACCCGCGCTCGGCGCGGCGGCGGTCGCGGTCGCCGCTCTGCCGGTGGCCCTGGCCCTGACCGATCGCCATCTCGCGGGCGCCTCCGCGGCGCTCGTGCTGTCCACCGCCGCAGGCGCGCTCGCGGTGTCGGCGCTCGTGGTCCAACCGCTGCTGGCTCGCGGAGGACGGATCGCGCGCCATCAGGTCCTCGGCTCCGTCGCGTTCGTCCTCGTCCTCGTGCATGGCGGCGCGCTGTTCGCCGAGGCGCCCGACGATGCCTGGTTCGCGATGTCGCCGGACGGGCCGACGAGGGCCCGCATGGCGCTGATCGCCACCGTGGCCCTGCTCGGCGTGGTGGCGCTCGGGGTCCTGCGTAACCGGCTGCCGCTGGGCGCAGGCACCTGGCGAGTGCTCCACGCCTACCTCGCGGTGGTGGTGATCGCGCTCGGGATCGGACACGCGGTCCTCACCGACGGGGCTCTCGACGATGCCGGCACGACGGTCCTGGTCGTCCTCGGCGTCCTCGGGCTGCTCGGTGTCCCCGCCGCTCACGTCGCCCGCACGCGACGCGCCCGCCGCCGCGCCGGACCGCCGGATGCAAGTGGGGGCGCGGACGCGGCCGTCGCCGGCTCAGCATTCGAGAGCGGTCCCCGCAACCCGGCATAGCCGCCGAGCCGCCTTCCCCACCCCACCGACGCCGCGGCCAAGTTGGGTCGCGCGGACAGGCGCGCCAGCCCGGTCCGGCCTGCGCGCCGGTATGTTGCCCGGCGATGTCGCACCACCGTCACGTCGTCGAGGCCGCCGGCGCCCCCACCCCCGCCGGCCCCTACTCGCACGGCGTCGTCGCCGGCGGGCTGCTCGTCTGCTCGGGCCAGATCGCCCTCGACCCGGCCGGCGAGCTCGTCGCGGACGGTGCCGCCGAGGAGGCCACGATCTGCCTGCGCAACCTGTCCGAGGTCTGTCGGGCAGCCGGGACGCGGCTCGAGGACGCGGTGCGCCTGACCGTCTACCTAACCCACCTCGGCGCCGACGCGCCGGCGGTCAACGACGTCTACGCGTCGTTCTTCTCCGAGGTCGCGGGCGCGCTGCCGGCGCGGGCCGCCGTCGGCGTGACCGCGTTACCGCGCGGGGCGCTGGTGATGATCGACGCCGTGGTCGCGCTGCCCGACTGAGCGCTGGCCCGACAGGGAAACGTGCGCGGCCGAGGCCCGCTCGGGCGCTGCCCGAAACTAGTCCTTACGGACCTTCCGCGCGAAGACGATCAGGTTGTTGAGCGAGCGCCGGCCCGAGGCATCGGCCGGTCCGGAGCAGGTGATCAGGCGCAGCTCCGCGCGGCGCGTCTTCTTGTAGACCTTCTCGGTCGGGAACTCGGCCTTTGGGTGCTCCTCCATGCGGGAGACCACGAAGCTCTCGGTGACGCCGTTCTCACCCTCCCAACGCACTCGATCGCCGCGCCGAAGCTTGCGCAGCCGGTAGAAGACGGCCGGCGCGGACTTCGAGTCGACGTGCCCGGCGATCACCGCGGGGCCGCGCTCACCCGGCTCGGGGCCCCGCTTCCAGACGCCGACCTCGGCGTAGTCCTTCGGCACCTCGAGCGATCCGTCGCGGTTGAGGCCCAGGTCGACGGCGTGGGCGGCCACGTCGATCGAGGGGATCTCGAGCCGCGGGCGCGCCGGCGCGGCGGCAGCCGCCTTCGCGGGACCGCGGTCGAGCTGGCGGGCGGGGGGCGCGGCGCCCACTCCGCCCGCGCGGGCAGCACGCTCGGTCTCGGCGGTGAGCCAGAGACCGAGCCCGAGCGCGAGCGCGAGACCTGCGCCGACCGCAATCCAGGACAGCCTGCGCCGCAGCACCGTGCTCATCGGCCGGGACGTGCCGTCGTGGCGCTCAGGTCGTGCGCCCGCGGCGCAGGCCGAGCAGACCGACCCCGACGAGCGCGAGAGCGAGCGGAGGGCCGACGAGCTTCGCCGCCAGGGGCACGCCATCGGACCGACCGCTCGCGGCCCGGGCGAGGGTCCCGCCGCCGCCGGTCTCGACACCACCCTCGGGCGCGCCGCTCACCGCCTGCGTGAACTCCTCTTCGCAGGCGCGGCCGTCTTCGTCCTCGTCGAGACCGGAGGAACCGCTGGAGCCCTCCTCGAGCGCCGCCTGCGCGTCGGCCTGGGTGGTGAAGTCGCCGCAGCTGAGCTCCTCCTCGCTGACCGAGGCGCTCTGCTCTTCCTCGAAGTCGTCCTCGTCGCGGTCGCGGTCGCGGCGTACGCGCACACGGTCCTCGTCGTCGTCACCGCCGAAGCTCTGGCTCTGGTTGATGCTGCGCGAGACGTCGCCGCCGCCGCTCTGCTGCACCACGCGGCGCTGGTTGCCACAGCTGCCTCCGCCCGAGCTCGAGGAGCTCGAATCGCCGTCAGAGTCGTCGTCGGAGTCGCCGGCGTTGCACGACTGGGAGATGTTGGCCTCCTGGCGCTGGCCCGCCGCCGCCGGGGCGGCGAGGACGAGCGCGCCGAGCGCGACGACCAGGAGGAGCGACCACCACGTCAGCGTTTTCCTGCCCTGGCCGGTCGTCCTCATCCCCTGCTCCCGTCAGTCGACTCCGCGATCCTCATACGTTACCGACACGTAGCGGGCCTGACAACCGTCAACCGCCGCCGCCGCCGGTCAAGCGGCTCCGGCGATCGCCGGCCCTGCTGCACCGAAGAGACGCGGATCGTTGGTGATGATCGCGTCGACGCCGAGCGCAGCGAGTCGCTCGATGCGGGGCCGATCGTCGACCGTCCAGACCCAGAGCTCGCCGCCCGCGGCGTGAACGGTGCGCAGGAGCGAGGCGCTGACGAGCATCCAGTGCGAGATCACCGCCTCGCAGCGACCGGCGGCGAGCATCGCCGCGGCCTGTCGCGGCAGACGCGCCGCCAGCACCCGCGCGCCGAAGAAGGCCGGAATCGCCCAGCGCCGGAGCGTGTAGTCGCGGCGCACGCGCGGGACCGACCAGCCGCGGCGCAGGTCGGGCGCGAGCTGGCCGATCAGATCGATGGTCCGGGGGAACATGGAGGAGACGAGCGAGCGCTCGACCAGCCCCCGGGCGCGCAACCCCTCGACGACGTCGCGCTCGTAGCCGGGCCACTTCAGGTCGACGTCGAGCTCGAGCCCGGCGTAGGACTCGCTCGCGAGCCGGTCGAGTCCCTCGTCGAGGCTGAGCGGCTCGCGCCGGGCGGCGTCGTCGAGGTCGTGCGCGAGCACGAGCCGGCCGTCGCGCAGGCGCAGGACGTCGAACTCGATTACGTCGACGCCGGCGCGGCGCGCCGCCTCGAAGCTCGCCGTCGTGTTCCCGGGTGCGAGCGCGTCGGCCCCCTTGTGCCCGACTCGCTTGGGCGCCCGCCCGGCGGAGCTCAGCTCTGGCACGAGGGGCACCAGTAGGTCGTGCGGTTGTCGTCGCCCTGTCCGCGGGCGCGGATCTCGGTCCCACACGCCCGGCACGGAAGGCCGCCGCGCCCGTAGACCCAGGTTCGCCGCTCGCCCCCGGACGAGCGCCGCCGGCCCGTGGGCCGGTAGGTCTCGACCCGCCCGCCACGGTCCACCGATTCGCGCATGAGTGGGCGCACGCCCCGGACGACCGCCAGCGCCTCGTGGTCCGAGACCCGCGCGAGCGGTCGCCACGGGTCGAGCTTCGCCAGGTAGCAGCCCTCCGACTTCCAGATGTTCCCGATCCCGGCCAGGTTGCGCTGGTCGAGCAGCGCGTCGCCCACCGCGCGCGTCGAGTCGTCCTCGCGCAGGCGGCGCAGGAGATCGGCCTCGTCGAGCTCGGGGGCGAGCACGTCGGGTCCCAGGGCGGCCAGGCGCAGATCGAAGCGGGTCCGCCCGTCGGTCATGAGCTCGAGCACCGGCCCGTCGAACTGCACGACATCGTGCTCGGGGGTGCGGATGATCAGCCACGCCCGCCGGGGGGAACGCCGCCAGCGCTCGCCGTGGCGATAGACGCGCCACGAGCCGCCCATGCGCAGGTGCGAGTGAAAGGTGAGGTCACCCTCGAAGCGCACGAGCAGATGCTTGCCGTGCGCGTCGACCGAGCGCACCGCGCGCCCGGCCAGGCGCTGCGGCCAATGATCGAGACGGTGGCGGGCCTGCGGCGTCTCGATGGCGACGATCTCGCGTCCGACGAGCGCCGCTCCGACCCGGCGCGCGGCGCTGTGGATCGTGTCGCCTTCGGGCATGGCCCGAGAGCCTAGGGTGAGCAGCTCCACGGACCAACCCCCACAGGGTAGAGCCGCGTCGTGCGGCATCGAGCATCAACCACCGGCTGGGGCGTCCGAGCCTGTCGCTGGTCTCGTTATGGCCCTGGGCGGGGAAGAAGTCATCGAGGCGAAGTCCGACGATCGACACCGCGAGTGGGCCGGTCGCCGGCTCACGAGTGCCGCCGGCGCCGCGCGGCGAGGACCGCCAGGGCGCTGAAGCTCCCCGAGACGGTGGCGAAGGATCCGCCGACGGCGCTCTTGTAGACGGGGTGGTCCTTCCAGTCGGGGCGTAGCGCCAGGACGCCGAAGGCGTTTGCGTTGGTCCAGGCTCCGACGGCCAGGGGCCACGCGATCCAGCGGGGTAGGTTTGGGACGGCGGTGCCGACCAGGACGCTGAGGCCGCCGAGGGCAATCAGGTCAAGGTGCCATTGACGCAGGCGAGGCACCGATCGGATTCCGAGCGTGCGGACCTTGTCGGGGTCGTCGATGGCGAGCGCATAGGGCCAGCCGAGGAGGGCTCCGATCGCCAGCTCGGTGAGCCCGGAGAGGACCAGGGTCTCATTCGTGCTCGCTTGGCTTTTCATGCTCGCCCCTGTCGTGTCTGGGTTGGTGAGCTGCTCGAAAGTTCCTGCGCGAAAGCCAGCAGCTGCGCGTTGAAGGCCTCCGCTCGCTCGAGCATGGCCATGTGCCCGCAGCCTTCGAGCACGACGGTGCGGACGCGAGGCACCTCGTGCTGGAAGGCCTCGGTGTCGGCAAGGGGTGCGATGCGATCGTGCTCGGCGGCGATCGAGAGGATCGGACAGCTCACTGCCTCGGTGCCCTCTCGGGGGTCAGAGCGTCCGATCGCCCTTGCCGTGGGCAGCACCCCGGGTGCGCCCGCGCCGTCGATGATCAGGGCCGCGCTATCGGGTAGCAGCGCAGCCGGGTCAAAGACGTAGGGAGCGAGGAAGAGCCGCCGCAGCCGTGGCGAGCCGGCGATGAAGCGGCGCAGGCCGGCGGGCGCGGGCAGCCCGGAGGTGGCGATCTCGGCGGCGATCGCGACGCTCTCGCGAGGGCGCTCGGCAACGAAGCGCAGGATGTCGCGCAGTCCGAGCATGGCGCTGAACTGAAAGACGGCGCCGCCGACGAGCGCGATCGCCTCGGCGAGGTCGGGATGGCGGCTGGCGAAGCGCAGCGCGATGGGACCGCCCATCGAGTGCCCGACGAGCACCGCCCGCTCGATGCCGAGGTCACCTATCAGCTCGGCGACGGCATCGGCGAACCCGTCCAGAGACACCGCCGCGGCGGGCGATTCGGACTGTCCAAATCCCGGCAGGTCGATGGCGAGCACCCGAGCGTGCTCGGCCAGGCTGGGGATCGTCTCGAGCCAATGCTGCCAGCGTCCGCCCATGCCGTGCACGAGGACGAACGTCCGCTCGCCGGATCCCGTGTCGAGGTAATGCAGGCGCCGGCCGGCGACGAGCGCGTCCCGCTCGCAAGCCGACCAGTCGCGGCCGCGCCATCCCGGGCGCGCCGGGCGCGCGTAGTCATCTTCGGTTGCTATCCGCTCGATCATGCCGCAGCACCCTCCGGCGGCACGAGGCCGCGGATCAGAACCTCGCGCGCGATCGCCAGCACCGATTCGAACTGCGACTCGGTAAGTCCCATGTTGGTCGGCAGGAGATGGGCGGCGATGACGCCGTCCCATGCGGCCCAGAGGAAGACGGCGGCGGCGGGGGCGTCGAGTGGGCGCAGCACTCCCTCGGCGGCCGCCTCATCGAGCGCCCCGGCCATGCGATCGACCTCGCTGGCCACCCGCTCGGCGACCCGCCGGGCCGCGCCGTCCGCGGGACCATCGGTCGGACCACCGTCGGGAGGGAAGCGGAAGACCCGGAAGTGGCCGGGATGCTCGCGGGCGAAGCGCAGGTAGCCCTCGCTCAGGCCGACGAGCCGCTCGAACGGGCTCGACCCCGACTCCCAACCCTCGTCGCAGTAACGCTTGTCGAACTCAAGCGCCCGATCGACCAGTCCAGCGTAGACGCCCTCCTTGCCGTCGAAATGCGCATACAGCGACCCCAGCGCGACATCGGCTTCCTCGGCGAGCTGCTCGACCGTCGTCGCTCGGTAGCCCCGTTCTAGGAAAAGGCGCTCGCCCGCGTTGAGGATCGCCGTTGCCGTTCTCAGCTTGCGGCGGGCTTGACGGGAGGAGGTCGCGGGGGCTGTCACTACTGAAAGGCTACCATAAAACTAGAGTAATGTTACAGATCACGCCTGAGGCGCGACCGTCGCGTGCCGTCCGGGCCGGCATTAGGCTCTGCGTCCGATGTCGCTCAGGCCCCGGCACCGCGGGCGTGCGGCCGACCGAACCTCCTCTGCCGCGGCTCCGGGAGACGAGCAGGTCCGCAGGGGCGACACCGCGATCTGGCAGCGCGCGGCCGGGCCCGCCGGGCCGCGGCCCTCGACCGTGGCGCTGTCGGTCCTCGGCCTCCTGGCCATCGCGGCCGCCTTCGCGCTGGTCTACGGCCAGGCGCCCCTCTACAGCGGAGACCAGCACGCCTCGCTGCTGCACGGCCTCGCCCGAGCCGGGGTCGGGCTGCTCGAGCTCGACTGGCAGGCGCAGACGACCGATCCGGCTCCGGTCGCGAGCCTGCTCGTCGCGGCCGCCGTGAGCCTCGACGCCGAATGGCTGATGCTGCTCCTCCACGCGCTGCTGATCGGCGCCTACGGGCTCGCGCTGCTCGGGATCGGGACGACGATGTTCGGGATCCGGAGCACCGTGCCGCGGCTCGTGCTGCTCGCGGCGCTGCTGTTCGTCCACTCCGGGCTCGCGACCGAGATCCAGGGCGGGCTTCCCGACGACCTCCGCTCGCTCGTCACCGAAGGCCTTGCCGGGCAGTCCGCGCCGAGCCCGACCTTCGGGTCGAGCCTCTTCGGCGTGCTGCTGGTGGTCTCGTTGCTCCTGTACGCGCTCGACCGGCCCGTCGCGGCGGTGGGGGCAGCCGCAGCCGCGGCGATCCTCCATCCCGCCTACCTCCTCGGCGCACTCGTCCTCTGCGCCGCGTACCTCGCGGACACCCACGTCCGCACCAGCGCCCGCGGCGCGGTGGTCCGCGGCGCGGCGCTGGCGGCGCTCGCGCTGGTGCCGGTGGCCCTGTTCGTGCTGGTCGCCTTTGCGCCCGCCTCGCCGGCGATCCACGCGGCCGCCCAGGACGTGCTCGTCGACTTCCGCCTCCCCCAGCAGGCCAAGCCCGAGGTGTGGTTCTCCGGCGACGACGTGTTTCGCCTCGGGCTCATCGGCGCCGGGCTCGTGCTCTCCTGGCGCAGCGTCCTCTTCCCGGTCCTCGCGCTCGCGGTGGCGGCGAGCGCGCTGCTCACCGCGCTCCAGCTCGTCACCGGCAGCGAGACGCTCGCCCTCCTGTTTCCCTGGCGACTGTCCGTATTCCTCGTGCCGGTGGGCGCGGCCATCGTCCTCGCGGCGGCCACCAAGGCGCTGTTCGCGGGAGCCGGCACGGTCGAGCGCCTGGTCTCACGGCTCGCCGGCGCGCGGCTGGCCATCGGCGCTCGCACGGGCGCCAGCGTGCTCGCCGGCCTGGTCATCGCGGTCTCGCTGGTGGTCGGAGCCGAGAGCGTCGGGGCGCTCGACGCGGAGCCAGACTCGAGCGCGTTCGGTCGCCTCGTAGCGGCCCAGCGCCAGCCCGGAGAGCTCTACCTCGTCCCTCCGCGGGTCTACGAGCTGCGAGTCGACGCCGGCGTCCCCGTCTACGTCGACTACCGGGCACACCCCTACGAGGATCGCCAGGTGATCGAGTGGCGACGGCGCCTGCGCGAGGCGACGCGCGTCTACGCCGGCGGCTCGCTGCGCTGCAACCGCCTCGGGCCGCTGGCGCGACGGGAGCGCATCACGCACGTGGTCGTCAAGGCGCCCAATCGAGCGCGGTGCGGCTTCCTGACCAGGCGCTACGCGCTCGACGGGTACACGGTGTTCGCCGTCGAACGCAGGCGCGGCAGGAGCGCCTGAACGGGCACCCGCGCCCATCGACGATCCTCACTCGACCTCCCTGCGCCGAGCGCGGCCGCACATCTCCTCCGCGGCCACCCGTGGGTCGCGCGAGAAGCGCAGCGAGCGCTCGCGCAGCGCAAAGGCGACGTTGGCGAAGAAGCGCCGGGCGTAGAGCTTTGCGGTGGTGGCCCGGACGAGCTCCTCGAGCGGCCGGCAACGCAGAGCGCGCCGCGCGGCGGCGATGTCCGGGTCGCGGGCGAGGAAGGAGGCCCCCGTCGGCGTCGTCGCCACCGCGTAGCGGGCCAAGACCCACTCGCTCGGCAGGCGGGGCGCGGGGCGCTCGCGCCGCCGCCCCGGCAAGCTCGTGCGCGCCGCGAGCGGATCGGCCAGTCCATTCGCGTCGACGAGCCGGACGTTCGGGCCGGCGGCGTAGCCGACCCGTCCGATGCGTCCGTCCCAGGCCACCACCTCGCTCGGCACCTTCGCGCGCACGGTCGTCCGCGACGAGGGACGCGGGATCCGCAGCCGCTCGCCGACGGCGTTGCGCGGACCGGCGAAGCTCACGACGATCGCGCGCCGGCGCTCGGCCAGGCGCCTGAGCTCGAGGCCCTGACGGCGTTGGATCGCCGGGCGGGCGTCGGGTACGACGAGCATGCCGTCGAGGGTGACGGGATGGCGATAGCCCCAGACCTCGGCGTACTGGCGGCGCTGATCGTTGACCTGAAGCCGCTGAGGATCCTTCGGCGGACTGGCCGGGGCGCGCAACGAGGTCCCGCAGACGATCGCCCACGGCACGAGCGCGGCGACGAGCACGGCGGCCGAACGCCGCGTCGGCACAACCACGGCCACCGGGAGCAGCAGCGCGAAGGCGCTCGGCAGCAGCAGGCGGGCGTGCATCGTGTCGCCGCCGAGGCGGACGACCCAGAGCGCGTGCACCAGGCTCGCGGCGATCGGGGTCGCCACGAGCAGTGCGCGCCGGCGCTCACCCCGGCGCCATAGCGCTCGACCCGCGAAGGCGGCCCAGCCGACCAGCACGGCGAGCGGCAGCCAGAGCGCGTAGGGCACCGCGAAGTCGCTCAGATACACGAGGCCCCGCCCCCAGGAGTCTCCCTCGGCCTGCCGGGCCAGGGTGGCGGTGGGCCCAAGGCTCGCGAAGTAGCCCATGCGGAAGACCTGGTAGCCGAGCGGGATCGCCACCCCGAGGCCGACCAGCACCCCGACGCGCCGGGCCGAACGCGGGCGATCGAGGCTCACCAGCAGGATCAGAAAGACGAGGGCAAACAGCGCGAGGTCGGGCCGCACCAGCGGTCCGAGGCTGATGGTCACGGCCAACGACAGAGGCGAGCGCAAGCCGTCGACGAAGGAGCCGCGATCGGCGCCCCGACCGGTCCCGAGGACCACGAGGCCGAGGAAGTTCCCTCCGAGCCAGAGAAAGGCGAGGCCGGTCTCGAGGCCGGAGGTGGCGAAGTCCCAGAACGGCGGCAGCGCCGCGATCACCAACGCCCCTAGCGGGAGAGCGATCGCCGCCGGCCCCGGCCGGTCGCCCGACCGGGGCGACCACAGCAGGTGGGCGGCCCACGTCGCCGCGGCGAGGCCCGCCACCGACATCACGAGCCCGAGACCGACCCCGATCCACTCGAGGTGCACCGCAGCCGGGGTGAGCGCCCGCCCGAGGGCGAGCAGGGCGAGCCACAGCGGCCCCGTGAACGCCTCGACGCGCTCGCCGACGTTGAACACCGGCCCGTCGCCCTCGAGCACGTTCTTGACGATCCGGTAGTAGACGAAGCCCTCCTCACTCGTCCACCGCCGCGACCAGGCGAGGACCGCCAGCAGGAGGACGGGCAGCCCCAGCAGCAGGCGGCTGGTCACGTCCGGCGGACCTCGTCCGCAGCCGAGAGCGCTTCCGTGGTGGATCTGGCCAGGGGCGAAGCGGGGCTAGTCTAGCCCGCCGTGCCGTCGACCTGGCTCATCGTGCCTACCTACAACGAGGCTGACAACGTCGAGCCCTTCGTGCGCGCGGCGCTCCCCCGACTCGCCACGGCGGCCGGTGGCGAGCACCGCCTCCTGATCGTCGACGACTCGTCCCCGGACGGAACGGGCGAGATCGCCAACCGGCTCGCCGCCGAGCTCGACCGCGTCGAGGTGCTGCACCGCCGGGCCAAGGACGGGCTCGGGCGCGCCTACCTCGCCGGCTTCGAGCGCGCGCTCGCCGCCGGCGCGGATCTAGTGATGGAGATCGACTGCGACTTCTCCCACGATCCGGCCGACATCCCGCGACTTGTCCAAGCGTCCGAGGACGCCGACCTGGTGCTCGGCTCGCGCTACACGGCCGGCGGCGGGGTGGTGAACTGGGGAGTCGTGCGGCGGCTGCTGAGCCGCGGAGGCTCCTGGTACGCCCGCACGGTGCTCGGCGTCCCCGTCCGCGACCTCACTGGCGGCTTCAAGTGCTTCCGCCGCGTCGTCCTCGCCGGCCTCGAGCTCGAGAGCGTGCACGCGGACGGCTATGGCTTCCAGATCGAGCTCACCTACCGCGCGCTCGAAGCCGGTTTCCGGGTCCGCGAGGTGCCGATCGTCTTTCACGAGCGGCGCGCCGGAGCGTCGAAGATGACCGCGCGAATCGCCTTCGAGGCGGTGTGGAAGGTTCCGGCGTTGCGGCTGCCCCGGCGTTCGGCGGAGAGCGCGCGAGCCTAGGCCGTGACCCGCAGCGTCGGCTCGGCGGTGACCCGGCCGACCACCGCGGCCGTCTCGCCCCGGTCCTCGAGCTCGCCCACGAGCCAATCGACGCGGTCCGGGGCCACCGCGATCAGGAGGCCGCCGCTCGTCTGGGGATCGTACAGCGGCAGCAGCGCCTTGTCGGGTACGTCGTCGGCGATGACGGAGGCGTCGCGGTGCTCGCGGTTGGCGGCCAGCCCGGCGGCGTAGCAACCCTCGGCGGCGAGGTCGGCGGCGCCCTCCCAGACCGGCACGGCGCTCAGCGAGAAGACCGCGCCGAGCCCGGCGCCCAGGAGCATCTCGCCCGCGTGGCCGAGCAGGCCGTAGCCCGTCACGTCGGTGGCGGCCGACGGGCCGACGGCCCGCATGGCGTCGCGCGCGCCGCGGTTGAGGTGCGTCGCCGCCGCGACGGCCCCCTCGATCTCGTCCTCGGTCACGAGCTCGCGCTTCAGGGCGGTGACGAGGATGCCGAGCCCGAGCGGCTTGGTGAGCACGAGCCGGTCGCCCGGGTGGGCGCCGCGGTTGCGGACGATCCGCTCCGGCTCGACGAACCCCGTGATCGCGACGCCGTACTTGGGCACGTCGTCCTGCACCGAGTGTCCCCCGAGCAGCCGTGCTCCGGCCTCCTCGAGCTTCGAGGCCCCGCCGGCGAGGATCTCGCGCAGGACCTCGGGATCGAGCTCGCACGGGAAGGCCACGAGATTGAGGGCGGTGAGTGGCTCGCCGCCCATCGCGTAGATGTCCGAGAGCGCATTTGCCGCGGCGACCTGCCCGAAGGTGTAGGGATCGTCGACGATCGGGGTGAAGAAGTCGACCGACTGGAGCAGCAGACCGCCTCCGAAGGCGATGTAGCCGGCGTCGTCGTGGCTCTCCATCCCGCTCGCGAACCCGTCGGCGTCGGCGGGCGCGAAGCCGCTGAGGACCTGCTCGAGGTAGGCCGGCGTGAACTTCGAGGCGCAGCCGGCCTTCTGGGTGAACTGGGTCAGTCGGACGCGTGTTCGCTCGGCCATGGGGTAAGACTACCCGCGGCGATCCGGGCGTCGGACAGACCCTCAGGGTCGTCGTTCGGCCGGCGACCCGTGCCCAGCCAAGGTCTCGCCGAGCCACACGCGCAGCTCCGGCAGGAGCGCCGGGTCGACCGAGTGGCCTCCCCGGAACTCGCGGTAGAGGAGACCGACTCCCGCCGCCTCGAGCCGGCTCCGCGCCGCGCGCGCGAAGTCGACCGAGATGACCGCATCCTGGGTGCCGTGCACGGTGGCGACCCGCGGGCCTCGACGTGCCTCGGGTTCGAGCTCCCAGCCCTCCACGGTGGGGATGAATCCTGAGAGCGCTAGCACGCCGGCGGGGGCCGGGCGCCCGGCCCCGAGCCCGAGCGCGTAGCTCATCACCGCGCCCATCGAGAACCCGCCGATGACTGTGCGCTCGAGTGGGACGCCGGTGTGGTCGGCCAGCGCCTCGAGCCACCCTTCGAGCAGACGGTACGAGCTCCAGAAGGTCTCCGGATCGGGATAGCCGACGCGCGCGACGGCGTGCCAGTGGGAGCCTCCGGGCGGAAGCGAGAGCGGGGCTCGGGGCGCGACGACGTGGAGGCGTCCCTCCGGGTCGAGCTCATCGATCAGGGGGAGGAGGTCGAGCTCGCTGGCACCGCGGCCGTGGAGGAGGACGAGCGCTCCCTCGGCCTCGCCGCGCGGCGGGCGGACGCGGTGGACCAGATCGTCGAGCGAGCTCACCGCCAGCGGAGGATACGAGCCGCCGAGCGCCCGCCGGGCTCAGC
>JBBSNG010000009.1:0-25132 GCA_038232755.1 Solirubrobacterales bacterium | reverse complement strand
GGCGAGCGGGTGCGCCTGCTCATCTCCTCGGGGCCGCGCGAGGTCGAGGTTCCGCGCGTGGTCGGGCTGACCCGGTCGTCGGCCGAGTCCGCCTTGGAGGCAACGGGGCTCGGGGTGATCGTCGAGCCCACCCGCTCGGAGGAGCCCGCGGACGAGGTCCTGGCCCAGAGCCCCGACGGCGGGGCGACGGTCGAGGAGGGCGCGGCGGTGTCGATCGAGGTCTCCACCGGCGCCGGCGAGGGCGAGCCGGCCCGGGACAGGCAGCAACCGGAGCAGGACGCGGACACACGGACCACGGTGCCCGGGGTCGTCGGTCTCTCGCCGGGAGCCGCGAGCTCGCGCCTGCGAGCCGCCGGCTTCGGCGTGGCGCGGACGACGCGGCAAGTGCGGGACGAGGATCGCGACGGGGTGGTGGTCGACCAGGCGCCGGGGGCGGGCGCCGAGCGTCGTGAGGGCTCGACGGTCACGATCGTGGTCGGCCGGGCGCGGAAGGACAACGATTCCGGCGATCCGGGTGGCGGCGGCCAAGGTGACAACGGCGGTGGAACGGACACCCCAACAGAGATGCCGCCCATCGGCACACTGTGAGGGTCGCCGTCCTCGCCGGAGGACGCTCGAGCGAGCACGACGTCTCTGTTGCCTCGGGCGAGGCTGTCCGCGCCGGCCTGAACGAGGCCGGGCACGATCCGATCGCCATCGAGATCGACCGCGACGGGCGCTGGCGCTGCGACGGCGACCCGGTGACGATCGAGCCCGGGGCCGGGCTGCTCCGCGCCGAGGTCGTCTTTCCCGTGCTCCACGGTCCCTTCGGCGAGGACGGCACCGTGCAGGGCCTGCTCGAGATCGTCGACGTGCCCTACGTGGGGGCCGGCGTACTCGCCTCGGCCACTTGCATGGACAAGCTCGCGTTCAAGGACCGGATGGCGGTCGCCGGGCTGCCGCAGGTCGCCTACGCCGCCGTAGGCGAGGGCGACGATCACACCGCGCTCGAGCGCCTCGGGCTGCCGGTGTTCGTCAAGCCGGCTCGGCTCGGCTCGTCGGTCGGCATCTCCAAGGTCTCCACTCCGGAGGACCTCCCGGCCGCGCTCGAGGCGGCCTTCGCCCACGACCCGCTGGTCGTCGTCGAGGCCATGTCGCACGGCCTGGAGATCGAGTGCTCGGTGCTCGGCAACGGCGATCCGCTGGCCTCCGAGCCGGGCGAGATCTCCTTCGAGGCCGAGTGGTACGACTACGCGGCCAAGTACACCGCCGGCGGGATGGAGCTCGTGGTGCCGGCGCGGATCGACCCCACAGTGCGGGAGCGCGTCCGGTCGCTCGCCGTCGCTGCCTATCGGCGCGCGGGCTGCGCCGGATTGGCGCGCGCCGACTTCTTCGTGGAGAGCGACGGCAGCGTGCTCGTCAACGAGCTCAACACCATGCCCGGCTTCACGGCGACGAGCGTGTTCGCCAAGCTGTTCGGCGCCTCGGGCGTGGAGTACCCGGAGCTGGTCGACCGGCTGGTGGCCCTGGCGATGGAGCGCTACGAGGAGGAGCGAAGCTACCGCTTCTGAAGGCGCCCGCGCTCAGCGCAGCAGCGTGATCTCCGAGATCGCGCCACGGTTCTGTCCCGCCGGGAGCTGCGTGATCCAGATCAGGTAGTTGCGGAACTCCCGCCCGCCCGTATCCAGCCTGATGCGGGCCGTCTCGCCGACCTCGGTCGGGCCGCCGACCCGGGTCCAGCCGTCGATCTCGGCGGGCACGTCGTCGGCCGCGTAGACCTCCGCGGTGAAGCCGGGCTCGGGGCTGACGATGCTGAGGCGGCGGGCGGCGACGGACTCGCCGGCGTCGACGTAGATGCCCACCCCGGGCTTGGCCAGGCCGCCGCGGTAGCTCTCGGTCGACCAGAAGGTGGTCCGGTTGCCGTCGACGGCCTGGGCGGTCTCGTCGGCGTGCTCCTCGTTGTCGCCGGCGGGGTCGTAGTCGTTCGCGCCCGCCAGAGTGACCGGGGCGAGCCCGCCGGGACGGCGGTCGGCGTCGCCGGTGGTGCCCTGCTCGGTGCGGCTGGCCAGCACCACCAGAGCGGCCGCCGCCACCGCTCCGATCAGCATCGCGGTGGCAAGCCAGCGCGCGGGGCGGCGCAGCCTCGCCGGGGCGTAGTCGGAGGAGTCAGGCGGCAGGTGGCGCAGCACGGAGGTCGCCTCGCCCGTGCTCGTGTGGCCCGAGCGTGCGGCCTCGATGGCCAGGGCCTGCTCGAGGTCGTGGACCATGTCGTCGATCGTGCGGTAGCGGTTGCGGGTCTCCTTGGCGGTGGCGTGCTCGACCACGGCGGCCAGCGTCGAGGAGACCTCGGGGCGGCGGACCTGGACGTTCGGGAGTGGCTCGCGCACGTGCTTCATGGCCACTCCGACCTGCGTGTCAGCCTTGTAGGGTACGTCACCGGTCAGCATCTCGAAGAGCACGACCCCCAGCGAATAGATGTCCGACTGCACGGTCACCGAGTGCCCGAGAGCCTGCTCGGGGGAGACGTAGTCGGTCGTGCCCAGCACGCGGCCGGTCAGGGTCAGTCCGTCGGCCTCGAGTGAGCGGGCGATCCCGAAGTCGGTGACCTTGGCCCGTCCTTCGAGGTTGACCAGCACGTTCTGGGGCTTGACGTCGCGATGCACGAGCCGCGAGGCGTGAGCCGCCGACAGCGCGCGCCCGATCTCGATGGCGTAGGCGATGGCCTCGTCCACGGGCAACCGCCCGAGGCGGCGGATCCGGTCCTTGAGGGTCTCCCCGTCGACGCACTCGAAGACGATGTAGGGGTGGCCGTCGTCCTCGCCGGCGTCGATCACCCCGACCACGTTCGGGCTCGACAGCCGCGCCACCGCGCGGGCCTCGCGGCGGAAGCGCTCGAGCTGGTCGGCCTCGCCGGACATCTCGCGGTGAAGGAGCTTGATCGCCACCCAGCGCTCGAGGGTCTCGTCGAAGGCTCGGTAGACGGTCGACATGCCTCCCGAGCCGAGGCGCTCGTCGAGGCGGAAGCGCCCGTTGAGGAGAGTCCCGATCACCGTGATCTATTTTGACGCGTCGTGAGCGTCGAGGTGCGGTACCTGACCGATCCGGCCTGCCCGTGGTCGTGGGCTTACGAACCGACCGTCCGCCGGCTGATGTCCGAGTTCGGCGACGAGCTGCGTTGGACGCTCGTCATGGGCGGCCTGGCCCGCGACTACGGAAGCGACGATGGCGCCGGCGGCGACCGCGAGGGCTGGGGCCGCCACGCCTCGCTGATGGCCGAGTGGCTCGACGCCGCCGGCGAGGGCGAGATGCCGTGCGACCCGCTGCTGTGGCGCGAGAGCCCCCTGCGCTCGACCTACCCGGCGTGCCTCGCGGTGAGGGCGGCGGCCGAGCAGGCCGTCGACGGCGGCTACGCGTACCTGCGCGCGGTCCGCGAGGGCCTTCTCTGCTTCCGCCGCAAGCTCGACACCTCCGAGGCGCTGGTGGAGGAGGCGCGGAGAGCACGGCTCGACGTCGAGCGCTTTCGCATCGACCTCGGCTCCCACGCCATCCTCGAGGCCTTCGGCGCCGATCTCGAGGAGGTGCGCGTCGTGCCTGACGCGGTGTCGCACCTCGACCGGGTCACGGGGTCCGCCGCGCGCGACCGGCTCCCCTTCCCGACGCTCGTGTTCGCCGGCGGGGATGGAGCACGGCACCCGCTCTACGGCGTCCGCCCCTACGAAGAGGTCGTGGCGGAGGCGCGAGCGGCGGGCGCGCGGCCGCTCGAGTCCACGGCGCCCGACGTGCTCGGCGCTCTGCGGCGATTCGGGCGTATGGCGACCAGCGAGGTCGCCGCCGTTTGCGACCTGCCCGGGCCGCGGACAGCGGCCGAGCTGTGGCGGCTCGCGGGCGAATGGCGCGTGGTCCGTACCCGCGTGGTGTGCGGCGAGCTGTGGGAGGCCGCATAAGGACGCTCCTGCGGGCGGCGAGAGGTCGAACACGGCTCAGGTCGGCGCGAACCCGCGCTCGCGCCCTCCGGCGAGACCCCGGCCCGGGAGTTCGACGAGCCCGGGCGGGTCGGTCACCGCGCCGATCACCGCCGCGCCGGGGTGGAAGCGCTCGAGGAGCTCGACTGCGGCCGGCGCCGAATCGGCGGGGACGACGCAGCAGAAGCCGCAGCCCATGTTGAAGACCTCGTAGAGCTCGGAGGCCTCGGTACCCGAGCGCTCGGCGATCAGCTCGAAGATGGCCGGTACGGGTAGCGGCGCCTCGATCCGGTATCCGACCTCGGCGTGGAGGCGGAGCAGGTTGAGCAGGCCGTCGCCGGTGATGTGGGCCAGGCCGCGGACCTCGATCGCCGGCTCGGCGAGCAGAGCCAGGACCGCGCGCACGTAGATCGTGGTGGGTACGAGCAGCTCCTCGCCGACGCTGCGGCCGCCGAGCTCGGCAGGCATCTCCGCGAGGTCGGGAAGGGCGCTCCGCGCCAGGGTCAACCCGTTCGAGTGCACCCCGCTCGCGGGAAGGCCGATCACCGCGTCACCGGGCCCGATCGCCGCGCCGGTGACCACGCTGTCGAGCGCTACGACGCCCGCGCAGGTCCCGACGAGGTCGAACCCGCGCGGCGACGGATGACCGCGCACGAGCTCCGGCACCTGGGCGAGCTCTCCGCCGGGGATCTCGATCCCGGCCTGCTCGGCGCCGGCGCGGAGCCCCTCGGCGATCGAGGTGAGCATCCCCGGGTCTGCCTCCTCGACGGCGATGTAGTCGAGCAGGGCGATCGGCTCGGCTCCCACGCAGACGAGATCGTTGGCGTTCATGGCCACGCAGTCGATGCCCACCGTGTCGTAGCGCTCGAGGGCCTCGGCGACGAGGATCTTCGTGCCGACGCCGTCGGTGGCGAGAGCGAGGCCGGTGCGATCGTCGAGGGCGAGCACGCTGGCGTAGTGGCCCGAGGCGAGCACGGAACGCGAAGGCCGTCCGGCGTCGATGCCGGAGAGGACGCCGACGAGCCCGGCCACGGCGTGCCCCGAGCGGCCGGTGTCGACGCCGGCGCGGGCGTAGGCGCTCTCAGGGCTCACGTAGCCATTCAACCGCATGGAGCGGCCGTTCCGACCGCTTGATGCCGGCGTTCAGCGCGCTCGACTTGCGGCCGACCGGGTCAGCTTCGCGGCCGCGCACGCTCCGAAGATCACGCGATAGACCCCGACCGGGGCGTACGAGCGCGCCGACTCCGTCCAGGCCAGCAGACGGCGAAAGGCCAGCGTCGACAGCGCGGCGGCGCTGAGTCCAGCCGCGAACGGCCCGCGCAACCCGGCTGGCAGGCCGCGGCGGGCCAGGCGGACCGACTTCAGCACCGCCGCCCCGGCGATGATCGGCAGCGCCGCGTGCCGCGACAGCCGGCTCGCCGCGGGCCGGTCGAGCCGGCGCAGTCGCGCCACCGTCAGCGTCGCGCCGTTGCGCGAGACGCCGGGAGCGAGCGCCGTGGCCTGGGCGAGGCCGAGCAGGAGGTGATCGAGCGCTCCGGCCTGCGCGTATGAGCGGTCGGCGGGGCGGAGGTCGGCGGCCATGAGCGCGAGTCCGGCGACCACCTGGGCGACGGCCACCCGCCGCGGGGCGCCGGCTCGCCGCTCGATCGGTTCCTCGAGCAGGAGCCCGGCCGCCGCGGGCGGCGCAAAGGCGAGCGCCGTCCCGATCAGGCGGCGCGCGTCGAGCGCGCCGGCGGCCTCAGTGACCTCTCCCCGCAGAGCGACGAGCAGAGCCGCCGCCGTGCCCGCGTGCACGGCCACCTCGAAGGCCTTGCGGAGCTCTGGATCGAGCCGCGCGTAGGGCCACCCCAGCAGCTCCGGCACGAGCACCAGGTGCCCCGAGCTCGAGATCGGCAGCAGCTCGGCCGGGCCCTGCATGGCCCCGAGTGCGAGGGCGTGAAGCGGCGACAGGCTCGCCCGGCGAGGGCGGAGAGCCGCTATGCGCTCTGCGCCTCGGCGCCCGAGGGCTCGCCGCGCCCGCGACCCCGCCACCAGCGCACGACCAGGTAGATCGCCGTGAGGACGATCAGCGCCGCCACGACGTAGTCGACGTAGTGCAGGTAGCCCTGCCACGTGCGCCAGCGCTCGCCGACCAGGACGCCGATGTAGGTGAGCATGAGCATCCACGGGATGCAGCCGAGCAGGGTGAGCACGCTGAACCGCCAGAACGGCATCCGCGCCACCCCGGCGGGCAGGGAGATGAAGGTGCGCACGATCGGCAGCAGGCGCGTGAAGAACACGGTCGCGTCGCCGTGGCGCTCGAACCACCGGTCGGCGGTGGCCAGGTGCTTCGCCGAGATGCCGACCTTGCGCCCGTGCTTCTCGATCAGGTCGACGCGCCCCGCGCGCCCGATGCCGTAGGCGACCCACGAGCCCACCAGGTTGGACACCGACGCGACGGCGACCGCGGCGAACAGCGTGTACTCGCCCTCGGCCACGTTGAACCCCGCGAACAGCATCGTCGCCTCGCTGGGGATGGGGATGCAGGCGCTCTCGAGCGCCATCAGCACGAAGATCCCGACGAGGCCGAGGTCACCGACGACCGCGACGGCGAAGTTGACGATCGGGTCCGTGATCGAGGCGAGGACCTGGTACACCGGCGGCTAGGGTAGCCGCCCGTGGGGGTCCCGCTGTTCGCCACCTCGCTCGCCGAGCACATGCCGCGGATCGCCGAGCGGCTGGCGGACGTCGCGGCCTCGGGCCGCTACATCCTCGGTCCCGAGGTCGAGGCCTTCGAGGACGAGTTCGCCGCATACCTCGGTGCGCGCCACTGCGTCGGCGTCGGAAACGGCACCGACGCGCTCTCGATCGCGCTGCGCGCGCTCGGCGTGGGACCCGGCGACGAGGTCGTGGTGCCGTCGTTCACCTTCTACGCGACCGCGGAGGCGGTGGCGACGATCGGCGCGCGCCCCGTCTTCTGCGACGTCGACCCCGCGAGCTTCTGCCTCACCGCCGAGACCGTCGAGCGCGCGCTCACCCCGCGCACGCGGGCGATCGTGCCCGTGCACCTGTTCGGGAACGTCGCACCGGTCGAGGAGCTGCGCCGCTTCGGCCTGCCGCTCCTCGAGGACGCCGCCCAGGCCACGGGGGCGACGCGCGAAGGCCGCCGCGCGGGCACGCTCGGGACCGCAGCCGCCTTTTCGTTCTTTCCCTCGAAGAACCTCGGCGGCCTGGGCGACGGCGGCGCGGTGGTGACCGACGAGGACGAGGTCGCCGAGCTTGTGCGGCTCCTGCGCTCGCACGGCTCACGCGACAAGCAGACCTACGTCGAGGTCGGCTACAACTCCCGCCTCGACGCCCTTCAGGCGGCCGCCCTGCGCGTGCTGCTCCCCGAGCTCGACGGCTGGAACGAGCGCCGCCGCGCGGTCGCCGCCGCCTACGTCGAGGGTGGCCTCGGCCGGCACGTCGCGCTGCCCGAGCCGAGTCCGGGGGCCGAGCACGTGTTCCACCTCCACGTGACGCGCTCTCGGCACCCGGACGAGCTGTCGGCCCGCCTCGCCGCGCGGGGTGTCGAGGCGCGGTCGTACTACCGCGTGCCCGTGCATCGTCAGCCGGCCATGGCGTCGTACCTGCCCGATGTCGGCCCGCCCGAGCTCCCCGGCACCGAGGAGGCCGCCGCCACCAACCTCGCCCTGCCCATGGGCCCCGAGCTGACTCAGGCCCAGGTCGAGGAGGTCGTCGCCGCGTGCGCATCTGGATCGACCTGACCAACAGCCCGCACGTGCTCGTCATGCGGCCCCTGATCGAGCGCATGCGCGCCGACGGGCACGAGGTCGAGGTGACCGCGCGCGACTTCGCCCAGACGCTCGAGCTGTGCGACCGCTTCGGGATCGAGCGTACGGCGATCGGCCACCACCGCGGTGGCCGGCGGGCCGACAAGGCGATCGGCCTCGTCGGTCGCTCGCTCGCGCTCGCGCGCTGGGCGCACGGACGGCGCTTCGACCTGGCCGTCGGACACGGCTCCAACGACGTGACCGTGGCGTCCGCGCTCCTGCGCGTCCCGAGCGCGACGGCCTTCGACTACGAGTGGGCCAAGGTCCAGCACACCGTGAACTGCCGCCTGGCGCGCGCGGTGGTCGTCCCCGAGGCGATCCCGCCCGAGCGCCTGGCGCCCTACGGTGCCGGCGCGCGCAAGCTGCGTCGCTACGAAGGGCTCAAGGAGGAGTACTACCTGTCCGACTTCGAGCCGGACCCGACCGTCCTCGACGAGCTCGGCCTCGATCGGGACGAGCCGCTCGCGGTGGTCCGCACGCCGCCCGAGGTCTCGCTCTACCACCGCTTCGAGAGTCCGCTGTTCGCCGGCGTCCTCGATCGCCTGCGCGGCACCCAGACGGTGGTCCTCCCGCGCACCCCCGCGCAGCGCGCGGAGCTCGCCGCCCACGGCGGGCTGATCGTCCCCGAGCACGCCATCGACGCTCAGAGCCTGATCGCCTCTGCCGACCTCGTGGTGTCGGCGGGAGGGACCATGAACCGCGAGGCCGTGGCCCTCGGCACGCCGGTGTTCACCACCTTCGCCGGACGCCTCGGAGCGGTCGACGAGCGGCTCGTGGCCGAGGGGCGTCTGCGCCGTCTGGAGGCACCGGAGGAGATCGTGCTCGAGCGCCGCACCGACCGGGTTCAGGTCCGGATGAGGAGGGATCCCGCGCTGTTGGTGAACATGTTGTTATCGCCCTAGACTGCGCCTGTTCAACGATGTCGCGCCTCGCCTCCTCACTCCACGCACGCCGGGTCGGCCAAGTCACGACCGACGCCCTGCTGGTCGCGGCGGCCTACTACCTCGCCTTTGTGCTGCGCTTCGACGCCGGTATCCCCGAGCGCTACGAGGCGCTGCTGCTGGCGACGCTGCCGTTCGTGGTCGTCGGCAAGGTCGCGGTCTTCGCCCTGTTCGGCCTCTACCACAAGCTGTGGCGGTTCGTGGACGGACGCGACTTCGAGGCGATGGCACGCGCGGTGGTCGTGGCCAGCCTGCTGCTCGTCGTGGTTCTGTTCCTGCTCTCGCCCGGTGACGACGATCCCCCGCGCGGGGTCGTGGCGCTCGACTTCCTGCTGACGTTCGCCGGCGTCGGGGGCGCACGCCTGCTCGTACGCGGCATCGTCGAGCGCCGCCCGCGCTTCACGCTCGCCGCGCGCGACGCGCGCGAGGTCCTCATCGTCGGCGCCGGGAACGGGGGCCAGTCGGTCGCCTTCGAGCTGCGCCGCAACCCCCAGCTCCGGACCGAGCCGATCGGGTTCGTCGACGACGACCCCCGCAAGCGGAGGATGCGCGTGGCGGGTCTCAAGGTGCTCGGCACGACCGACGAGCTGGCCCGCATCCTCGACGACGCCGAGCCGCACGAGGTCATCATCGCGATCCCGTCCGCGCCCGGCGTCCTCCGCCAGAAGGTCGTCACCGCGTGCCGAGCGCGGAGCATCCCGGTGAGGACCCTGCCGACCGTGTTCGAGCTGCTCTCCGGCGGCATGGACCTCATGCGCCAGGTCCGCGACGTGCGCGTGGAGGACGTGCTCGGTCGCGAGCCGGTCCGCGCCGAGATCGAGCGCGTCGGGGCCTATCTGGCCGACCGGGTCGTGCTCGTGACCGGTGCCGGCGGCTCGATCGGCTCCGAGCTGTGCCGTCAGATCGCCCGCGTCGGGCCAAAGCGGCTCGTGCTCGTCGAGAACGCCGAGGGAGCGCTGTTCGAGATCCGTCGTCAGCTCGGCGAGGAGCGCCACTTCGATCGCGCGACCTCGGTGCTCGCCGACTGTCGCGACGCCACTCGCATGCGCGAGGTCTTCGCCGAGCACCGGCCGGCCGTGGTCTTCCACGCCGCCGCCTACAAGCACGTCGGTCTCATGGAGGAGAACCCGGTCGAGGCGGTCCGCAACAACGCCGTGGCCACCCGGATCGTCGCGGCGGCGGCGGGCGAGTCGCTCGTCGAGCGCTTCGTCCTCGTGTCTACGGACAAGGCGGTCAACCCCGAGACGGTGATGGGCGCGTCCAAGGCGCTCGCCGAGTGGGCGGTCGAGTCGGCCCAGCACCGCTGCGCGGGAACGCGCTTCGCCACCGTGCGCTTCGGCAACGTGCTCGGGTCCTCGGGCTCGGTGGTGCCGATCTTCCGGCGCCAGATCGCCGCGGGCGGCCCGGTGACGGTGACCGACGAGGAGATGACCCGCTACTTCATGACGATCCCCGAGGCCGTCCAGCTGATCATCCGGTCGGGCGATCTCGGGCGCGGCGGCGAGGTCTTCGTGCTCGAGATGGGCGAGCCCGTGAAGATCGTCGACCTCGCGCGCAACATGGTCCGCCTGTCGGGGCGCGAGCCCGACGCCGACATCGCCGTCGAGATCATCGGCCGCAGGCCCGGCGAGAAGCTGCACGAGGAGCTCTTCAACGTCGACGAGAATCCGCTTCCCACCGACGCCGACAAGATCCTCGCGGCCGAGCGGCCCGCCGTCGATCCGCTCTGGGTCGAGGATGCGTTCGCGCGCGTCGAGAGCGTGGTCTACGGGGGCGACCCGGCGGCGCTCCCCGAGGCGGTGTCGACGCTCGCGCGCGAGCGCGAGGAGCTCGGCGCAGCCCTCGCCGAGAGCAGCACGGGCGCGGGGGTGGACGGGCTCGGCGCTGTCCTTCCCGCCGCCAGGGCTCCGTCGACGGAGAAGGGCCTCCGGCGCGGTTAAGGTACTTCTGTCGTGGAGGCCATTCAGCAGATCGGGTCTTACGCGGGCTTCGCCGCGGTGGTCGGCCTTGCGGTCCTGAGCGCGCTCTACTTCTCCCAGGCCCGCGACCTGAGGCGGCTGCGGGAGTGGGCGGGCCGGGCGCCGGACCATCCTGCCCCGCCACGCTCGGCGGCCGAGGCGCGTGCCGCGGGGGCGCAGTCCGAACGCCAGTCGCAGCTCTCGGGATCGGCCGCAGGGGCCGGTGCAGGCGAGGTGGTGGCCGGGCAGGGAACCGCGGCGGGCTCGGCCCGCCCGGCTCAGACCGGCGGGCGAGCGACGGCGACCGCGCTCTCCGAGCCGCCGGCCGCTCAGCGCGGCCTCGCCGCCCCCACGGGGCCGCCCGCGCCCGGCACCGGTGTGCGGTCGAGCGCCGTGGGAGCCGTGCCCCCACGGGCGACGAACGGCGGGCTCGCTCGCCCTGCGTCCGCGCGCGGCGCCGCGGAGCCGAGGCCCTCGTCCGAGCGCTCGGTGAACCTGCGCTACGTGGTCCTCGCGGTGGTGGGCGCGTTGATCGTCATCGCCGCCGGTACGTTCGCCGTCGGGGCGCTCGACGGACGCGAGCAGCCTTCGCCCCCGCCGCGTGCCAGCGCTCCCGCGCCGCCGAGTACCGCCGGCGCGCCGTCCGCGGTCACCTTCTCGGTCCTCAACGGAACCGGAGTGGACGGTTTGGGCAAGCAGGTCGCCGACGAGCTCGAAGCCGCGGGGTATCGCCGCGGCAACGTCACGAACGCGAGTGGGCAGAAGGCCGAATCGGTCGTCCTCTACACGCGCACCGCCCGCGCCGACGCGCTCGCGGTCGCGCGCGAGATCGACGTCAGCCAGACCGAGCCGATCGACGCCTCGAGCCAGGTGCTCGCCGGTGACGCCAGCGTGGTCGTGGTCGCCGGCGCCGACCAGGCGCAGTAGCGACGCAGCCGATCGGCGACCCAGCCGCGGCGGCGGGCCGCGCCCGGCGCGAGCGCGCTCTGCTGCTCGTGACCCTGGGCCTCATCCTGGCGGCGAGCGTCGCCTTCGTGCGCGCTCAGGCGCTCAAGCTCGAGCCCTCGGCGCTCAAGCGCCCGCGGGTCGAGCGCGTCTTCTCGCCGGTGTGCCGCTGCGAGGACGAGCGCACCGCGGGCCTCGCCTTTGGGCTTCGCCGCCGCAGTCGCGTCGACGCGCAGATGATCGACTCCGACGCTCGTCGGGTGCGTACGCTGCTGAATGGCGCGACACGGCCCGCGGGCCGTGTCCGGTTCGCCTGGGACGGCCGCGACGACGCCGGCCGACTGGTGCCCGACGGGCTCTACCGCCTGCGCCTCGTCCTCGACGAGGAGCGCGAGGTGGTGGTGCCGCGCCCCGTCCGCGTGGACACGCAGGCCCCCCGCGCCACGCTCATCGAGATCGCTCCGCGGGTCATCGCAGCGCCCGCGCGCGAAGGCGGACGCCGCCGCGACGCCCGCCGCGCGCCGCGACCCGCGCCGATTGCCGTCCGGTACCGATCGACCGAGGCCGGGCGCGCGACCCTGCTCGTCGATGGCGAGACGGTGCTGAGCACCGGTCGCCGCCCGGCGGGCCGGAGGTCGCTCAGGTGGGACGGACGCGTCGGCGCGGCCGCACTCGGAGTCGGCGTCTACGAGCTCTCGGTGCGGGTGCGCGACCGAGCCGGCAACTCAAGCGTGCCCACCCGCAGCCTGCCCCTGCGCGTGCGTCGCTCGCCCCGCCTGCGCTGAGCCGTCGCGTGCCGGCGCGCTCCCGCTGCCGGTTCGCCGCTCGGACAGGAAGAGCAGCCCGGCGAGCAGGCCGGCCGCCACCGGCCAGACGAGGTACGAGGTCTGGAAGACCCGGCCGATGAAGAAGAGCACGAGCACCGAGACGGCGAAGCCGACCGCCGCCGTCCAGGTCGCGTCGGATCTCAGCTGCGCGCGCACGAGCAGCGCGGTCAGCGGGAGCCAGACCAGGAGCGCGAGCGCGGTGAACGGATAGGGACCAAAGCGGTCGCCGATCACGCCCGCCTCGAGCAGGACGCCCGCCAGCCCGTACCCGATGATCCGGTAGGTCGCGCCGCCGTAGACCACCGTGTCGGCGAAGAGCGCGCCCGCGTCGATGATCACGAAGGGGAGGAAGCCGGCCGCGAGAACCGCCACGAAGGTGATCGCGGCGGCGCGCCGGGCGCGCGGCGAGGCGCGGCGCAGGACCGCAACAGCGAGGAACGGCGCCGCCACGACGGCGAACTGCTTGAGCAGGATGGCCACGGCGAGCGCCGCGGCCGCGCCGGTGAGCCGGCCGCGGACGACGAGCGCAAAGGCGACGACCAGCGCGAGCACCGCCGGCGCATCGGCCGTCCCGAACCACGCGGCGCGCACCGCAAGCGGGCTCGCGGCGAGGGCCGCCCCGAGCGCGAGTCTGAGTCCGAGCGGCCCACGGAAGAGCAGCGCCGCGGGCAGGGCGGCGAGCGTGAGGAGCGCGACGAGGATGCGGTAGTCGTCGAGCGGCGCGGGCACGAGGCCCCAGGCCGCGGCGCTCAGCGGCGTGCCCGGGAAGTAGGCGAAGTGGCGCAGCGCGACCTGTGCGTCACGGGTCTGCTCCGACACCGATCCGTCGAACGCGTAGAAGCGCTCCAGCCCGGAGAACCGATAGTCGTAGCCGTAGGGAGTCTCGCCGTCGCGCACGAGCTCCCCGGCGATGTCGATCTGGTAGGTCGAGTCGTTGTCGTGGAACCACGGCGCCGTACCGTCGCGGAGACCGACCTGGAGCAGGACGCCGGGAAGCACGAGCAGGGCCACGACCACGCCCGCGACCGCCACGGCGACCGAGCGCCGCAGGCGCCCCCGGACCAGCACGGCCGCCGCGGCGAGCGCGACGACGACGGCGGCCAGGGTGGCCGCGGCACGCAGGAGGCCCGGGTCCCACTCGCCGCCCGCCGCGCGCACGAGCGGCGCGAGGACGCCGCGCGCCTCGGCGGGCGGAGCGCGGAAGGGCCACGGGTCGGAGCCCAGCTCGGGCAGGTTGACGGCGACCAGGGCGCCCAGGGTGCCCAGCAGGACGAGCGCCTCGCCGCGCTCGAGCACCCGAGGGGAGAGGTTCGCCACGGTCAGCTCCGCGCGATCGTCGGCTCGCCGGACGCCCCCGCCGCCGCGGACGGCGCCGGACCGAGCGTGTGCCGGCGAGGCGCCGCGGCGTGGCGATCGGACGGCTCCCGGGCGCCGCCGGCGGCGGCGGCGATCGCGAGGGCTATCCAGGTGATCGGGTTGTCGAAGAAGCCGTCGTAGAAGAGCGAGTGCACGAACAGGGCCAGGAGCACCGCCGCGAGCCCGAGTCCGAGGAGCGGATCGCGCCTGCGCACGCCGGCCAGCGTGTACACGGCTCCGGCGAGCAGCGCGAGGTAGGCCACGAGCCCGAGCGTCCCCAGCTCCGCCGCCACGGTGAGCGGCGTGGTGTGGGAGGCGTAGCGGCGCTCCGCGCGCCGTCTGCCGGCTAGCTCGCGACTGGCTGCGGGCTGCCCGGCCACGCCGACGCCGAGCACCGGGTGCTCGGCGAACACCACCAGCGTGGACTCGACGAGCGGGGAGCGCCCGCTCGTGACCGACCGCCCGCCGTCCTGGCCGAGCTGGTAGGCGAACAGCCCGAGCCCGGCCACCACGACGACGGCGCTGACGACCTTCACCAGGCGCCGGCTGCGGCGCTCTCCGGCCACCAGCGCGAGCGCGACCGCGGCCACGACCAGCGCGACCATGCTCGACTGCGAGTACGAGAAGTAGAGACCGGTCCCGAGCAGTGCGAGCAACGCCACCGCGGGCGCCAGGCGAACGCGTGCGATCCACAGCGCCACCAGCACGATCACGATGGCCAGGACGAGGTGGCGACCGTAGTGGCTCGGGTCGTCGAACAGCGAGGTGACGCGGAACAGGGAGCCGTAGGCGTTCCCGGCCTCGAGGCGGGGAGAGGAGAAGAACAGCACGCCGGTGGCCGCCTGCCAGATGCCCACGGCCGCGAAGATGGCGCCCGGGATCACCACCGCGCCAGCCAGGAGCCGGCCGAGCCGCGGGTCGTCGATGGGCTGACGGGCGACGACGGCGACCAGGGCGGCGAACGGCAGCCAGAAGAAGGCCACGTGGTCCCCGGCCGCCGCCGGATCGCGCGACCACAGCAGCGACGCGGCCACGAGGGCGAGCAGGACGGCCGCGGGCACGGCGAGCGCGCGCGGGAGCTCGCGCACGGCTGCGCCACGGGCCACCCGCCAGGCGAGCGCCAGCGCCGCGGCCAGCAGCAGGGCGTAGAGCGGAAGGAGCCGGCCGAGCTCACCCGAGGCGAATCCGACGGGAAAGCCCTCGCCGCCAAAGGCGAGCGGCGGGCGCAGCGGCGCGGCCACGAGCGCCAGAGGCGCCACGGCGAGCGGGTAGCGGACGAGCACGGCGGCGACCGCGGCGATCGCGAGCAGCCCCGCGCCGAACGTGACCAGCCCGCTCAGGGAGCCCGCGAGCGCGATCAGGCTCGTGCCGGCACCCTGGCCCGCGAGCAGAGCCGCCTCGGCGACGCCGAGCAGGAGGAAGCCGACGAGCAGCGGCGAGCGTGAGCGAGAGAGCAGGACCAGCCCGGTGCCGAGCGCGCCGGCCCCGGCGGCCAGGTACGTCAATCGCCCTCCGTAGACCAAGGCGTCGGGAGACGCTGACTATAGTGCAGGCCCGGTAAGCGCACGGTGGCCGGCCGCGTGGCGCGAGGCCCGGCGCGAGCTCGATGACGCTCTCGGCCGGCCTCTGGCGAGGCGGCCCGCAGCGAGTGCCGCAGTCTGGAGCAGGTCCCGTCTCCTTCGGCAGCGAAGATCCGACCAGCACGATCCGCGTGACGGTGAGGAGGAACCGCGATTACGGTAGGTGAGCACACGCACGCGGCGGCCGCTCGGCAGAGCAGGGTTCGGGCGGCGGCGCAGGCGGCGCGCAAGCGGGTCACGCGCAGGCACGTCGCGATGGCCGCTGACGTGGTGTCGGTCGCCCTGATCGCCCTCGGAGTCCACGTGTTCTTCGCAGGGGGCTTCCCCGCGAACGATTCGTGGCACACCCTGATCTGGGGCGACGAGCTGGCCGGCGGACGACTGCCGGATTACGTGGTGCCGTTCGCGCCGACGCCGCACCCGTTGCTGATCCTCTACGCCGCTGCGCTGTCCCCGCTGGGAAGCGCGGTCGAGCCGGCGTTGCAGCTGACGACCATGGTCGCCTTCGGCGTGATCGCCGTCGGACTGTTCCGGTTGGGTACGCGGCTGTACGCGTGGCCGGTCGGCCTGCTCGCCGCCGTGCTCCTGCTCACGCGCGATCGCTTCCTGTACCTGACCTCCCGCGGCGGCGTCGACGTCCTCGCCCTCGCGCTGATCGTGGCGGCGGCGGTCCTCGAGGCGCGCCGCTCGCGACGAGGATGGCCGGTGCTGGCGCTTCTGCTCTGCGCCGGCCTGCTGCGCCCGGAGGCCTGGCTGTTCGCGGCGGCCTACTGGCTGTGGCTCGTCCCCGCTCGCGACCGGCGGGCTCTCGCCGGCCTCGGCGCGCTGGCCGCGGCCGCGCCCGTGCTCTGGGCCCTCAGCGACTACGTGGTGACCGGGGACCCTCTGTGGTCGTTGCACGGGACCCAGACCCTCGCAGGCTTCCTGGAACGCCAGACCGGCGTCGCGGCGGTCCCGGACATGGCATGGACATCCCTCGACGCCATCCTGAAGCAGCCGCTGGTGATCATCGGCGTCTGCGGGCTCGTGGCCGGGCTGATCTTCCGGAGGAGGTCCACGCTGCTGCCGGCGGCGATCCTCGGGCTCCAGGGCGCGGCGTTCATCGGTCTGGCCGTGTTCCAGCTGCCGTTGAACGAGCGGTATCTACTCCCCGCGGCCCTCGTGCTCATCCTCTGTGCCGCCGTGGCCGGTCTCGGCTGGGTCGGCCTTCGGGCTCGCGGGAAGGTGAGGGCCGTCTGGATTCCCACAGGGATCGTGGCCGTGGTGATCATGGCCGCCCTCCTGCCGGGGTATCTCCCGACCGTGGACTCCGTCCGCGACAAGGTGGTCGCCCGGCAGGCGATCGGAGCAGACCTGGAAGCCCTGCTCCAGAGCGACCCGGTCCGGAGCGCTGTGGCGCGTTGCGGCCCTCTGGTCTCCCCGAGCAACTTCCGTCGCCCCCAGATCGCCTACGCCACCAACCAGGCGGAGGAGAGCGTCCGCGTGGCGCTGGGCACCCTTCCCCGCGACCGAGGTGTGTACCTGAGAGCGGTGACGAAGCGGGAGTTGACCCCTGGTGATACGGGCAAAGGGCGGGCGCCCGTCAACTTCACGGACTTCCGCCGGGATATCGGTCCCGGCGAGCTCCGGCTCCCGCCCGGGTACTCGCGGATCGATCGAGGCCGGTTCTGGATCGCCTACGCGCGGTGCGGGGGCTCGGGCGGACAGGCGAAGACGAATAGCTGACCGGCAGTGCTACGGTCAGCTTCGGTGGAGACACGGCGACGCGCGAGCGTAGATTTCGCGGTGCGCCGCGCAGGTATCCAACGTGACGGGCGCCTTCTGGTACAGGCCCAGGCCGACCTCGAGGGCGACGGCCATGCCGAGCTCGTGCTCCGCGACGAGGTCTCGCACGACGAGCACCGCATCGTGCTCGCTCGCGGCGAGGACGGCCACGCGGGCGACTTCGACGCCGCGGTGACCGTGTCCTCGCTCGCAGGCGCGGAGGGTGAGACCAACGTGTGGGACGCCTACGTCGCGCTCGACGGGGCCGGCGAGGAACGGCTGCCGGCCTCGGCGGACGCTCGCCTCGCCCGCGCCTCGGTCACGCCCGAGGACGCGTCGCTGTACCGCGTGCGCCCCTACCTCCGCCACCAGGGCCATCTCAGCCTGGCCGTCACACGACTCGCTCCTCACGCCGAGGTGCTCGAGGTCGTGGTCGAGGACGAGGCCGTCGGCGTGCACGGGTTCCTGCCGCGGCCACCGGCCGAGTCCTCGGCTACGGCTCGGCTGGTCGCGTGCCGGCGGAGCACCGGCTCCGAGGTCTCCGGCTCGGCGACGGTCGACGGCGATCGCTTCTCCGCGCGGCTCGACCTCGGCGAGCTCGTCGACGCGAGCGATGACAGCGACGTCTGGGACCTGCGTCTGGAGGTCGGCGCGAGCATGCTTCGCCTCGGCGCCCACCTCGACGACGTGCGCAACAAGAAGAAGGTGCTCATCTATCCCTCGCGGACGTTGAGCCGGGACGGCGTCGAGCGAAAGCTGAGGCCGTACTTCACGGTCGAGAACAACCTCTCGATTCGGTCGAGGCCGGTCAAGCCCGCTCGCGAGGAGCCTGCGCTTCCCTCCGAGGCGCCGGAGCCCTCGCCCGAGCCCGAGGCTCCCGAGCGTCTCTCCCCGCGCCGGCGCCTCGAGCGGACGCTCGCCGCGGTTGTCGAGGACGTCGCCACGCGGGTGATCCGACGGCTCGGCGACGGGGGCCGTGCTCGGCGGCTTCCGCGCCCGAGGTCCCGTCGCCGCGAGCGGCCGAAGATCCACATCGTGATCCTGCACGGCTTCGGGATGGGCGGCACGATCCGGACCGTCATCAATCTGGCCGGATACCTGGCGGAGCACTACGAGGTCGAACTGATCAGCGTCTTCCGCGGCCGCAGGGTCCCCGCCTTTGCGATACCCGAAGGGGTCGAGGTCACGGTGCTCGACGACCGGGTCTCCGACCGACCCTCGCGGCTGGTCCGGTGGCTCCATCGCGTGCTGGCCGGACGGGCCAGCGTGTTGATGCACCCAGACGACTACGGGCACCGGGCGTGCTCGCTCTGGACCGATCTCATGCTGGCGTGGAAGATCCGGTCGCTGCGGTCGGGCGTCCTCATCACCACGCGGCCGGCGCTCAACCTGATCGCGGCCAGGGCAGCCCCGCCGGGCCTGACCACCATCGGCCAGGAGCATCAGAACTTTCACGCCCATCGGCCGGGACTCGCAGCGGCGATCGCACGCGAGTACGCGAAGCTGGACGCGCTGGCGGTGCTGACCCGCGACGACCTGCGCGACTACGGCGAGGCGCTGGCGTCCGCCCCGACTCGGGTCGTGCGCATCACCAACGCCCTTCCGCCCGATCTCGAGGGCGAGCAGGCGGCGCTCGACACGAAGATGGTGGTCGCAGGCGGCCGGTTGACCTTCCAGAAGGGCTTCGACCGCATGATCCCGGCCTTTGCCCCCGTCGCGCGCCGCCATCCGCAATGGAAGCTGCGCATCTACGGGAGCGGCAAGAAGCGCGGCCAGCTCCAGCGGCTGATCCTCGAGCACGACCTCTACAACAACGTCTTCCTGATGGGCTCGACCAACCGCCTCGGCGAAGAGCTGTCGAAGGGAGCGGTGTTCGCCCTGACCTCCCGTTACGAGGGCTTCGGGATGGTGCTGATCGAGGCCATGAGCAAGGGCCTCGGGGTCGTCAGCTTCGACTGTCCGCGGGGCCCGAGCGAGATCATCACCCCGGGCCGGGACGGGATCCTCGTCCCCGAGGGGGACATCGCGGGGTTCTCCGACGCTCTCCTCGAGGTGATCGAGGATGAGGACAAGCGACGGCGCTTCGGCCGCGCGGCGCTCGAGAAGGCGAAGGCCTACGACATCGCGTTCATCGGGCGCGAGTGGGACCGGCTGTTCGAGGAGCTCCTCGCGAGCAAGGCCCCGGCGCGGGGATCCTGATGGCCGGTGTTCCGGCCGTCTCGGGCCGAGGCGGCGGCCGGGCTGCGGGATATGCTGGCACGGTGGGAGCCCAGCTCCCGCGGAGGAGGTTGGACGCTTCCTCCCCACACGGCGTCGGCGACTAAGTGGCTAGGAGCAAGGACTTGGCGAGCGGGTCGAGTGAGACGGCGGCCGGTCCGGCCGCCGCCAGCGCTCGCAGCGGCACTCATCGACCTCCCGGAGCGGCCGAGGAGCAGGACGCCGTGCGCTCATTCGGAGGGGACTCCCACGCCGTGGGCCCGACCGCGCTGGTGCTGGCGACCGCGCCGGCCGACGACGGCGGGCCTGCCGGGGCCCTCCCCTGGGAGGACACCACGGTCCTGCGACGCCTCCTGCTCCAGCTCGAGGACCTCGAGATCGCCCGCGTGACGGTCATCACCCGGCCGCAGTGGGAGCGACTCCTCGAACCTTCGATCGCCGGCCTCGGCCCGGCCGTTCGCGTGCACGCATCACCGAGCGTGAGCGAGGACCTGCGCACGGTCGCGGAGATCGCGCGCGCCGGCGCGGGGCGGCTCGTCGTCATCCACGGCGAGCTCGTCACCCATCGCGAGGCGCTGGCCGGACTGCTCGTGGCGCCGCGCATCGTCACGGGCGTCCTGGCCAGGCAGGGCGGCGTCCCTCCGTACATGGCGCCTCGCACGCGCTCGACCCGCGGGCGCGTGATGAGCGCCTCGTCTCCCTACCACGCAATCGGACGGCCCAACACCTCCCTCCTCGGCGCACTCAAGGTCGGCGAGCGTGACCGTGCGGAGCTGATCGAGACGGCGGAGCGCCTCGCTTCGCTCACCGAGCCGCCGCTGCCGACCGGATGGGAGGAGGAGCTCGAGCGCAAGGTGAGCCGGTGGCGCACGTCGCTCGCCGAGGAGGCCGCGGGCCCCGAGGCACTCGACGCCGGACAGGCCGCAGAGCCGGCGCCCACGCGGGCGGCGGAGGTCGGGCATCCGCCACCGGCCGACGACCCCGACGATCCCGCCTCCGTCGTCCTCTCCGACGAGGACGAGGCTCAGGTGGCCCTGCGCGCGGCGATCCTGCGCGAGGACGTCGTCTCGCTGCTGCTCGTAGGACTGGTGCGCGCCGACGTCCACGTCGCCAACAGCTTCCTGCGAGCCCTGTTCTGGTCTCGCCCGCTGTCGCGAGCCAAGGCTCGGGAGGCGGCCGAGCAGATCGAGGGATACGACGAGGACCGCGTGCTGCTCGACTCGGCGGTCAAGGCCAACGACGGCTTCTTCACGACGTTCTTCGTGAGCCCGTACTCGAGGTACATCGCCCGGTGGGCCGCGCGCCGCGGACTGACTCCCAACCAGGTGACCACCGTGTCGATGGCCATCGGCGTGCTCGCGGCGGCGGCGTTCGCGACCGGGAGCCGCCCCGGCCTCGTCGCCGGGGCGGTCCTGCTCCAGGTCGCCTTCACCACGGACTGCGTCGACGGCCAGCTCGCTCGCTACACGCGGACCTTCTCGAAGCTCGGCGCCTGGCTCGACTCGATCTTCGACCGGTCCAAGGAGTACGTGGTCTACGCCGGACTGGCCATCGGCGCGAGCCGCGGCTTCGGCGAGGACGTGTGGGTGCTCGCGGTGGCGGCGATGACCCTGCAGACGGCACGGCACATGGCCGACTTCTCGTTCGGTACGACCCAGCACCAGGCGATCGCGGCGCAGTGGCGCCCACCGGTCGACGAGCCGGGTGACGGCGTGGCGCTGAAGCGCTCGGCCACCGCCGTGCTGCCCACCTCGCCGCCCGGCGTCGACGGCGACGCAGGGGCAGCGGGGATGGCCCCGACCGGCCCCTCACCCTCCCCGCTGCGGTACGCGGAGCCGGTCGACGACGTGCCGGCGCAGCCTGCGCCGCCGCTGGCCCGCCGCCTCGTCTCGGGAGTCGCCCGCGGGGCGATCGCCGTCTCGCGGGCCCTCGACCGCCGCCGGTGGACGCAGTGGCTCAAGAAGATCCTCGTGTTCCCGATCGGAGAGCGCTTCGCCGTCATCTCGCTGGCCGCCGCCCTCACGACACCGCGGACGACGTTCATCATCGTCCTGGCCTGGGGCGCCGTCGCGATGCTCTACACGTTCGTCGCCCGCGCGATCCGCTCGCTGTCGAGATGAGCACCGTGGCGGCGAGGACCCGGGCGACCTCCGGGCCGCCGAGTCGGCTCGGCGACTTCCGAGACGACGGACCACTCGCGCGCATGGTCGGCCGGGCCTCCGGCGCGGTGCCCATCCCCCCCGCTGTCCTGATGCTGCTCTCCGCCCTGCCGCTGATCGCCGTCCTCGCCGTCGATGGCGACAACCGTCCGGCGCTCGGCGCCGCGGTGGCCTGGGCGGTGATCGCCGGCGGGCTGGCGAGCGGGCGGCCCGACTCGGGACGCTTCGCGTGGACCGGGCCGACGCTCCTGCGACCGCTCGAGTACGGCACGCTGCTGGCCTTCGCCGTCATCGCGGGACCGCAGGCGGTTCCCTTTTGCTTCGCGCTCGTGGCGGCGCTCGCGTTCCACCACTACGACACCGTCTACCGGCTTCGCCACCAGGGCGTCGCCCCGCCGCGCTGGTTGAGGCTCGCCGGCGGCGGGTGGGACGGGCGGATGGTGTTCGGCTACGTCCTGCTGCTCATCGGCGCCGTGGGTACGGGATTCCTCGTGGCGGCGATCGCCCTCGCCGCGGTCTACGTGGCGGAGAGCACCGTGAGCTGGTCGCGGTTCTCCCAGCCGCGGCGTCCGGCCCAGTACGACGACGAGGAGGACGAGGATGACTGAGGGCCTGAGACGGCGGCCGAGCGAGCCCGTCGGATGATCGGGATGGTCCTCGCGGCCGGCCCCGGTCGGCGGCTGTCACCGCTGACCGACGCGCTGCCCAAGACGCTGCTCCCGGTTGACGGCGAGCGCCCGATCCTCGACGTGACGATCGCCAACCTCAGGCAGGTCGGGATCGAGGACGTGGTCGTGGTCACCGGCTTCGCCGCGGACGCGGTCCGCGAGCAGGTGGCCGCGCTCGAGCGTCGCCACGGCGTGCGCGTGGAGCTCATCTACAACGACCGGGCCGAGATCTGGAACAACGCGTACTCGCTCTGGTGCGCGCGCGAGGCGTTCGCCGACGGTGTCCTGCTCGTCAACGGGGACCTCGTGCACCCCGCCGTGGTCGAGGAACGGATGCTCGCCGCCCGCGGTCCCGAGGTGCTGCTCGCGCTCGATCGCGCGAAGACGCTCGGCGAGGAGGAGATGAAGGTTCTGCTGACGCCAGACGGCCGGCTCGAGCGGATCGACAAGCACCTCGATCCGCCGTCGGCGCACGGCGAGTACATCGGGGTCACGGTGATCGAGCCCGTCGCCGCCACACGAATGGCCGAGGCGCTCGAGGCGACCTGGCAGCGCGACCCGTCGCTGTACTACGAGGACGGCTTCCGCGAGTACGCCGACCGCGGCGGCGAGGTGGCCGTCGCCTCGATCGGCGCGGTCGACTGGGTCGAGGTCGACGACCACGCCGATCTCGCGCGGGCCCGGGAGATCGCATGCCGGTACTAGCGCGCATGGTCGGCGCGCCGCTGGTGATCGACATCCGCACCGGCGCGGTGGCCGGGCTCGCACCGCTGCTCGCGGACCGCCGGATCTCGAGCGGCGGGCACGTCGCGATCGCCGTCGGCCCCGGTCAGGGCGAGGAGATCGCCACGACGGTGCGCCCGGCACTCGAGAACTGCGAGATCTTCGGCGTGGCCGACGGCGACCTCGCCTCCGCCACCGACCTCGCCGGCCGGCTGCGCGGCGGCTTCTACGACGCGCTCGTGGCCATCGGCGGCGGCAGGACGCTCGACGTGGCCAAGTACGCCGCGAGCCTGACCGGGCTGCCGATGGTCGCGGTCGCGACCAATCTCGCCCACGACGGCATCGCCTCGCCGGTGTCGTCGCTCGAGCACGAGGGCACCAAGGGCTCCTACGGGGTACAGATGCCGATCGCGGTCGTGGTCGACCTCGACTACGTGCGTCGCAGCCCGCCCGAGATGCGCCGCTCGGGGATCGGCGACGCGGCGAGCAACCTCTCGGCCATCGCCGACTGGGAGCTCGCCGGGCGTGAGCGCGGCGAGGAGGTCGACGGGCTCGCGGTCACCTTCGCCCGCACGGCCGCCGAGGCGGTGGCCGGTCGCACCGACGGGATCGACGACGACGCCTTCCTCACCGTCCTCGCCGACGCGCTGGTGCTCTCCGGGCTGGCCATGGCGGTGGCCGGCAGCAGCCGGCCGTGCAGTGGCGGCGACCACGAGATCGTCCACGCCGTCGACCATCTCTTCCCGGGCACCGCCAGCCACGGCGAGCTGGCCGGCATGGGCGCGTTGTTCGCCTCGCACCTGCGCGGCGACGACGAGCTCAGCGAGTACCTCAGCGCCTGCCTCGCTCGCCACGGCCTTCCGCGGGTCCCCTCCGACCTCGGTCTCAGCCACGAGCAGTTCGCCCGGGCCGTGGTCCACGCGCCGGCCACGCGGCCCGACCGGTTCACCATCGTCGAGCACCTGAGCCTCGACGAGCCCGCCGCGCTGAGGCGGGTCCGCGAGTATGTCGACGCCCTCGATCGCTGAGCTGCGGGCGGTCTGCCAGCCCGAGTCGCTGCTCGGGCGCGCCGACGCCGAGCACTGGGCCGGGCGGCTGTACATGCGCCGTGTGTCGCCCTACGTGACCCGAGTGCTGGTCGCCACCCCGGTGACGCCGAACGGCGTCACCTGGCTGATGATCGCGAGCGGCCTGCTCGCGGCCGGGTCGCTCACCCTGCCGGGCGTGCTCGGAGCGCTCGGTGCCTTCGCGCTCATCCAGGCGCAGCTGCTGTTCGACTGCTGCGACGGCGAGGTCGCGCGCTGGCGGAGGCGCTTCTCGCCGAGCGGCGTCTACCTCGACGGCATCGGCCACTACTCGACCGACGCGGCGCTGGCCGCCGCACTCGGGGTGCGCGCCAGTGGCGGATGGGGCTCGATCGACGGCTGGACGACGCTCGGGCTGCTCGTGGCCGTGCTCGTCCTGTTCCTGAAGTCCGAGAGCCACCTGGTCGAGGTCGCCCGCGCGCACTCCGGCCGGCCGCCGCGCAACGCGTCCGGGCAGGGCTCCGTGTCGCTTCCGGGGGTGCTGCGGCGGATACGCCGGGCCGCGCGCTTCGTGCCGGTCTTCCGTGCCTTCCTCGCGGTCGAGGCGACGCTGCTCGCCCTCGTCGCCGCGGTGGTCGACGCCTTCGCGAGCGACCTCTCGGGCACCCGCGTCCTGCTGCTCGCCCTCGTCCCGCTCGCGCTGATCACCGTCGTCGGGCACCTGGTCGCCATCCTCGCCTCGAAGCGCCTCGACGGCTAGCGTGAGGCCTCGCTACGGCTGTGTGGTGCTGACCCAGGGTCAGCGCCCGCACGAGCTCCGGCTCGCGCTGCGGTCGCTGCTGAGCCAACGCGACGTCGACCTCGACGTCGTGGTTCTCGGCAACGGCTGGGCGCCGACCGGGCTTCCGGCGGGCGTGCGCGGACTCGCGCTGCCCGAGAACGTGGGGGCGACCGCGGGCCGCAACGCCGGTGCGGCGCACGTTGGCGGGGAGATCGTCCTCTTCCTCGACGACGACGCGCGCCTCGCGGCCGACGACGCGCTCGAGCGCATCGCGCGTGCCTTTACGGACCACCCGCGTCTCGGCCTGCTCCAGCCTCGCGTCGAGGACCCTTCGGGGGCGCAGCCGCCGCGCCACTGGGTCGCGCGGCTGCGCGTCGGCGACCGCAGGCGCAGCGGTCCGGTCACAGCAGTCTGGGAGGGCGCCGTGGCGATCCG
>JBBSNG010000008.1:0-25838 GCA_038232755.1 Solirubrobacterales bacterium | reverse complement strand
CTCAACACCGGCACGGTCCTCGCCGGCAACGTGGGCGGCGGCGGACGACTCGAGTTCAGCGTGATCGGCGACGCGGTCAACGTGGCCGCGCGAGTCGAGGCCTGCACCCGCGACAGCGGCGACGCCATCCTCGTGACCGAGTCGACCAGGGAGGCGATCGGCGACGGCGACGTCGAGTTCGAGGAGCGCTCGGCGGTCGAGCTCAAGGGCAAGCGCGAGGCGGTGGCGCTGTACGCGCCGCGAGTCGACGCCCGCATCTCAAGCTGATGTACCCAAAGGTACTATCTTTGTGTACATGGCAAGTCACACGGTTGGGGTAAGAGATCTACGCCAGAACCTGAGTCGCTACCTCGACCGGGCCCGGGAGGGCGAGCGCGTCGTCGTCACCGAGCACAACCGTCCGATCGCGGTGCTCGCGCCGTTACCCGAGAACGAGGACCCGCTCGCCCGGCTGATCGCCGAGGGGAAGGTGACGCCGGCCGAGGGAGACCTCGACGACTTCCTGCGCGAGCACCGCCGGGTCGCGCTCGACGATCCGTACCGGGGCACCAGGGCACTCGAAGACACGCGTGCCGACCGCGACCTCTGAAGTGCTCTATCTCGACTCCTCCGCGATCGTGAAGCTCATCCTCGAAGAGCCCGAGAGCGATGCACTGAGCCGGGCGATCCGTGGCGCCACCCGACTCTCGAGCGAGCTCGCGCTGGCCGAGGTCCCTCGGGGCGTCGCTCGCGGCACGGCAAGCAGGCCGCCCGATGAGTTCAGGCGTCTCGTGGTCGCGGCGGAGGCGATGGTCGCCCGGCTCGCGCTGGTCGAGCTGACGCGCGCTGTGCTGACTGACGCGGCAACCATCGGTCCCCGCCGCCTGCGAACGCTCGATGCGATCCACGTCGCGAGTGCCCGCTCGCTCGGAGAAAGCCTGGGATCCTTCGTCAGCTACGACGGCCGTCAGCTCGAAGCGGCCTCGAAAACGGGACTCCCGGTGCTCAGCCCCGGAGCCGGTGGGTAGACGGTCACGCCGCACGCGCCCGCGCTGGCGTGCCGTCTGAAGGGCGCGCGGTCCGAAACAGAGCGATCTCGAGTAGCGGGCGCCGAGCGCCCATAGAATCGACTCCATGGACGAGGAGATCGCCTACGACGAGCGCGGGCTCGCCCCCTGCGTGGTCCAGGACGCCTCCACCGGCGAGGTGCTCACCCTCGCGTACATGAACGCCGAGGCGCTCGAGCGGACGCGCGCCACCGGCGAGATGCACTTCTTCAGCCGCTCGCGCGGCGAGCTCTGGCACAAGGGGGAGACCTCGGGCAACGTCCTGCGGGTCCGCGGCTTGCGGCTCGACTGCGACGGCGACGCCATCGTCGCGCTCGTCGATCCGGCCGGCCCGGCGTGCCACACCGGCGAGCGCACGTGCTTCTTCCGCGGGGACGTCGACCCGATGCCCGCCGAGGCCCTCGCCGCGCTCGAGCGGACCATCGCGGAACGCCGAGCCAGCGCGAACGGCTCCTCCGACACGCGCGAGCTGCTCGCCGATCCGCCGCGCATCGGGGCCAAGGTCCGCGAGGAGGCTGAGGAGGTCGCGCGCGCGGCGGCCGAGGAGACCGACGAGCGGGTCAGCGCAGAGGGGGCGGACGTCCTCTACCACCTCACCGTGCTGCTGGCCTCCCGCAACCTGACGCTCGCCGATGCCTTCGCCGAGCTCAATGCCCGCCGGGGCTGAGCGAGGCCCTCGGTGAGCGCCCCGCCGGCCTCGTCCCGGGTCGCGGGCGCGCTCGCCGTCGCCCCGAGCCTCCGGGGCGTGCGCGCGCTCGTGCGCGAGCACTCGGTCGTGCCGCTGGGCCACACCTTCATCGACGACTGCGAGACGCCGGTCGCCGCTTACCTGAAGCTCCGCGGCGACGGACCGTCCTTCCTGCTCGAGTCCGCCGAGCAGGGCCAGCGCTTCGGACGCTGGTCGTTCGTGGGCGTGCGCCCGCGCGCGACGATCCGCCTCGACGCCGGCGTCCTGAGCGTGGGCGGCGAGCCGCGCGAATGGGAGGACCCCTACCGCGCCGTCGCGGAGGAGCTCGAGCGCCACCGCGCGGCGCCGCTCACCGAGGGCGGCCCGCCCTTCGCCGGCGGCGCCGTGGGCCTGTTCGGCTACGACCTCGTCCGCCACGCCGAGCCCTCGGTCGGGGAGCCCAAGCCCGACGAGCTCGGACTGCCGGATCTCGCGCTGATGATCTCCGACGTGCTCGTCGCCTTCGATCACTTCACCCACGAGGTCACCGTCGTGGCCAACGTGTTCGCCGAGGACGTCGAGGCGCAGGGGCTCGAGGCGGCCTACGCACGCGCCGAAACGGCGATCGCCGACGTGCGCGAACGCCTCGCCGCGCCCGTGCCGCGGGCCGCCGCGGGGGAGCGCGAGTCGCCCGACTTCGGCGACTCGAACCTCGGCGAGGCAGGCTACGCCGACGCCGTCGAGCGCGTGCGCTCCTATATCCGCGCCGGCGACTGCTACCAGGTCGTGCCGAGCCAGCGCTGGAGCACCGACGCGCCGGTCGAGGCCTTCTCGATCTACCGTGGCTTGCGCTCGGTCAACCCGAGCCCGTACATGTACTTCCTCGATTTCGGCGACTTCGAGATCGCCGGTGCCTCGCCCGAGTCGCTGGTCAAGGTCACCGGCCGCCGCGCCGAGCAGCGGCCGATCGCCGGTACCCGCCCACGCGCCGCCACCGCCGAGGGCGACCTCGCTCGGGCGCGCGAGTTGCTGGCCGACGAGAAGGAGCGCGCCGAGCACGTGATGCTCGTCGACCTCGCGCGCAACGACCTCGGTCGCGTCTGCGAGTACGGCAGCGTCACGGTCGACGAGCTGATGGTCGTCGAGACGTACTCGCACGTCATGCACATCGTCTCGTCGGTCTCGGGTCGACTCGGGGCGGACGTGAGCGCAGTCGACGCGCTGCGGGCCTGCCTTCCGGCGGGGACGCTCTCGGGGGCGCCCAAGATCCGCGCCATGCAGATCATCGACGAGCTCGAGCCGGTCAAGCGCGGGGCCTACGGCGGGGCTGTGGGCTACCTCTCGTTCTCCGGCGATCTCGACTCGTGCATCTTCATCCGCTCGGCCGTGGTCAAGGACGGGCGCGTCCACCTCCAGGCCGGCGGCGGGATCGTCGTCGACTCAGACCCCGACTACGAGGTGCGCGAGACCGAGGCGAAGGCCGGCGCGGTGCGGGCGGCGATCGAGCTCGCCTGCCGCCAGGAGGATTGGGCCTGAATGCGCGTGCTCGTCCTCGACAACTACGACTCGTTCACCTGGAACCTCGTCCAGTACCTCGGTGAGCTCGGATCCGAGGTCGACGTGGTGCGCAACGACGAGGCCACGGTCGAGGACCTGCTCGCGCGCAGGCCCGAGCGCGTGGTGGTCTCGCCCGGGCCGCGCTCGCCGGCCGAGGCCGGGGTCGCGACGAGCGCGATCCGCCGCTTCGCCGAGGCCGGCACGCCGGTGCTCGGAGTCTGCCTCGGCCACCAGGCCCTGGCCGCGGCCTTCGGCGGGCGCGTGGTCCGCGGCGAGCCGATCCACGGCAAGGCCGCGACCGTCGAGCACGACGGGCGGACGATCTTTCGGGGTCTCACCAGCCCGCTCGTGGCCGCGCGTTACCACTCGCTCGTGGTCGATCCCGAGCTGCCGGACTGCCTCGAGCGCTCGGCGGTGGCGAACGGGACGGTCATGGCCCTGCGCCACCGCGAGCTGCCGGCCGAGGGGGTGCAGTTCCATCCCGAGTCGGTGTTGACCGAGGACGGGCGGGCGCTGCTGCGCAACTTCCTGGAACCGGCCTGAGTCCTAGGATTCAGAACGCCGTGCCCAACCGCGTCCTCACCACGGCGATCGATCGGCTCGCCTCGGGCCTGGACCTCTCGGCCGACGCCGCAGCCGAGGCGCTGCGGACGATCATGGAGGGCGATGCCTCCGAGGTGCAGACCGCCGCCTTTCTGATCGCCCTGCGGACGAAAGGGGAGACGGTCGACGAGCTCACGGGCCTGGCCCGGACCATGCGCGAGCTGAGCCTCAAGGTCGTGGTCTCCGAGGGCCTTGCCCGCGAGGGCCTGCTCGACACCGCCGGCACCGGCGGCGGGCGCCCGACGGCCAACGTGTCGACCACTGCGGCTCTCGTGGCCGCGGGCGCGGGTTGCCGGGTGGCCAAGCACGGCAACCGTTCCTCGACCGGCCTCTCGGGCTCCGCCGACCTGCTCGAGGCCCTCGGCGCGCGGATCGACCTCGAGCCGGCGGCGATCGCCGAGTGCATCGAGGAGATCGGCTTCGGCTTCATGTTCGCGCCGCTGCACCATGCGGCCATGCGCCACGTCGTGCCGGTGCGCAAGGAGCTGGGGGTTCGGACGGTGTTCAACTTCGTCGGTCCGATCACCAACCCGGCGGGGGCGAGCCGTCAGGTCATCGGGGTGTCCGATCCGGCTTTTCGCGACACGGTGGCCGGCGCCCTCGGAGCGCTCGGAGGCCGCAGGGCGCTGGTAGTGTCGAGCGAGGATGGTCTCGACGAGATCAGCGTGTCGGCGCCGACCCGGGTGACCGAGCTGAACGAGGGCGAGCGGCGTGAGCTGCGGATCGTGCCCGAGGAGCTCGGCGTCGAGCCCGCCGCCTCCGACGCTCTTGGCGCGGGGACGCCTGAGCAGAACGCCGAGATCGCCCGCGGCGTGCTCGCCGGCCGGCCAGGGCCCGAGCGCTCGGTCACCCTGCTGAACGCCGGAGCGGCGATCTACGTGGCCGGGCGGGCCGACGATCTCGCGGCGGGCGTGCGCGCAGCGGAGGCGGCGATCGACTCCGGCGCCGCGAACGAGGTGCTGGAGCGCTACGTCGAGCGCAGCCGTCGGCTCGTGCTCGCCTCGTGAGCGTGCGGCTCGAGCGCCTCCTCGACGCCACCCGCGAGAGCGTCGAGCGCCGCCGCCGTGAGGCGCCGGCATCCCAGCTCGAGGAGCTGATCCAGCCGGGCCTCGAGGGACGGCCCTTCTCCGAGGCCCTGGCCAGCCCCCGAACCTCGCTGATCGCCGAGCACAAGCGACGCTCCCCCGCGGCCGGGACGATCCGTGAGGGCGCCTCGGTCCGCGAGATCGTCCAGGCCTACGAGCGAGGGGGCGCGGCGGCGCTCTCGGTCCTGACCGAGGAGGCGCACTTCGGCGGCTCGCTCGACGACCTGCGCGAGGCCATCGCCGCGACCGACCTGCCGGTGCTGCGCAAGGACTTCACGATCGACCCTTACCAGCTCCTCGAGGCCAAGGCCGCCGGGGCCGACGCCGTGCTCCTCGTGGTCGGGGCGCTGCGTTCCGGCGAGCTCTCCGAGCTCTACGCCCACGCCCGTGAGCTCGATCTCGACGCGCTCGTCGAGGTTCACGACGCCGTCGAGCTCGAGGCCGCGCTCGAACTCGACGCCGACGTGATCGGGGTCAACAACCGCGACCTGATCGACTTCTCGATCGACCTGCAGCGGACCTTCGACCTGCTCTCCGACGTTCCGGCCGGCAAGACCGTGGTCTCCGAGTCGGGGATCTCGGAGCGCGCCCAGGTCGAGGAGCTCGAGGCCGTGGGCGTGGACGCCGTGCTCGTGGGCGAGCGGCTCATGCGCGCGCCCGACCCCGAGGCCTGCGTGCGCGAGCTCACCCGCACCGAGGAGCCCACGCGCGCCTAGGGCGACCGCCGGCGCGGCGAGTGGCGAGGCCGCGCTCGGGCGGTCCCTAACATCGGAGGAGTGGCGACTCCGGCCCTGTGGACGGCGCTCCTGGGGGCGGCGATGATCCTCGCCGGACTGGCCTTTGGCCCGACGCCCCTGCTCGTCCCCGGTGTGGGCCTGCTCGTGCTCGGGCTCGTCAGCGCCGGCTGGGTGGCCCTCGCCGCGCGGGGTCAGGTCAGCCGCGGGCTCGAGGCCGCGAGGGTCGTGGAGGACGAGCCGTGCGCCCTCCGGCTCGAGGCGCGCACTCCGGTCGGGCCGCCGCCGGGCAGCGAGCTCGTCGACCCGCTCCTCGGCGACGGCCATCGTCTGGAGGTGAACTGGCGTCGCCGCGAGCACGGGGTCAGCGCTCAAGCACGCTTTCCGCGTCGCGGGCTCGTGACCCCCGAGCCCGCCCGGCTGGTCGTCCGCGACCCGCTCGGGCTGGCGTGCCGCGAGCTCCGCTCGCCGGTCCGCGAGGTGCTGGTGCTCCCGCGCGTCGAGCCCGTGCGTGCGGTGGCCCGCTCCCGCGCCCGCGCGAGTACGTCGGCCGCGAACGCGCCCCCCGCCGCCGGCGGCGCTGAGATCGAGGTCGACTCCCTGCGCGAGGCGCCGCCCGAGGCCTCCGCCACGCGCATCCACTGGCCCGCCTTTGCGCGCACGGGGACGCTGGTCGAGCGGACGCTGACGGCCGAATCGGATCGCCGTCCGCTCGTCGTCGTGGATGCCTCGAGCCCGGCGTCGAGCGAGGCGCTGGACAGCGCGGTGCGCGCCGCCGCCTCGTTGTGCGTCTGGCTGGCCCGAGCCGGGGGCTGCGAGCTCCTGCTGCCCGGCGACCGCCGGCCCTCCACCATCGAGCCGGGGCTCGCGAGCTGGCCGGCGCTACACGCCCGCCTGGCCGTGCTCGAGGCGGGGGGAGGTCCGTCGGCGTCCGAGCGTGTCGGCCGCGGCACGGTCTTCTGGGTGGTCGCCAGCCCCACGGCGCGTCCGCCGCGCGGCCTCGTGCGCGCCGGCGCCGCCGAGCGCTACCTCGTCGCCCCCGGCCCGCCGCCGCCCGCCGCCGCCTTCGGGGTCGCGGGCTGCCACGGCCGCCGCCTGGCTCGGGCCTCGGCGCGGAGAGCCGCGTGAGGGTTCGCGACGGGGAGACGGCCCCGGCGGTCGGGGTCTCGGCGTCGGCGTTCCCGAGGCGGGCCCGGGCCGGCGCGGTCGAGGGCGTGCGAGCCGACGGCGACGGCGACACGCGCGCGGCGATCGTCCGGCTCGCCGCCTTTGCTCCGCTAGCCGCCTTTGCGGCCGCCCACTGGGCGACGCTCGTCGCCGACCCGCCGCGCTGGCGCCTGGCCGGAGCGATCGCGGTGGCGACCCTGTGTGGGGGCCTGCTCGTCGCCAGCTCACGGCTGGACGCTCGACGCCCGCTGGCCTTTGGGGTGCGGGCGGCGGCGGTCGCGGTCTGCGCCGTGGCTGCCCTGGCCGTCACCGGCGTGCCGTTCGCGGCGGTCATGCCCGGTGGCTGGGACCAACTCGCCGGCGGGATCGCCCAGGGGTTCGACGGTCTCGGCGGCGTCGAGTGGCCCTACCGGGGAGACGACGGATGGGTTCGCCTGACCGTCCTGCTCGCGATCCCGTTCGTGGGCGTGGTCACCGCGGCCCTGGCCTTCTGGCCGCCGGAGGCCGGCAAGGCCGGTCGCGACGCCGCGCTCGCGCGTCGCGTCGCGGCGCTCGTCGTCCTGCTGACCATGTTCGCGGTCGCCGCCGCGGAACGCCCTCTGCCGGCGCAGACCGGGCGCGGAGCGCTCCTGCTCGTGCTGCTCTCGGCTTGGCTCTTCCTACCCCGGCTGCCGCGCGCGCGGCGAGCGACCGCGCTCGCGGCGGGGGTGGCCCTGGTCGCCGCGGGCGCCGTCGCGCTCCCCCTCGCGGCGGCTATCGAGCCCGACCGTCCGTGGATCGACTACCGCACCTGGGCTCTGTGGGGCGGCTCCGGGGGCGCGCCGGGGAGCTTCAACTGGGAGCACAGCTACGGTCCGCTGGACTGGCCGCGCACGGGCGAGACCATGCTCGAGGTCCGCTCGCGGCGACCGCACTTCTGGCGCGTCCAGGCGCTCGACCGCTTCGACGGCTACGGCTGGCGGAGCTCGGGGCAGCGGAGAGCTCCCGGCGGCGAGCTGCCGGGCGGCCCGCGGCTCGAGGCGCGCTGGCGCGAGCGCGTGGGCTTCACGGTGCGCGGGCTGCGTTCCGAGCTGCTCGCGACGGTCGGTACGCCACTCGCCGTGGCCGGAGCCGGTGTCGTCGCGATCTTCGCCGACGGAAGCGCACAGCCGCTCGGCATGCTCCCCGCGCCGGGCGACTCCTACGAGGTCGATGCCTACGTGCCCGAGCCGAGCGCGTCGAGGATGCGCTCGGCCAGCGGGCCGCCGGTCCCCTTCGCCCGCGACTACACCCAGATCGACCTCCCCGCGCCGCGCCGAGCGGACGAGGGAGGCGCGCAGAGCGACTCGGGCTTCAGCTCGCTGACCCGGACCGTCGACCCGCCGGTGCGGGTCAACCTCGGGGTCGCCGGCGGCGCCGCGCCCGCCGATCCGGGCGCCGAGGCGCGTGTGCTCGCCTCGCCCTACGCTCGCGTGCTCCGGCTCGCCCGGCGCCTCGCGCGCGGTCAGCGGACCGACTACGACGTCGTGCGCTCGGTCGAGCGCCACCTCCGGCGCGGCTACGCCTACAGCGAGAGCCCGCCTGCGCGCGAGCACCCTCTCGCCGCCTTTCTGTTCGAGGACCGGATCGGCTACTGCCAGCAGTTCTCGGGCGCGATGGCCCTGATGCTGCGCATGAACGGCATCCCGGCCCGGGTCGCCACCGGGTTTGCGCCCGGCGTGCGCGAAGGACGCGGCCGCTGGCGGGTGCGCGATCTCGACGCCCACTCCTGGGTCGAGGTCTACTTCGCTGGCGTGGGCTGGGTGGCCTTCGACCCGACCCCCGCGAGCGCCCCGGCCGAGCGACCGGCCGAGGACGACGCCGAGGCCGACGCGGCCGCGAGCGCGACGGGTCCGGAGCGCGACCGAGCCGATCCCGAGCCACCGGCGGATGCGACGCCGGACGCCCGGGCCGACCCGGCCGGCGGGTCGGGCGCGGATCGCGAGGACGGCATCTCGGCCGCCGCGCTGGCCCTCGGCGCGCTGCTCGTGCTCGCCCTCGGGGCGGGCGCCCTGCGCTTCACCGCGTTCGGACGGGCGCGCGGGCGCGCCGCCTCCCGTTCGCCCGAGCAGGACGTGGCCGAGCTGCGCACGGCGCTCGAGCGCCTCGGCTACGAGCTCTCGCCGCGCACCACGCTCACCGCGCTCGAGCGCACGCTCACCGCGCGCGCGGGACCCGGTGCCGCTCGCTACGTACGCCGGCTGCGCGAGCGCCGCTTCGCATCGTCCGTGGGACCGGATGCGGCGCCGCGCCCGGATCGGCGCGCCCTGCGCGCCGCGCTCGTGGCCGGACGCGGGCCGCTCGCGCGTGCCCGCGGGTTCGTCGCGCTGCCGCCGGCGGCGCTGCGAGCCCGTCGCTGAAGTCCGCCGAGGCGGCGCAAGTTTTACGGCGACTTAAGCTTCTCCGCCTACAACTGGGGCTGTGACCAAATCAGCCCGCACTCAAAGCCTGCTCGCCGGCGTCCTCGGCGGCCTCGTCGTCCTCATCCTCGGCGCCATCCTGATCGCCACCGGAGTGATCGGGTCGGGTGACAGCGACTCCGGCGGAGACATCATCTCCCAGTCGCCGATCGTCCAGCCCGCTGCCGACGAGAGCGGCAACGGCCTCACGGTCAACCAGATCTACAAGCGCTCCGAGGAGGGCGTCGTGTTCATCGAGGCCCGCGGACGGCGCAACAGCTCGCCCTTCGGCCAGCCGGGTCAGGGCGGCGCGGCCTCGGGCAGCGGCTTCGTGGTCAGCGACGAGGGCTTCATCGTGACGAACGCCCACGTGGTCGAGGGCGCGAACGACGTCCGCGTCCGCTTCGACGAGGCCGGAAGCGGCGACGGAGCCCTCGACGCCGAGGTCGTCGGCGCCGATCCCTCCACCGACCTGGCCGTGCTCAAGATCGATCCCGGCAACCGGAAGCTCACGGCGCTGCCGCTGGGCGATTCTTCGAAGCTCCAGGTCGGCGACCCGACGATCGCCATCGGCAACCCGTTCGGCTTCGACCAGACCGTGACCACGGGCATCGTCTCCGCCCTCCAGCGGCAGATCCCCGCGCCCAACAACTTCTCGATCGACGACGTGATCCAGACCGACGCGTCGGTCAACCCCGGAAACTCCGGCGGTCCGCTGCTCGATGCCGCCGGCCGGGTCATCGGGGTCAACTCGCAGATCGCCACCGGCGGCTCGCAGGGCTCGGTCGGCATCGGCTTCGCCGTCCCGGTCAACACGGTCAAGGACGTCATCCCGCAGCTCGAGGAGGACGGCAAGATCGAGCGGCCCTACATCGGCGTCACCACCGCTCCGGTGGCCGACCTGGCCGGCGACCTCAACCTGCCCGCGAAGCGCGGCGCGCTGGTGCAGGACGTCCAGCGCGGCAGCCCCGCGGAGAAGGCGGGATTAAGAGCGGGCCGCACTCGCACCGAGGAGGGGATCACCCTCGGCGGCGACCTGATCGTCAAGGTCGACGGGCGCGACGTCGGCAGCCCCGAGGACGTCGCCGCGGCGATCGAGGACAACCAGCCCGGCGACTCGGTCTCCGTGGAGTTCCTGCGGGGGCGCGGGCGCGACAGCGTGGACGTCGAGCTCGGCACGCGGCCGGCGCAGGCCGGTGGCGGCCCTGAGCGGGGAGGCGGGCTTGCACCGCCCGAGGCGCCGCCCGGCGGAGGGGATGGCGACGTGCTGCCGCTGCCGTAACACAGACTTGCGTCGACGACGGCGGCGGGCTTCATGCGCCGCTCGCTGCCGCCGACCGGCGCGCTTGGGCCCGGTGGTCCGGCTCCTACTGGGGGGAGTCGGGACCACCGGGCTTTTTTTCGTCGGGCGCCGGTCGCGCCATCTGCCTGCGACCATGAGGCCGTGCAGCGCGTGAAGGTCAAGATCTGCGGGATCACCCGCGCCGAGGACGCTCGGCACGCCGTGGAGCTCGGTGCGTGGGCCATCGGCCTCATCTTCCACCCGGCCAGCCCGCGCAGCTGCGCGCCGGCCGTGGCCGAGGAGATCGCGGCCGAGCTGCGTCGTCACAGCGAGATCGCCGGGGTGTTCGTCAATCGGCCCCTCGACGAGGTGGCCGAGCTCGCGGACCGCTGCTCGCTGTCGATCCTCCAGCTCCACGGCGACGAGGGCCCGGCCTACTGCCGCGAGGCGGGCCGGCGCACCGGCGCCCGGGTCATGAAGGCCGTCCGCGTCAGGGACGCCTCGACGGTGCGCGCGCTGGCGGCGTGGCACGTCGACCTCCACCTGCTCGACGCCCACGTCGACGGCGCCCGCGGCGGCACGGGGGAGACCTTCAACTGGGAGCTCGCCGGCGCGCATTCGGGACGCGTGCCGCTCGTCCTCTCGGGCGGGCTGACCGCGGACAACGTCGGCGCGGGTATCGCCGCCGTCCGCCCCTTCGCCGTCGACACCGCGAGCGGCACCGAGGCCGCCCCGGGGCGCAAGGACCCGGCGAAGGTGACCGCGTTCCTCCGCGCCGTCGAAGCGGCCTCCGCGCGCCTCGAGACGCCGCTGGTCAGCCTCGACGAGCCGCGGCCCGAGGCGGGAGTCCAGGCGGCGGGAGCGCGCCCGTGAGCGAGGCGGTCTCCCCCGCCGGAAACCTCGAGCGGCGCTTCGGTGTCTACGGCGGCCGCTACGTTCCCGAGACCCTGATCCCCGCGCTCGACGAGCTCGAGCAGGCCTGGCTCGAGGCCCGCGCCGACGAGGGTTTCGGGGCCGAGCTCGGCAACCTGCTGCGCGACTTCGCCGGCCGCCCCACGCCGCTCTACCGCGCCGGGCGCCTCTCGGAGGCGGTCGAGCGGACCGTGTACCTCAAGCGCGAGGATCTCCTGCACACCGGCGCGCACAAGCTCAACAACGCCCTCGGCCAGGGCCTGCTGGCCAAGCGGATGGGCAAGGAGCGGGTGATCGCCGAGACCGGGGCCGGCCAGCACGGCGTGGCCACCGCGACGGCGTGCGCGCTGCTCGGGCTCGAGTGCGTGGTCTACATGGGCTCCGAGGACATGCGTCGCCAGCGCCCCAACGTGGAGCGCATGGGCCTGCTCGGGGCCGAGGTCGCGCCCGTCGAGGCCGGCGCGCGGACCCTCAAGGAGGCGGTCTCCGAGGCCATCCGCGACTGGGTGACGAACTCGGACGGCACGCACTACGTGATCGGCTCGGCGGTCGGGCCCGCGCCCTACCCGGCGCTGGTGCGCGACCTCCAGCGGGTGATCGGCGACGAGGCCCGGACCCAGATCCTCGAGCGCGAGGGTCGCCTGCCTAACCGGGTGATCGCCTGCGTGGGTGGTGGCTCGAACGCCATCGGCACCTTCGTCGCCTTCGAGGCGGACGAGGGCGTCGAGCTCGTCGGGGTCGAGGCCGCGGGGGAGGGGGTCGAGTCCGGACGCCACTCCGCCCCACTCTCCACCGGCGCGCGCGGCATCCTCCACGGAGCGATGTCCGCGGTCATGCAGGACTCCGACGGCCAGATCGTCGAGGCTCACTCGGTCTCCGCCGGCCTCGACTACCCGGCCTCCGGCCCCGAGCACGCCCAGCTGCGCGACTCCGGGCGCGCCCGCTACGTCGCGGTGGGCGACGACGAGGCGGTGGCGGCCTTCCGCCGGCTGTGCCGCCTCGAGGGGATCATCCCGGCGCTGGAGCCCTCGCACGCGGTGGCGTGGCTGCTCGGCGCGGGGATCGAGGCGGCCGCGGGCGCCGAGCGCAACGGCTCCGCCGGCGCGGGACTCGACCTGCTCACGCTCTCCGGCCGCGGTGACAAGGACCTAGCCGAGGTCCTCGGACTTGACTGACCGGATCGCCGCCGCGTTCGCCGGTCACGGCCGGAGCGCGGCGCTCATGCCCTACCTGATGGGCGGCCACCCCGACCTCGAGACCTCGCGGGCGGCGGCCGAGGCCTGCGCCGAGGCCGGCGCCGACCTGATCGAGCTCGGCGTGCCCTTCTCCGACCCGCTGGCCGACGGGCCGGTCATCCATGCCGCAGCGACCCACGCCCTGGCCGGCGGGGTGACCGTCGACCAGGTCCTGGGCGTCTGCGCCACCGCCGCTGCGCGCCTGCCGGTCATGCTCATGATCTACGCCAACGCCGTCCTCGCTCACGGGGCCGAGGCGTTCGTCGCCCGCGCCGCCGACGCCGGCGCGGCGGGACTGATCGTCCCCGATCTCCCGCACGACGAGGCGAGCGAGCTCCGCGCCGCCTGTGACGCGGCCGGCCTCGCCCTGATCCCGCTCGTGGCGCCTTCGACCAGCCCCGAGCGCCTCGAGGCAATCGGAGCCGACGCCCGCGGGTTCGTCTACACGGTGTCGCTCGCCGGGACAACGGGGGAGCGCTCGGCCCTCCCACCGGAGCTGCCGGATCTCGTGCAGCGGGTCCGCGCCGCGGCGCGCCCCACGCCGGTCGCGGTCGGTTTCGGCATCGCCTCGAGCGAGCAGGCGCGCGCGGTCGCCGAGATCGCCGACGGAGTGATCGTGGGCAGCCGCGTGGTACGAGCCGCGGGCGAGGGCGGCGCGCCGGCCGTGCGCGAGCTCGTCGGCGATCTGGCCCGGGCGCTCGAGTAGGGTGAGCGACCCGATGGCCGAGCCGCAGATCAGCCCCGAGCGCGCTGGCGCCCCCGCCGGTACGACCGCCGACCTGGCCCGCTCCTACTTTGGCGCCGTCGCCGCACGCGACGCCGCCACTCAGCTCGAGCACTGGCACCCCGAGGGGATCGTCGACCTCGTGCCGGTCGGCATCCGCCGTGGCCAGGCCGAGATCGGCGCCTTCTTCCGCGAGCTCTACGGCGCGATCCCCGACCTCGAGACCGTCGTCGAGGCGGTCGTGGCCGACGAGCGCCGTGCCGTGGTGCAGTGGCGCATGAGCGGCCACTTCACCGGCGGAACGTTCCAGGGTCTCGACCCCACCGGCGGGCGGATCTCGCTGCGCGGCGTCGACATTCTCGAGATCGAGGACGCCAGGATCGTCCGCAACACCGCCTACTACGACGGCCTCGAGTTCGCCCGTGGCGCCGGGATGCTCCCCGAGCAGGACTCCGGCGCGGAGAAGGCGATGTTCACCGCCTTCAACGGGCTGACCAAAGCGCGCGCCGCGTTGCGCGCGGCACGCGAGCGCTAGGCTCCCGCGCCGCCATGGTCGTCCTCTGGGCACTCCTCGTCGGTTCGGTGATCTGGATCTCCTCCTGGTCGCTCGGGATCAAGGCCTTCGACGCCTTTCTGGTGCTGATGGCGCTGGTGGTCGGCGCGGTGGCGTTCAGGGCCGTCAAGCCGTTTCTCGACCAGCACCTCGGGCGCTCCTGAGCGAGGCGGCGTTCGGGCCGGGCGCCGTCAGGTCGTGGTCGCCCGCTCCGTCGCCTACCCGAAGAACGCCCGCGCCACCTCGAGATCCTCTTCACTCACCGTCCGCAGGCTCTTCACCGCCTCCGCGAGCGGCACGAGCTCGATCCGCATCGAGCGCAGCGCGGCCATCTGACCCCACTGCCCGTCGTGTGCGGCGTCGATCGCCCTGACGCCCAGCCGCGTGGCCAGGACCCGGTCGAAGGCCGTCGGCGTGCCGCCGCGCTGCGTGTGCCCGAGCACCGTGGTGCGGGTCTCGAAGCCGGTGCGCTCCTCGATCTCGCGTTCGAGGCGCTGTCCGATTCCTCCCAGGCGGGCGTGTCCGAACTCGTCGGTCACGCCGCCGAGGACCTCGAGCGTCCCCTCGACGGGAGTCGCTCCCTCGGCTACGACGATGATCGCGAAGTAGCGCCCGCGGGCGTGGCGGCGGCGGATCAGCCGGCAGACCTCCTCGATGTCGAAGGGTCGCTCGGGAATGAGGATCACGTCCGCCCCGCCGGCGATCCCGGAGTGCAGGGCGATCCAGCCGGCGTGGCGGCCCATGACCTCGACGACGAGATTGCGGTGGTGGCTCTCGGCGGTCGAGTGCAGCCGGTCAACGGCCTCGGTGGCGATCGACATCGCGGTGTCGAAGCCGAAGGTCTGGTCGGTGCCGCCGAGGTCGTTGTCGATCGTCTTCGGGACGCCGATCACCGGGACCCCCTCGGCGTGAAGGCGGGCCGCAGCGCCCAGCGTGTCCTCACCGCCGATGGCGATCAGGCCGGCCAGCCCGAGCGATTCCATGGCCTCCCGGATCCGGGCGACGCCGTCCTCGCGCCCGAACGGATTGGTGCGCGAGGAGCCCAGGATCGTCCCCCCGCGGGGCAGGATGCCGCGCGTGGACTCGATGGTCAACTCCTCGTAGGCGCTCTCGAGCGGTCCTCGCCAACCGTCCCGGAAGCCGACGATGGCGTGACCGTGACCGTCGATGCCCTTGCGGACGACGGCGCGGATGACGGCGTTCAGCCCCGGGCAGTCGCCCCCGCCTGTCAGAACGCCTATCCGCATCGTCGAGACGGTCAACATACCCGCTAGGCCGGGTGGCCCTCCCGCCGGTCGGACTGCTCGGGGACGGGGTGGCGACGCTAGGATGCGGGCGCTCTGAAGCAGACCGCGCTCCCGGAGCGTGTGCGGTGTTATCGGTGTACCCCCGCCGTGCACCCCCGTGCGGCGGCGAAGAGCACGAGCGATCGAGAAGGAGACACCATGGACGGACATCGAGCCTGGAGCCGCGCCGGCGGTGCCGCGCTGGTCGTTCTACTCTCTCTGGTCGTGCTCGGCTGCAGCGACGACGGCGCTGGCGGCGCCGGGGGCGGCGAAACCGCCGACCGCGGCCGCGAGCCCGCTCCGCCGAGGTCCGATCCCCGCAACGCCCGCTTCGATCTGACCGTCGGCGACCTCGTTCCCCTGAGCGGCGATCTCTCCCCCTTCGGCCCGCCCGGGCGCAAGGCCGCCGAGCTCGCGGTCGATCAGGCCGAGGACGCGCTTGAGGACGCCGGCGTGCGCGGTGTGAAGGTCGACGTCGAGCACGCCGACACCGCCACCAGTCCCCAGGACTCGGTCTCGGCGGCCCGTGAGCTGACGGAGAACGGCGCGACCTGCCTCGCCGGCGCGTGGGCCTCGACCGACACGATCCCGGCCGCCCAGTCCGTGGCCATCCCCGAGCGGACGCCGATGATCTCGCCGGCCTCGACCAGCGCTCAGATCACCACGCTCGTGGACGAGGGCTTCCTGTTTCGCACCGCCCCCTCGAACAGCCTCCAGGGCGAGACCCTCGCCGACGTGGTCGAGGGCGAGCTCGACGGCAGCGACAAGACGATCGCCGTCGCCGCGCGCAACGACGCCTACGGCTCAGGTCTGGCCAACAGCTTCCGCCGGGCCTGGGAGGCCAAGGGCGGCGAGGTGACCGGCGGGCCGGTGCTCTATGACCCCGAGGAGGAGGACCTCGACGCCGAGGCCGAGCAGATCGTGGCCGACGACCCCGACGGCTACGTCATCGTCGACTTCCCCCAGACCTACGCGCGTCTGGGCGCCGCGCTCATCGACACCGGCGACTTCGACGCCTCCAAGCTCTTCGTCACCGACGGGCTCGCCGGCGAGGGGCTGCCGGAGAGCATCCCCGCCAGGGCGCTCCAGGGCGCGCGCGGAACCCGGCCGGGGACGCTCGCGAAGGGCGAGACGGCCAGAGCCTTCGGACGGCTCTACTCGCGCTCGGACCGCCGGCCCGATAGCCGTCAGACCTTCGACGCCCAGAACTTCGACGCCACGATGCTGTGCATCCTCGCCGCGGTGGCCGCCGGGTCGAACGAGGGCGAGGCGATCCAGGGCAAGCTGCGCGACGTCAGCTCGGCACCCGGCCGCAAGATCACCTTCGAGAACCTCGACGAGGGGATCGAGGCTCTACGCGAGGGCCGCGACATCGACTACGAGGGCGCCTCGGGGCCGATCGACTTCGACGGCCAGGGAGATCCGACGGTCGGCACCTACGAGGTCTTCAGGTACGGACGCGACCGCGACTTCGAGGTCCTGCGCCAGCTCCAAGCCCGCCAGGGCCAGGGCGAGATCAACGGCCCGGGCGGCCGCGGCGAGCGCTAGGCGTCGCGCCGTCGGTACTCAGCCCCCGCGGCCGGTGGCGGCGCGCAGGGCGGGCTCGAGCTCGGGCCGACGGAAGCGGTAGCCGAGCTCCTCGAGGCGACGCGGCCTGACGTTCACGCCCGTGAGCACGAGCTGGGCCATCTCCCCGTAGAGGACCTTGAGGCCAAAGGCGGGGACGGGCAGCACGGCCGGGCGCCCGAGGACCCGCCCGAGCGCCTTGGACAGCTCCTTGTTGGTCACGGGCTCGGGGGCGGTCAGGTTGACCGGTCCCTCGGCCGCCTCGGTGTCGAGGCAGAAGAGCAGCGCGCCGACCGTGTCGTCGAGATGGATCCACGACACGTACTGCCGGCCGCCGGCCACCGGCCCGCCGAGGCCGGCCTTGAAGAACGGCAACATCGTCCCCAGGGCGCCGCCCTCGGGTGAGAGCACGACCCCGGTCCGCGCGTAGACCACCCGCAGCCCGAGCTCGGAGGCCTTGGCCGCCTCTCCCTCCCACGCGGTGACCAGATCGGAGAGGAAGGTGCCCGGATCGGCGGGACCGCTCTCGTCGACCGGCTCGGTGCCGCGCCGATAGATCCCCTCGGCCGACTGGGAGACCAGGACCCCGGGCCGCACCTCGGCGGCGGCGATCCCGCGCACCAGGTTCTCCGTGCCGAGCACGCGCGAGTCCCGGATCTCGCGTTTCGCGTGGTCGCTCCAGCGCTGGGCGATCGGCTCGCCGAGCAGATGCACGACGCCGTCGCGCCCCGACAGCGCCTCGGCCGGAGCGGGCTCCGACTTGGGGTCGGCCCAGGTCACGGCCTCGACGTTCCCGCCGAAGGTCCGGCGGGCCCGGTCGGCGTCGCGGGAGAGGACGGTGACCTCGTCGCCGCGGGCGCTCAGCTCCTCGACCAACCGGGAGCCGATCGTCCCGGTGGCGCCGGTGACGGCGACCTTCACGAGCGGATGTCGGGGTCGACGCCCACGCTCAGGCCGCCGGGGTCAGCCCGGCGCCGATCGCGGGTCCCCCGGGCGGCAGCTCGTCGAGGGCGGGCGATCCGCCGTCTGCGGGCTCGCCGCCCGCCGCGGTCCGGGCCACGCCGTCGCGCTCGGCCTCGCGGGCAACCGCCTCGGCCACCGCGCGGCTCACCCGCCGGTCGAACACGCTGGGGATGATGTACTCGTCGGAGAGTTCGTCGTCGGCCACCACGCCGGCGATCCCCTCGGCCGCGGCCAGCTTCATCTCCTCGGTGATCGCGGTCGCGCGGGCGTCGAGCGCACCGCGGAAGATCCCGGGGAAGGCGAGCACGTTGTTGATCTGGTTCGGGTAGTCCGAACGCCCGGTGGCCATCACGCCGGCGTAGGCGAGGGCGGCCTCGGGAAGGACCTCGGGATCTGGGTTGGCCATGGCGAACACGAAGGGCTGTGGGTTCATACGGGCGAGGTCCTCGGCGCGGACTATTCCGGGACCGGAGAGGCCGAGGAAGAGGTCGGCGCCCTCGAGCACCTCAGCCGGCGTGCCCTCACGCCCATCCGGGTTGGTGTGCTCGGCGAGCCAGGTCTTGGCCACGTTCATCGACCCGTCGGCGTAGTCGGGGCGCCCGCGGTGGATCGCTCCGGCCCGGTCGCAGGCGACGATCGAGCGGACGCCCGACTCGATGAGGATGCGCGCCACCGCGACGCCGGCGGCCCCGGCGCCGACCATCACCGCATCGATCTCCGCGAGCCGGCGGCCGGTCAGCCGGCAGGCGTTCTTGAGCGCGGCGAGCACGACGATGGCCGTGCCGTGCTGGTCGTCGTGGAACACCGGGATGTCGAGCTCGTCCTTGAGCCGGCGCTCGATCTCGAAGCAGCGCGGAGAGGAGATGTCCTCGAGGTTGATGCCGCCGAAGGTCGGCGCGATCGCCTTGACGACGGCCACGATCTCGTCGGGATCGTGGGTGTCGAGGCAGACCGGGAAGGCGTTGACGTCGGCGAACTCCTTGAACAGGACGGCCTTGCCCTCCATCACCGGGAGCGCGGCCTCGGGCCCGATGTCGCCGAGCCCGAGCACGGCGGTGCCGTCTGAGACCACGGCGACGGTGTTGCGGGCGATCGTGTACTCGCGGGCCCGTGTCCGGTCCCGGGCGATCTCCAGGCAGACGCGCGCCACCCCGGGCGTGTAGGCCATGGCGAGGTCGTCGCGGGTCTTGACCGGGGTCTTGAGCCCGGTGAAGATCTTCCCCCCGCGGTGGAGCTCGAGCGTGCGGTCGGTGCGCTCGATCAGGCGGACGCCGTCGAGCTCCCCGATCGCCGCCGCCACCTCGCGCCACTGCTCCTCGCTCGCGCAGTCGACGGTCAGCTGACGCAGGGTGTGGCGCTCGCCCTGCTCGAGGATGTCGACCGCGCCGATCGAGCCGCCGGCGCTGCCGATGGCCGAGGTCAGGTGCCCGAGCGTGCCTGGACGGCGCTCGAGCTCGACCCGGAGGATGAGCGAGAACTGTGCGCTGGGATTGGCCATACAGGAGGAGGACCCGCGCGGCGTCCCGGGCCTGAGCTCATGTTACCCCCGCACGGTGGGCGCCCAAGCGCGCGAAAGTCCTGCTCGCCCGGGTCCACGCGGCGCGCTCCTAAGATGCCCGGCGATGCCCGCTGCGCCTGCCGCCGTCTCCCCGAGCACCCGCACCGAGCTCTTCCTGATCGACGGCAACAGCCTGGCCTACCGCGCCTTCTTCGCGCTGCCCGAGACGATCGCCACCTCGCGCGGGTTCCCCACCAACGCGATCTTCGGCTTCGCCTCGATGCTGGTGAAGATCCTCGACGAGCACGGCCAGCGCCCGACGCTCGTGGTCTGGGACGCCGGCATGTCCGGTCGCAAGGAGGTCTACGCCGACTACAAGGCGCAGCGCAGCTCCAAGCCCGACCTCCTGCGCGAGCAGTGGCCCCACCTCGCGCCGCTTGTCGAGGCCTTCGGCTACCGCAACGTCAAGGTCGAGGGCTACGAGGCCGACGACGTGATCGCCACCCTGGCCCGCCGCGCGCGCGAGCAGGGGATCGACGTGACCATCGTCACCGGCGACCGCGACGCCCTCCAGCTCGTCGAGCCGGGCGTGAGCGTCATGGCCACGAGCCGCGGCATCACCGACACCAAGACCTACGAGCGCGAGACGGTGATCGAGCGCTACGGCATCCCGCCCGAGCTGATCCCCGACTTCTACGGTCTGAAGGGCGACACCTCGGACAACATCCCGGGCGTCCCGGGCATCGGCGACAAGACCGCCGCGCAGCTCCTCCAGCGCTTCGGCGACCTCGAGACCGTGCTCGCGAGCGTCGACGAGATCTCGGGGGCGAAGCGCAAGCAGAACCTGGTCGAGCATGCCGACGACGCCCGCGTGTCGAAGCAGCTCGCCACCGCCAACCGCGAGGTCGAGTTCGAGATCGACCTCGGCGAGACCGCGGCCGAGGAGCCCGATCGCTCGTTGCTGCGCTCGGTCTTCCGCGAGTTCGAGCTGCGCGACCCGCTGCGCCGGCTCGAGGAGGCGCTGGGGGAGGGTGAGGAGGCCGCTCCGGCGGAGCGGCCCGACCTCGAGGTGCGCGCGCGGGCGGTGGAGGTGCCCGTGGCCGAGCTGGCGGGCCTCAAGGGTGAGCTGGCCACGCTGGTCTGTGAGCGAGCGGGGGAGGAGCAGGCGCCCGCGGACGTAGCCGAGGCGGCGGACGACCCCGATGTGGCCGAGCTTCTCGATGACGTCGACGCGCTGGCCACGGACTCACCGGACACGCTCGAGCCCGAAGCCGGCGATGCGCTCGAGCCGGCAGAGCTCGCCGCCGACGTGTCTGCCGCGGAGGCGTTCGACGCGTCCGGTCCGGGCGCCCCGCCCGCTCGCGCGCCCGCCACCGCCCATCTCCCGTTGCGCTTCGCCGCCTACGCCGGCGGCGACGAGGTCCTCACCGGCGAGGCGGAGGCGGTCGCCGCGCTCGAGCTGGCCTGGGGCGATCGTCCCGGCGTGGCCCACGACTGGAAGACGATCGCCACGCTCGACCCGCCGCTCGCTCCTGAGCCCGGCGCCCCGCCGGCGGGCTCCGTCCTCGCACTCGCCCACGACACCATGGTCGCGGCCTACCTGCTGGACCCCGCGCGGCGCGCCTACCCGCTCGAGGAGCTGACCGCCGAGCAGGGCATCGGCGCGGACGCCGAGGGGGGCGACGCGCTGGCCGAGCGAGCGATCGGCGCCCGCGCCCTGGCCGAGCGCCAGCGGGCCGAGCTCTCCGAGCGTGGACTCGAGCGGCTGTTCGCCGAGGTCGAGCTGCCGCTGGTCGAGGTGCTGGTGGCCATGGAGGGCACCGGCGTGGCCCTCGACGTCGCCGGCCTCGCCGAGATCGGCACGCGCTTCGCCGAGCAGATCTCCGCGCTCGAGCGCGAGGTCCACGAGCTGGCGGGCGAGGAGTTCACCATCGGCTCACCCCAGCAGCTCGCCGAGGTCCTGTTCGTCAAGCTCGGGCTGTCGCGCAAGCGCCGCGGCAAGACCGGCTTCTCGACCGACGCGCGCGTGCTCCAGGCCATCCGCGACGAGCATCCGATCGTCCGCAAGGTCGAGGAGTGGCGCGAGCTGACCAAGCTCAAGAACACCTACCTCGACGCCCTGCCCGAGCTGATCGATCCGCGCGACGGGCGCCTGCACACCACCTTCAACCAGACCATCGCCGCCACCGGACGGCTCTCCAGCACCAACCCGAACCTCCAGAACATCCCCGTGCGCTCGGATACCGGGCGGGAGATCCGCGCCTGCTTCGTCGCCGCGCCGGGCACGCGGCTGCTCTCGGCCGACTACTCCCAGGTCGAGCTGCGCGTGCTCGCCCACATCGCCGGCGACGACGCGCTCAAGGCGATCTTCGCGCGCGGCGAGGACATCCACACCGCGACCACCGCGGAGATGTTCGACATTCCGCTCGACCGCGTCGACAAGCGCCAGCGCGACCGGGCCAAGATGATCAACTACGGGATCGTCTACGGGCTCTCGGCCTACGGTCTCGCCGACCGTCTCCAGATCCCTCAGGACGAGGCCCAGGAGTTCATCGACCGCTACCTCGGCCGCTTCCCCGGCGTGCGCGACTTCATCCGCGACACCATCGCCCAGGCGCTCAACGACGGCTACGTGACCACGTTGTTCGGCCGCGCCCGGCGCATCCCCGAGCTGCGCGCCCGCCAGCGCCAGACCCAGCTGCTGGGCGAGCGGCTCGCGGTCAACACCGTCATCCAGGGGACGGCGGCTGACATCATCAAGGTCGCCATGGTCCGCTGTCACCGCGCCCTGCGCGAGGCGGGCCTGGCCACGCGGCTCGTGCTTCAGATCCACGACGAGCTGCTGTTCGAGGCCCCCGAGGAGGAGATCCCCGCCGCCTCGGAGATCGTGCGGCGCGAGATGACCGACGCCTACGAGCTCGACCCGCCGCTGGCGGTCGACCTCGGCGCCGGCCCGAACTGGCTCGAGGCCAAGTGACGCCGTTCTCCGGTGCCGGTGATGGCCGTGGATAATCAGGCGCTGGCCATCGCCTTCACCGTGGTGGCCGGGGGCTTCATCGCCCTGCAGGCCCCGATCAACTCGACGCTCGGGCGCTCGATCGCCTCTCCGCTGGCCGCCGCCTCGATCTCGTTCGCCATCGGCACCGCGGCGCTAGTGGCAATCACCGTGCTCCTGAGCGCGAGCGTCGGCGGCTTCGGCGGCGTGGGAGGGGCTCGCAGCCTGAGCTGGGTCTACCTGACCGGTGGCCTGCTCGGGGCCGTGTACGTCACGACGGCGCTGATCACCGTGCGCACGCTCGGCGCCGGCGCGGTCACCGCGGCGACGGTCACCGGCCAGCTCACGACCTCGATCGTCATCGACCGCCTCGGGATCCTCGGGCTCGACGTCCGCCCGCTCTCGTGGCAGCGGGTCGTCGGCGTGCTGCTGCTCGCCGCCGGGACGTTCCTCGTCGTCCGGGGCCGCTGAGCCCGACGGCCGGGCTCAGAGGTCGTCCGCGAGCCGAGCGAAGAAGTCGAGCGCCCGCGGGTTGGCCAGCGAGTCCGGGTTCGCCGCCTCGGCGACCGGGGTGCCCGTGAGGATCTTCTTGACCGGGACCTCGAGGATCTTGCCGTTCAGGGTCCGCGGCACCTCGTCGATCGGGTGGATGACGTCGGGCACGTGCCGCGGTGAGCACTCGTCCCGGATCCTGCCCCTGATCTCGGCCCGGAGGTCATCGCCGAGCTCGGCTCCCGGCTCGAGCACCACGAACAGCGGCATCACGGCCCTACCCTCGCTCGTCGCCACGTCGACCACGAGCGAATCGCTGACCGCGTCGACCCCGTTGACCGCGCTGTAGATCTCGGCCGTCCCCATGCGCACCCCGCCGCGGTTGATCGTCGCGTCCGAGCGTCCCTGGATCACGGCGCTGCCGCGGGGGGTGAGACGGATCCAGTCCCCGTGGCGCCATACGCCCGGGTAGGTGTCGAAGTAGCTCTCGTGCAGGCGCTCGCCGCTCTGGTCGCCCCACAGGTAGAGCGGCATCGAGGGCATCGGCTCGGTGATCACGAGCTCGCCGACCTCGTCCACCAGCGAGTTGCCCTCGGCGTCGAAGGCCTCGACCTTGGCGCCGAGGGCGCGGCACTGGAGCTCGCCCACGTGCACCGGGAGCAGGGGGCAGCCGGTCACGAACGCGGTGCAGAGGTCGGTGCCGCCGCTCGTCGAGAACAGCCAGGCGTCGGCCTTGACGCGGTCGTAGACGAACCGGAAGCCGTCGGCGGAGAGCGGCGAACCGGTCGAGCCGATGCTCTTGAGGTCGGCGAGGTCGTGGTCGGCGCCGGGAGCCAGATCGGCGCCGTGCAGCGAGGCGATGTAGGTCGCACTCGTGCCGAAGCAGGTGATGGCCGCCTGCTCGACGAGATCCCAGAGGGCGCCGAGGTCGGGCTCGGCGGGGCTTCCGTCGTAGAGGACCACGGCCGAGCCGACGAGCAGTCCGCCGACGAGCAGGTTCCACATCATCCAGCCGGTCGTGGTGAACCAGAAGAAGCGGTCGCCCTCGCCGAGGTCCATGTGCAGCGCGCACATCTTCAGGTGCTCGAGGACGATGCCGCCGTGACCCTGGACGATCGGCTTGGGCAGCCCGGTCGTGCCGGACGAGTAGAGGACCCAGAGCGGGTGGTCGAAGGGAACCTGCTCGAACGCGACCGAGCCGCTCGGCGAGGACTCGAGAAAGGTCTCCCACAGCATGGTGTCCTCGAGCGCGCCGAGGTCGGCGTCGTCGGAGAGATAGGGCAGGAGAACGGTCCGCTCGAGGGTCGGCAGCTCGCGCTGGAGGTCGGCGACGGTGTCCGTGCGGTCGAAGTCCCGGCCGCCGTAGCGGTAGCCCTCCACGGCGAACAGCACCTTGGGCTCGATCTGGCTGAACCGATCGACGACGCTCCGCGCTCCGAAGTCGGGCGAGCAGCTCGACCAGATCGCACCCAGGCTCGCGCACGCGAGGAAAGCGATGAGCGTCTCGGGAACGTTGGGCATGTAGGCGACCACCCGATCGCCGCGTGCGACCCCAAGCTGCCGCAGGGCCGCGGCGGCCCGCGCGACCTGCTCCTCGAGCTCGTCCCAGGTCGTCTCCGTACGAGCGCGGAGCTCGGAGGCGGCGATCACCGCCGCCTCGCCCGTCCGGGCACGGCGGAGGACATGCTCGGCGTAGTTGAGCTCCGCGCCGGAGAACCACCTGGCGTCGGGCATCACCCGCTGCTCCAGCACCGCCTCGTACGCCTTCGACTCGTCGATCTCGAAGTACTCCCACACGGTGCTCCAGAAGTCCTCGAGCTCGGTCACCGACCATTCCCACAGCTCGCCGTAGGAGCTGAACGAGAGCCCGCGCTCGCGCTCGAGCCAGCGCATGTAGCCGGTCATGGCCGCCCGCTCGACGACCTCCTGCGAAGGCTCCCAGAGAAGCTCTCCCTCGACACCTTCCGTGGACATCGACTCCCCTCTCCTTCTTCGCCGACCACGCCGCGGGGCGGATGCGAGGAATCTACCGCCCGAGGGCTTTGGCGAGCTGAATGCAAACGTCTTGCTCTCTGCCGCGAGGTGGCGTATCTTTGGCCTCGGCCCGAGGTCCCGAACGCGGGCACCACAGGAGGGGATCACCGTGACGACCCAGGAGTCGAACGCCCGGACCGCGACCGGGCAACCCGGTGCCAAACCGCCCACGCGGGCGACCTATCCGACCTCGGGGTACCCCCGGGCGCGGGCGGTGGTCTGGGGGACCGCGCTGCTGTCCGGGGGGCTGGGCGCCATCGTCATCTTCTTCGTCGCGATCGGGGTCATCGACCTCTCCCTGCACCCGTTCCTGGGTGTGGTCGCGCTGGTCCTCGCTGCGTTCTTCGGCGTGACGATCTGGCGCTTCGCTCGGTCCGAGCGCAAGGGGAACTCGCGCTGGGCCGACCGCGAACGCCGCGGTTTCTAGGGCGGCGGCCGTCCGCGCTTGTCCTCCGCCGCTCGGTGCCGTATCTTCGGAAGCGACTCAGAGGCCCTGACGCCTGGTAGTGGAGGATGAGGTCGTCGTGACAACGCAGCAGCCAGGTCCCCAGCGTCCGTTTCGCCCGGCCGCCAAGGCGCCCGCCTTGAAGCCCGGCCATCAGCGCGTTCGCGCCGTGGTATGGACCGGGGCGCTGCTGTGCGGAGGGCTCGTGCTCGTGCTGCTGTTCTTCGCGACGATCGGGGTGATCGACTTCTCCCAGGCGCCGGTCCTCGGGTTGGCGGCGCTGGCCATGGCGATCGTCTTCATCGTCGTCATGTGGAGGTTTAACCGCTCGGGTGATCGGCGGCTCGCCGACCGCGAACGCCGCGGTTTTTGAGGCGGCTGCAAAGCTTCGCGGAGCGGAGTCCTCGGTGGCGGGGGGGGGGGGGGGCGCGGCGGGGGCCCGGGGCCCCGCGCGCGCCCGCGTGAGGGCCCCCCGCGGGACAGGGCGGGGGGGGGGCGGGGGGGGGGGGGCGGGGGGGCCCCCCCCCCGCCGGGGGCGGGGACCGGGCCGGGGCCCGGCCCCCACCCCCCCGGGCGG
>JBBSNG010000007.1:0-26358 GCA_038232755.1 Solirubrobacterales bacterium | reverse complement strand
GGCCGCGCGCCACGCCCTCGACGCGCTCGGCGCGCGTCGCGTGCTCGTGCTCGACTGGGACGTCCACCACGGCAACGGGACCAACGACATCTTCCACTCGAGCGACGAGGTCCTGTTCGCCAGCATCCACCAGTCGCCGCTCTACCCGGGGACGGGACCGCTCGAGGACGCCGGGTCGGGCCCGGGCGCGGGCCACACGATCAACCTGCCCGTCGCGCCCGGCTCGGGCGAGGAGACCTGGGTGGCGCTCGTCGAGCACGTCGTCGCTCCGGCCGCGCGAGCCTTCGACCCGGACCTCGTGCTCGTCTCGGCCGGATTCGACGCCCACCGCGCCGATCCGCTCGCCTCCTGCCGGCTCGAGACCTCCTCCTTCGGGGAGCTGGCTCGCCACGCGCGCGCGATCGCGGATGCCGCCGGTGCCCCGGTCGGAGCGGTGCTCGAGGGGGGCTACGACCTCGACGCGCTGGCGGCGTCGACGGCGGCGACGCTCGAGGGCCTGGCCGAGGGCGGCGTGCCTCGCTCGGTCGAGCCCGACGCGACCACGGAGCGAGCCACCGACGCGGTCGGGCGCTTCTGGACCCTGGCCTGAGCGGGCGCTCGAGGCCTCGCGCTCGTCGGTTTCCGAGCCGCGTGACACCATGAGCCGATGACCGAGCCTCCGCGCCCCGAGCTTCCGATCGCGGTCTTCGACTCCGGGGTCGGGGGCCTCACCGTCCTCCACGAGTGCCTCGTGTCGCTGCCCCACGAGGACTTCCTCTACCTCGGCGACACGGCGCGCTTTCCCTACGGCGAGCGCTCGAGGCCCGAGCTGCGCGCCTTTGCCCTCGAGCTCGCCGACATCCTGCTCGCGCAAGGAGCCAAGCTCGTGATCGTGGCCTGTAACTCGGCCACCGCGGCGGCCCTGCCGGCGCTCCGTGAGCACCTCGCCGGGCGAGTCGGCGTGGTCGCTGTCGTCGCGCCGGAGTCGCGGCTCGCGGCTCAGGTCACCCGTAACGGACGCGTCGGCCTCCTGGCCACGCCGGCGACCGTCGCGAGCGGCGCCTACGACCGGTCGCTCGCCGCGGTCGCCCCCGACGCCACGCTCGAGTCCGTCCCCGCACCTGAGCTCGCCCCGCTGATCCAGGCCGGCCACGAGGTCGACGAGCGCGTGGTCGATCAGGTCGAGAGGCTGTGCGCGCCGCTGCGCGCCGCGGATGTCGACACCGTGATCCTCGGCTGCACCCATTACCCGCTCGTGCGGCCCATGCTCCAGCGCGCCCTCGGGCGACGGGTCGAGATCGTCTCCTCGGGTGCGGCCATCGCCGAGGAGGTCGAGCGCTCGCTGGCCGACGGTGGGCTCGCTCGGCCCGAGGGCCGGCGCGGCGGCTATCGCTTCCTCTGCTCGGGTGACCCGGAGGCCTTCCGCGCGCTCGGGACGCGCTTCCTCCAGCTTCCGCTGGGTGAGGTGGACCACGTCGAAGTCCGACCCGGAGCCGCCGAGCCGTCTCACCGGGTGGCGGCATGAGGAACGACGGCCGCAGCCCGGAGGACCTTCGGCCCGTCGAGATCGCTGCCGGTTTCGTGCGCTCGGCCACCGGCTCGGCGCTGTACGCGCAGGGGGCCACGCGGATCATCTGCACGGCCTCGGTGGTCGACTCGGTGCCGCGCTGGATGGCCGGACGCGGGCGGGGCTGGGTCACCTCCGAGTACGGGATGCTTCCGGCCTCGACCGGCGAGCGCAAGCAGCGCGACGTGACCCGCGGGCGCCCCGATGGGCGCACCGTGGAGATCCAGCGGCTGATCGGCCGCTCCCTGCGCGGGGTGATCGACTTCGAGGCGCTCGGCGAGCGCACGGTCTACGTCGACTGCGACGTGCTCGAGGCCGACGGCGGCACGCGCTGCGCGTCGATCACCGGAGGGTTCGTCGCCCTGCAGCTCGCGCTCGCGCAGCTGGTCGACGAGGGGAAGCTGAGCCGTCTGCCCCTCAACGGGTCGATCGCGGCAGTGTCGTGCGGCATGGTCGGCGGCGAGGCCCTGCTCGACCTCGACTACTCCGAGGACTCGACCGCCGAGGTCGACGCCAACGTCGTCATGGCCGGCGACGGCGGGCTGGTCGAGGTCCAGGCCACGGCCGAGCGCACGCCGCTCTCGCGCGCCTCGCTCGACACCCTGCTCGAGCTCGCGGCGGCCGGGATCGAGGAGCTGCGGGCGACCCAGGCCGAGGCCACGGGCGGGCTGCCCGGCTGACCGGCCGGGCGACGACCGCCTCCGGTCCTGTGCCCCTCGGGCTCGTGCTCGCCTCGCGCAACGTCCACAAGGCGCGGGAGCTCGAGGTGCTGCTCGCGCCCTGGACGCTCGAGCCACTCTCCGCGGAGGTCGAGCTCCCGCCCGAGACCGGCGAGACGTTCGCGGCGAACGCGGCCACCAAGGCGCTCGCGGCGGCACGGGCCACCGGCCGGCCCGCGGTGGCCGACGACTCGGGGATCGAGGCCGCCGCCCTCGGCGGCGCGCCCGGGGTCCGCTCCGCCCGCTTCGCCGGCGAGAACGCGACCGACGAGGACAACCTGACCAGACTGTTGCGCGAGGTCCCCGCGGGGGGCGACCGGCGCGTGGCCTACGTGTGCGCGCTGGCCTTCGCCGACCCGGCAGAGGGGGGATCGCCGCGGATCTTCGAGGCGCGCTGCGAGGGAACGCTCGCCGAGCATCCGCGCGGAGGCGGCGGCTTCGGCTACGACCCGGCCTTTCTCCCGGCCGAGATTCCCGACGGGCGGACGATGGCCGAGCTCACGCCCGGGGAGAAGGATGCGATCAGCCATCGCGGGCGCGCGGCGCGCGCGCTCGCCGCGTGGTTGCGCCAACGCGCCGGCACGGGCCCATGAGCGATCCGAGCGAAGGCCTGCGTGCGGCCGGCTCGGCCGGCGCCGCGGTGCTCGGCGCCGGCCCGCGGACCCCTCCGAAGTCGCGCGCCGCCGCGCTGTCGATCGCGTCGAACTCGACGCTCATCGTGCTCAAGCTCGTGGCCGGCGTGCTCACCGGCTCGATCGCCATCCTCACCGAGGCGATCCACTCGAGCATCGACCTGATCGCCTCGGTCGTCGCCTTCGTCTCCGTGCGCAAGGCCGGGGTGCCGGCCGACCGCGACCACCCCTACGGCCACGCCAAGGTCGAGAACCTCGCCGCGGCCTTTGAGGGCGTGCTCATCCTCGTCGGCGCGGCGGTCATCGCCTTTGAGTCGGTGCGGCGGCTGTTCGTTCCGGCCGAGGTTCGGCTTCTCTGGGTCGGGATCGTGGTCATCGCCTTCTCGGGCGTCGCCAACGTCGTGGTCTCGAGCTTTCTCGCCCGCCGCGCGGCCGCGACCGAGTCGCCGGCGCTCGAGGGCGACGCCGCCCACCTGCGCACCGATGCCCTGACGTCGTTCGGCGTGCTCGGGGGGCTGCTACTGGTCGAGCTCACGGGGATCGACCGCATCGACCCGATCGTGGCGCTGCTCGTCGCGGCGGCGATCGTGGTCTCCGGCCTGCGCCTGGTCAGCCGCTCCTCGCGCGTGCTGGTGGACGAGGCGCTGCCGGCCGGGGAGCTCGCGGGCGTGCGCGAGGCCGTCCAGGGCCACGGCGCGGCGGAGATCGCCGGCTTCCACGCCCTGCGTGCGCGGCGGGCCGGGAGCGACCGCTACGTCGACCTCCACGTCCAGTTCCGCCACGGGACCTCGCTCGAGCGCGCCCACGATCTCGCACACGAGCTCACGCGCGACATACGCACACGCCTGGGCGGAGCCGACGTGCTCATCCATCTCGAGCCCGAGGACGCGGTGCGACCCGGCGCATGGGTCGGGGCCGGCGCGGGCTCGACCGGCGAGTCCGGCCGCGGGGTTGAGGCCGAGGATGCCGCCGACGCCGACGCCGACGCCGACCTCGCCCGGCGGCGGCGCGGTTGACCCCGTCGGCGCTGAGCGGTGTCTCAGCGCAGGTTCACGGCCGCCGAGGCGGCGACCGCCAGCAGCACGATCATGTAGCCGACGTAGCCGTTCGCGAACACCAGCGCCGCGGCGAGGACGAACACCGCCACGGTCACCAACCACGAGATCCTGACCAGGTTCACGAGAGGTATTCTCGCCGTCTGTGCGCTCGCCCGCATCCACCCCCGCCGCGGCGCTGCGAGAACTGAGCGAACAGACCGCCGACGTGCGTGCGGCGATCGCCCTCGGCCGGGACGGCTCGTTGCTCGCCGCGGAGCCGGCGCGAGGAGACCTCGGCGAGCGCCTCAGGGAGTTGACCCTGGCCGTGCTCGAGGGCGCGGACGCCGCCCAGGCCGGACACCCGACCGAGGTCGAGATCGCGACTCCCGCCGGCGCCGTCTACGTGGTCCGCGGCGAGGGCTCGACCCTGGCCGTGGTGGCCGGGCGCCTCACCCTGTCCTCACTGATGCGCTACGACCTCCGCCGGGCCCTCGTCGCCCTCGGAGACGGATCGGCGTGAAGGAGCGCCGCGGCACGGTCGCCCGCCTCGCGGGCCTGGCCGAGGGGGTGGCGGCGGCCGGGCGGCGGCGTCAACGCGAGCGCGCTCCGAGGGTCATGCTCTACGACGCCGAGGGTGAGGTGCGGCGGCTGCCGCCCGACTCCGAGGCCTTCGAGGACGTCGTCGCGGCCGCGGAGCGCATGCTCGAGCTGGGAGCGGGTGGCCGTCGCGGCGCCGCGGCCGGCGAGGACCCCGCACCCCCGTCGTCCACCGGCGGTGTTAGCTTCCCCGCCGCCGAGTTGAACACGGAACGGGAAGCAGACGCAAGAGGAGGAACGCGTGACTAAGGCTGAGGTAGTCGATCAGGTCGCCGCTGAGGCGGACCTTTCGAAGAACGACGCGGGCGAGGCGGTGGACGCCGTGCTCAAGGTGATCGAGGACGCGCTCTCGCGCGGAGGCGAGGTGAACTTCACCGGCTTCGGCAAGTTCACGGTCGCCGAGCGGGGCGCCCGCCAGGGCGTGAACCCCCAGACGGGCGAGCGCATCGAGATCTCCGCGAGCCGGGTTCCGCGCTTCAGCGCCGGCTCCGCGCTCAAGAAGTCCGTCAAGGGCTAGACCCGGCTCAGAGCTGGCCCCACCGCCCGGCGAGAGCTCCGGCCCTCGCCCCTTCGCCGACCGGCTGGCGGCGCTCGTACTCGAGCGCCGCAGCCAGGTCGTGCTCGGGCTCGACCCCGACCCGGCCCGGCTCTGGCCGATCGCAGCGGACGAGCGCGACGACGTACGCGGTGGCGTGGCCGAGCGGACGGCTGCGGCGGTCGAGCGCCACTGTCGGGCCGCCATCTCCGCGGCCGGGCCGGTCTGCGTCGCCGTCAAGCTTCAGCTGGCCTGCTTCGAGCGGCTCGGGTGGGCCGGCTGGCGCGCGCTCGAGACGGTCGCGGCCGCCGCCCGCGAGGAGGGCCTGCTCATCATCGCCGACGGCAAGCGCGGCGACGTCCCGGTCACCGCCCGTGCCTACGCGCAGGCCCTAGTGGGCCACACGCCCGGCCCCTTCGGTCCCGTTCCCGGACTCGGAGCCGACGCGTTCACCGCCAACCCCCTGCTCGGCCGCGACGCCCTCGAGCCGCTGACCGACGCGGCCGCGGCCGCCGGCGCCGGCTGCTTCTGTCTCGTGCGCACCTCGAACCCGGGCGCCGCCGAGCTCCAGGACTGCCCGGCCCCGCAAGCTCCGTTCCACGAGCGCCTGGCCGAGCTCGTGCGTGGGCTCGGGGAGACCTCGACCGCCGAGTGCGGCCTCTCGAGCGTCGGTGCGGTGACCGGGGCGACGCGTCCCGACCTGCTTGCCCGCCTGCGTGAGCTCATGCCGCGCGCCGTCTTCCTGCTTCCCGGGGTCGGCGCCCAGGGCGGCGAGGTCGAAGCCCTGCGCCCGGCTTTTGCGCCGCATCCCGCCGCTGGGCTCGTCACCGCCTCGCGGTCGATCGTCGACGCACACTCGGCCGGCGAGATCGATCCCGCGACCGCGGCCCGCGCCGCCGCCGAGGAGCTTCGGGCCACGACCTGGGCGCTCGCGGGATGAGCGGGCCGGAGCTCGCGGGCCGTCGCGACGAGGCCGTCGCCGAGCGCCCGGATACCATGCGCGCCATGCCGGACAGCCCGGGTCCCAACCTGCGCCTGCTCGCTCCGGTCGCCGTGGGCGTCTTCGCGGTCGCCTTGCTGATCATCCTGGCCACCTCCGGCGCGCTCTTCGGCGGCGGTGCCGGCCAGAGCGCCGACCGCTCCAGCTCCTCGGCCGACCGCGAGCGCTCCGAGCGCCCCCGCGCGCGGCGCGAGCGCTCGCGTGGCTCAGGCTCCTACACCATCCAGGCGGGCGACACGCTCGGCTCGATTGCCGAGGAGAAGGAGATCAGCGTGGAGAAGATCCAGGAGCTCAACCCCCAGCTCGATCCCCAGGCGCTGAGCGCGGGCCAGAGGATCAGGCTGCGCGAGTGAGCCCTTCGGCCGCCCGCGCGCGGCGCTTCGCCGCCCTGGCAGCCCTCGTCGCGGCGTTGCTGCTCGCCGCGGCGTTGCTGCTCGCCGCCGCCGCGCCCGCCGCGTCGGCCGCCGTGCCGCGGCCGGACCCCGACGCCAGGGCGGCAATCGTCGTCGACGCCCGCTCGGGCGAGGTCTTGCTCGCCGACGGCGTCGACGAGCGCCACCCCATCGCCAGCACCACGAAGCTGATGACCGCTCTGCTCCTCCTGGAGCGAGCGCAGCCGAACGACGTCTTCACGGCGACCGGCTACGAGGCCGCGGCCGTCGAGTCGCAGATCGGCCTCGTGCGCGGCGAGCGCGTGCGCGCGGGCGACCTGCTCACCGCGCTCCTGCTCGCGAGCGCGAACGACGCCGCGGCGACCATCGCCACCAACGTCTCGGGCTCGCGTGGCGCCTTTGTGGAGGACATGAACCGCCGTGCCGCCGAGCTCGGCCTGCGCTCGACGAGCTACTCGGACCCGATCGGCCTCTCCCGCCGCAACCGCTCCTCGGCCCGCGATCTCGCCTCACTGACGCGCATGCTCCTGCGCAACCCCCGCTTCGCCGCCACCGTGGACCGCACGCAGGCTCGCCTGCGCAGCGGCGCGCGGCGGCGGACGGTGCGAAATCGCAACACGCTGGTCGATGCCTACCCGTTCGTCGAGGGGGTGAAGACCGGCTACACGCAGCGCGCGCAGTACGTGCTGGTCGGCGCGGGCAAGGGTCGCGGCGCCGAGGTAGTCAGCGTCGTGCTCGGCGCGCCGAGCGAACTGTCGCGCAACCAGTCCACGCTCGACCTCCTGCGCTTCGGCCTCGACCAGTTCCGCCGCGTGCAGGTCGCCCCGGCCGGAGCGCCGGTCGCGCGCCGGCCCGTGGACGGCCGCGACGGCCGGGTCGTCGGTCTCGCCACTCCACGCGGGCTCAGCGCGACCGTTCGCCGCGGCCGGCGCCCGGCCACTCGGGTCCGCGTGGCCGATGAGATCGAGGGACCGCTTCCGGCGGGGCGGCGCGTCGGGCGGCTCGAGATCCGCGACGGCGCGAGGGTCCTGGCGAGCGCACCGCTGCTCACGGCGAGCGCCGTTCCCGCCCCCGAGCCCTTCGCCGACCTGCGCTCGCCCGCCGGCCTGGCCCTTCTCCTCACCGCGCTGGTCGTGCTCGGCCTCGCGGTGGCCACCGTCCGGGCGCGCAGGCGCCGGCGGCCCCGGGCGACGCTCAGATGACTCCTCTCCCGAGGATCGACCGGCCCCCGTCCGCGCTCCGGCGCGCCCGGCGCCCATGATCATCACCGTCACCCTCAACGCGGCGATCGACAAGACGCTCGCCGTCCCGAACTTCGCCCTCGGCCGGCGCCACCGCGCGGTCGAGCAGGCCTCGATGGCGGGCGGCAAGGGCGTCAACGTCGCGCGCACGCTCAAGGCGCTCGGCCAGCCGGTCATCGCCACCGGCGTGGCGGGAGGCTCGACCGGCACGCGGATCATCGAGCAGCTGACCGCGGACGCGGTGCTCAACGACTTCGTGCGCATCCGCGAGGAGTCGCGCACCTCGACCGCGGTGGTCGACCCGACCTCCGGCGAGCAGACCGAGATCAATGAGCACGGCCCCGCCGTCTCGGAGGCGGAGCTGGACCTGTTCGTCGACAAGCTGCTCTACCTGGCCAAGGGCGCGGCCATGTGCGTCTTCTCGGGGAGTCTCCCGCGCGGGATCGAGCCGTCGCTGTACGCGCGCCTCGTCGAAGAGGTCGGGCGACTCGGGGTGACGACGGTGCTCGACGCCGAGGGCGAGCCGCTGCGGCTCGCCACCCGGGCCGAGCCGACCGTGGTCAGCCCCAACGAGCCCGAGGCCGAGGAGCTCGTGGGACACGAGTTCGGCGACGAGAGCGACCGGGTCGCCGCCCTGCGCTCGATCGTCGAGCTCGGCGCGCGTGAGGCCGTGATGACCATGTCCTCGGGCTGCCTCGCCCTGGTCGGCACCGAGCCCGAGCGCGGGCTGCGCCGAGTGGTCGTCGAGGCGCTCGAGCCGGTCTCCTCGGTCGGCTCCGGCGACGCCTTCCTGGCCGGTTACGTCGCCGCCCGCTACGGCGGCGACACGCCGGACGAGTGCCTGCGCTTCGCCACCGCCTGCGGGGCCGAGTCGACCCAGCACTTCGGCGCGGGGGTGGTCGACCCGAAGGGAGTCGAGCGTCTGCTCACCGAGGTGCGGCTCGAGGCGGTCGAGGAGCCGGCGGTCCCGTAGCGCCAGGGCGCCCAGCCGGGCGAGCCGGTCACTCACGCGCGCGTTGGTACGCTCGCCGTTCAGTCCGCTCCCACCCATAGGATGGCGTCATGGAAGTAGAGATCGGCCGAGGCAAGAAGGGCCGCCGCGCCTACGGATTCGACGACATCGCGATCGTTCCTTCCCGGCGCACGCGCGATCCCGACGACATCGACATCGCCTGGACGCTCGGCCCGTACCGCTTCGAGCTGCCGATCCTGGCTGCGGCGATGGACGGGGTGGTCTCGCCCGCCATGGCGGCGCACGTGGGGGCACTCGGCGGACTGGCCGTGCTCAACCTCGAGGGCATCTGGACCCGCTACGAGGATGCCGACGCGGAGCTCGCTCGCATCGCGCAGCTGCCGCCCGAACGGGCCACCGCCGAGATGCAGCGCGTCTACGCCGCTCCGGTCCGCAGCGACCTGATCGCCCGGCGGGTGCGCGAGATCAAGGACCAGGGCGTGGTCTGCGCCGCGTCTCTCACGCCGCAACGGGTGCGAGAGCACTACGAGGTCGCGCTCGAGGCCGGACTCGACATCCTGGTCATTCAGGGCACGGTGATCTCCGCCGAGCACGTGTCGACGAGCTCCGAGCCGCTCAACCTCAAGGAGTTCATCAACGAGGTCCCCTGCCCCGTGGTGGCCGGGGGCTGCGCCTCGTACTCGACCGGCCTGCACCTCATGCGCACTGGCGCGGTCGGAGTGCTCGTCGGGGTGGGCCCCGGGGCGGCGTGCACGACGCGTGGGGTGCTGGGGATCGGCGTTCCCCAGGCGACCGCGATCGCCGACGTCCAGGCCGCGCGCTCACAGCACATGCTCGAGACCGGCGAGTACGTCAAGGTGATCGCCGACGGGGGCATGCGCACCGGCGGCGACGTGGCCAAGGCCTTCGCCTGTGGTGCCGACGCAGTCATGATCGGCTCGCCGCTCGCGCGCGCCTACGAGGCGCCCGGCTGCGGATTCCACTGGGGCATGGCGACCTTCCACGCGTCGCTCCCGCGCGGAGCCCGCGTCAAGACGACGCAGAACGGCACGCTCGAACAGATCCTGCTCGGTCCGGCGCACGAGAACGACGGCACCTTCAACCTCGTCGGCAGCCTGCGCACCTCGATGGCCACCTGCGGCCATGAGGACATCCCGTCCTTCCATCGTGCGGAGGTCATGGTGGCGCCGGCGCTCCAGACCGAGGGCAAGATGCTCCAGCGCGAGCAGTCGGTCGGGATGGGCGCGACGCGGGCCGCGGCCCCCTCGCCGGCGCCTCCGTCGGCCGACGGGCTGATGGGCGCCGGCGACTCGCCGGCCGGACCGCCGGTCGAGGAGCCCGAGCCCGCTCTGGAGATCGCCGCCGGGGCGCCCGAGCGCAGCCTCGAGGGCGAGCAGGAACCGGTCGGCGAGCCCGCCGGCGCCGGGTCGGGCGCGCTCCTGCGCGGGTGACCGAGGTCGCGGCTCCGCGACCGGCCGCGCCGCCCGAGCGTGACGACGACCCGCGCGCCGGGTCTCCACCCGCGGTCGACGACGTCCGCGCCGACGCCGCCGCGCCCGAGGCGCTCGAGGAAGGCCGCGCCGCCGCGGCCCAGGAGGTCCTCGTTCTCGACTACGGGGGCCAGTACTCGCAGCTGATCGCCCGGCGAGTGCGCGAGTGCGGCGTCTTCTCGGAGCTCCTGCCCCACGACGTAGCTCTCGAGGAGATCCAGCGCCGCGCCCCGCGCGGGCTCATCCTCTCCGGCGGTCCGGCCTCGGTCTACGCCGACGAGGCGCCGCGCCTGCGCACCGAGCTGCTCGACCTCGGCATCCCGGTGCTCGGGATCTGTTACGGCATGCAGGCCATGGCCCGCGAGCTCGGCGGCCGCGTCGAGCTGGCCGAGGCGGGCGAGTTCGGGCGCTCCGAGCTCCACGTGCGCGAGCCCGGGCGGCTACTGAACGGCCTGCCGACCGAGCAGAGCTGCTGGATGAGCCACCGCGACAGCGTGTTCGAGCCGCCGCCCGGGTTCACCGCGCTGGCCGCCTCGTCGAGCTCCCCGGTGGCCGCCCTCGAGAACCCCGACCGCGGCCTCTACGGGATACAGTTCCACCCCGAGGTCGTCCACACGCCCTACGGCACCGCGATCCTCGAGACCTTCCTGACCGACATCTGCGGCTGCGAGGAGACCTGGACGGCGGCGCAGGTGGTCGAGGACCAGATCTGCCGCGTGCGCGAGCAGGTGGGGGAGGGCAAGGTCATCTGCGGGCTCTCGGGCGGGGTCGACTCCTCCGTCGCGGCGCTGCTCGTGCACCGCGCCGTCGGCGACCAGCTCACCTGCGTGTTCGTGGACCACGGGCTGCTGCGACGCAACGAGGCCGAGCAGGTTGTCGCTTCCTTTCGCGATCACTTTCGCGTGCCGCTCGTCGTCGCGGACGCCGAGGACCGCTTCCTCGACCGCTTGGCCGGGGTGGTCGACCCCGAGCACAAGCGCAAGGTCATCGGCGAGGAGTTCATCCGGGTCTTCGAGGAGGAGGCCGGCCGGCTCGGCGACCCGCGCTACCTCGTCCAGGGAACGCTCTACTCCGACGTGATCGAGTCCGGGGGATCGACCGGCGCGTCCACCATCAAGTCGCACCACAACGTCGGCGGCCTGCCCGAGGACCTCGAGCTCGAGCTCGTCGAGCCGCTGCGGGCCCTGTTCAAGGACGAGGTGCGCGCCGTCGGGGCCGAGCTCGGCCTGCCCGAGCGGATGGTCTGGCGCCAGCCCTTCCCGGGGCCCGGTCTCGCCATCCGCATCGTCGGCGGCGAGGTCAACCGCGAACGACTGGCCGTCCTGCGCGACGCCGACTTCGTCCTTCAGGAGGAGATCCGCGCCGCCGGGCTCTACCGCGAGCTGTGGCAGTCCTTCTGCGTGCTGCCCGCCGAGCTGCGCACGGTCGGGGTGCAGGGCGACGAGCGCACCTACGGCCACGTGATCGCCATCCGCGCGGTGACGAGCGACGACGCCATGACCGCGGACTGGGCGCGGCTTCCGCACGAGCTGCTGGAGCGGATCGCGGCGCGGATGGTCAATGAGCTGCCGGCGGTGAACCGGGTCGTGCTGGATATCACCTCGAAGCCGCCGGGGACGATCGAGTGGGAGTAGCGAGGCCGCGCGGCCTCGCCGATGGACGCTTGTCGGCCCCTGTGCCAACATAGGCGGCCGCGCGGCGCACGGGGCGCCTGCCTTGACACGTCCGCGCCGGTCCACTGAGATGAAGACCTACGTAGCCACCCCTGCCAACCGCGAGCGCCACTGGATCGTCGTCGACGCGACGGGCCACACCCTCGGCCGCCTCGCGACGCGGATCGCCGACGCACTGCGCGGAAAGCGCAAGCCGGAGTACACGCCGCACTGTGACACCGGCGATTTCGTGGTCGTGGTCAACGCCGAGAAGATCGAGGTCACCGGCAAGAAGCGCCAGGAGAAGCGCTACTACCGCCACTCCGGCTACCCCGGCGGTCTGCGCGAGCGCACCTTCGCCGAGATGCAGGCCCGCCGCCCCGAGGAGATCATCCGCCTCGCGGTCAAGGGCATGCTGCCCCGCAGCCGCCTCGGGCGCCAGCAGCTGCGCAAGCTCAAGATCTACGCCGGGCCGGAGCACCCCCACGTCGCCCAGCAGCCGAAACCGATGGAGATAGAGACGCGATGACCGACGCCGAACGCCCCGACGAGCCCAACGAGGAGGACCGCCCCGCCGACGCCCCGCCGTCCGAGGAGTTCGAGGCCGAGTCCGGTCGCGCTGAGGAGGCGGACGCCGACGAGGACGTCACCGCGGTCCCGGAGGCCGTCGAGGAGCCCTCCGCCGACGGCGGCGAGGCCACCCCTGCGGAAGCCGAGGCGGGCGAGGGCTCGAGCACCGAGACCGAGTCCGTCGCCGCCTACGAGCCCGACCGTCCCGAGTCGGCCGTTCCTGACCAGGCGCCCCCGCCGCAGCCGGTCGAGGATCCTGAGGATGTCGCCGCCGCGGAGACGCCACCGCAGCCCTCAGCCCCGCGTCCGGAAACTCGCACCGGAACGCCCGCCGCCGAGAACGCCGAGGAGGCGATCCCCGGAGCCCACCTCGAGCCCGATCTCGTGCTCGAGCAGCCGCCCACGACCCCCGAGCCCGACTACTCGCGCTACGCCGAGACCGACCCGGAGGCCGAGCTCGAGGCCGAGGCCGCCGCCGCCGGCGACCCCGACGCGGCCTCCGCGCCGACCGATCGCGAGGACCCCGCGCCCGAGCCGCGGGCGGTGCTCGATCTCGGGGCCGATGCGCGCTACCGCGCCACGGGAAAGCGCAAGACCTCCGTCGCGCGGGTGATCCTGCGGCCCGGCAACGGGACCTACACGATCAACGGGCGCACTCTCGAGCAGTTCTTCCCGCGGGCCACGCTTCAGCTCGCGGCCCGTCAGCCGCTCCAGACCTCGGGCTTCGAGGACCGTATGGACGTCGTCGCTCGATTGCACGGAGGCGGCGTCTCGGCGCAGGCCGGCGCGCTGCGCCACGGCATCGCTCGAGCCCTCGTCGAAGCCGATCCGGCCCTGCGCGGCGAGCTCAAGCGCCATGGCTTCCTGACCCGCGACGCGCGGGCCAAGGAGCGCAAGAAGGCCGGACTCAAGAAGGCGCGCAAGCGGCCTCAGTTCTCGAAGCGCTAGCCCTCTCGCGGTGAGCGGGACGAGCGTTGCACCGCCGGCGGAGCGCCGGCTCAAAGGCGATCCGCCGGTCCCGCGACTCTTCGGAACCGACGGGGTGCGCGGGCCGGTCGGCGAGCTGATCACCCCCGAGCTCGCGCTCGCGCTGGGGCGCGCCGCTGTGGGGGTCACGGCCGGCCGCGCGCCTCGAGTCCTCGTGGTCCGGGACACGCGTGAGTCGGGCCCGATGCTCGAGGGCGCCCTGTCCGCGGGGATCGCGGCGGGCGGCGGCCACGCCCTGCTCGGTGGCGTACTCCCCACGCCGGCCTGCGCGCTGGTCGTCACCCTGCTCGGGCTCGACCTCGGGGTCGTCGTCTCGGCGTCGCACAACGCCTACGGCGACAACGGCATCAAGTTCTTCGGCGCCGACGGCATGAAGCTCTCCGACGAGGCCGAGGCCCAGATCGAGGCCGGTGTTCGCGCCGAGGCGAGTCGCCGCGGCGGCCCGAGCGCGCCGCCGCCTGGCCGCGTCGAGCCACTGCACGGCGCCGCCGCCGACTACCTGCGTGCGCTCGAGGCGCGCTTCGCGGGGCTCGACCTGTCCGGGCGCAGGATCGTGCTCGACTGCGCCAACGGTGCGGCCCACCGCGTCGGCCCCGAGATCTTCCGCCGACTCGGCGCCGAGATCGAGGTTCTCGCCGACCGCCCCGACGGACGCAACATCAATGCCGGCTGTGGCTCGACCCACGTCGAATCGCTGGCCGAGCGGGTCGCGGCCGACGGCTTCCACGCCGGCTTCGCCTTCGACGGCGACGCCGATCGCGTGCTCGCCGCCGATCGCCGCGGCGAGGTGGTGGACGGCGACGAGCTGATCGCCCTCGCGGCGCTGCACATGCGAAGCGAGGGCCGCCTCGCCGGCAACGGCGTGGCGGTCACGGTCATGACCAACTACGGCTTCCATCGGGCCATGGAGGCCGCCGGGGTGGAGGTCGCGACCACGGGGGTCGGGGACCGCAACGTGCTGCTGGAGCTCGTGCACCGCGACTGGGCCCTCGGGGGCGAGCAGTCCGGACACATCATCGACACCGGGTTCGTGGCCTCGGGGGACGGCGTGGCGGCGGCGCTGCTCGCGCTCGAGGCCCTGGGCGGAGCGGAGATGGCCGAGCGCAACGCCATGGAGAAGCTCCCGCAGTGCCTCAGCAACGTGCGCGTGCGCGATCGGGAGGCCGTGCAGGGCGCGGCCGGGGTCTGGGCGGCGGCCGATGCCGAGGATCGAGCCCTCGCCGGCGAGGGACGGGTGCTGATCCGGCCATCGGGAACCGAGCCGGTGGTGCGGGTGATGGTCGAGGCTCCCACGCGCGAGCGGTGCCAGGACGCCCTCGGGCGGCTGGTCGATGTGGTCGAGCGCGAGCTCGCCTGATCTCGGAGCGCCGCTCTTAGCGGGTTTTTCGTCGCCCCGGACCGGTCACGGACAGGCCGGTGCGTCCGCTCCGCGCTGTTAGGCTGATCCACCGCCGCTCCGCCGAGAGGGGCTGGGAGGGCCGCGTCGAAAGCGGCTCTCGAGGTTCAAGGGCCGCCCACGGGGACCGAGGCGGCCCGATCGCAAGCGAACACAGCGAGGACAGGCTCGGACATGTGCGGGATCGTCGGATACGTCGGATCGCGGCCCTGCCGGGAGCTTCTGCTCCGCGGCCTCGAGAAGCTCGAGTACCGCGGCTACGACTCCGCCGGCCTGACCCTGGTCGGCGACGGCGAGGTCGACCTCGTCCGCGCGGTCGGCAACCTCGCCCACCTGCGCGAGGCCGTGGCCGCGAGCGACGCCGCGGAGCCGAGCGCTCTCGGCGGCGGCGGGACGGCGCTGGCCTCCGGCGTCCGTGAGGCGACCACGGGCATCGGCCACACCCGGTGGGCCACCCACGGCCTGGTCACCGAGGACAACGCCCATCCCCACTTCGACACCTCGGAGCGCATCCACGTGGTGGTCAACGGCATCGTCGAGAACCACGTCGAGCTGCGGCGGGAGCTCGAGGCCGGCGGCGCGAGGTTCTCCTCGGACACCGACGCCGAGGTCGTGGCCCACCTCGTCTCGCGCCACTACGAGGGCAACCTCGTCGAGGCCGTCCGCGCCGCCTACGGCGAGCTGCACGGCCACTTCGCCTTCGTCGCCGCCTGCGCCTTCGACCCCGAGCTGCTCGTCGCCGCGCGGCGCGAGTGCCCGCTGGTCATCGGCGTGGGCGAGGGCGAGCACTTCATCGCCTCGGCCATCCCCGCCTTTCTGCGCGAGACCCGCGAGGTCAAGATGGTCGAGGACGGCGAGATCGTCGTGGTGCGCCCCGACTCCGCCGAGTTCCTCGATCCCGCGGGCTTCCCCATCGTCCGCCGGGCCGAGCACATCGACTGGAGCGAGGAGGCCGCCGAGAAGGGCGGCTACGAGACCTTCATGCTCAAGGAGATCCACGAGCAGCCCGCAGCGTTGAAGGAGACCATCGCGGACCGGGTCTGCGGCGACCGCGTCGAGCTCGGGGAGATCGGCATCTCCGACGACGAGCTGCGCGCGCTGCGGCGGATCGTCATCGTCGCCTGTGGCACGTCCTACCACGCCGGCCTCGTCGGCCGCTACGCCATCGAGGCCTGGGCCCGCGTGCCGGTGGAGATGGACATCGCCTCGGAGTGGCGCTACCGCGATCCGATCGTCGGGCCGGGCGACCTCGTGGTCGGCATCTCCCAGTCCGGAGAGACCGCCGACACGCTCGCCGCCATGCGGATGGCCCGCGCCCGCGGGGCCCGCGTGCTGGCCATCACCAACGTCATGGGATCGCAGGCCACGCGTGACTCCGACGGCGTGGTGTATACGCGCGCCGGCCTCGAGATCGGCGTGGCGGCCACCAAGACCTTCCTCTCCCAGGTCGCGGTCATGTACCTGATCGCCCTCAAGCTCGCGGAGCTGCGCGGGACGCTCTCGCCGGGAGTCCTCTCCGATCTCCTTCGCGACATGGAACGTCTCCCGGAGCTCGTCGAGCAGGTCATCGAGCGCACGGACGGGCCGGCGGCGGAGATCGCCGATCGCTGGAAGGAAGCCGGGTTCTTCCTCTACCTCGGTCGCCACGTCGGGCTGCCGGTCGCGCTCGAGGGCGCGCTCAAGCTCAAGGAGGTCTCCTACGTCCCCACCGACGCCTACGCGGCGGGGGAGATGAAGCACGGCCCGATCGCCCTGCTCGACGAGCGCACCCCGGTGGTCTGCGTCGCCACCGACTCACCCGTGCTCGACAAGGTCCTCTCGAACGCCGCGGAGGTCCGCGCTCGCGGAGCCCACGTCGTCGCGGTGGCCACCGAGGACAACGCGCTGGTGTCCGAGTACGCCGAGGAGGTCCTCGAGGTCCCGCGGACCGACTGGCTGCTCCAGCCCGTATTGGCCATCGTGCCGCTGCAGCTGCTGGCCTACCGGGTCGCGCGAGCACGCGGGCTCAACGTGGACCAGCCGCGCAACCTGGCCAAGACCGTGACGGTCGAGTAGTCCGCGCGGTGGGCTCACCACTGGCGCCGGGGCTCGGGATCGGGCTCGACATGCTCGAGATCGACCGGCTCGAGCGCAAGCTGGCCCGCGAGCCGCGGCTGGCCGAGCGGATATTCACCGAGGACGAGCGCGCCTACGCCGCCGCGCGGCCGCGTCCGGCCCGGCACCTGGCGGCGCGCTTCTGCGCCAAGGAGGCCGTGGCCAAGGCGCTCGGGGCCTCGGCCTGGAGCTTCCGCGACGTCGAGGTCGTGGCCGCCGGCGGACCTCCGCGCGTGCGGCTGGGCGGCAGCCTCGCCGATCGCGCCCGTGAGCTCGAGGTCGACCCGGTGATCTCGCTGACCCATACCCGCACCACCGCCGGCGCGACCGCGCTGCTGCGCCGTATCCACCGCGCCTCGCACCGCGGCTGAGCCGGACCCGGCCCGCAGGCGTGCTCACGCGTCGGGGTCGTTTGCTCCGGGTAGTCTGGGCCCCGTGACGCTCCCGGCCTGGCTCGACCCGCTCTTCGACGCCGAGGAGATGGGGGCGGCCGACTCGTTCGCCATCGAGGAGCGGGGCGTGCCGTCGCTCGAGCTGATGGAGCGGGCGGGGGAGGGCCTGGCCCGGATCGCCGCCGAGGCGGCCGATGCCTCCGGGCGGGCGGGACCGATCCGCGTGGTCGTCGGCCGGGGCAACAACGGCGGCGACGGCCTCGTGGCCGCGCGGATCCTGCGCGAGCGCGGACGCGAGGTCGACGTGCTCTCGACCGCGGGGCCGGAGGACTTCGGCGGCGACGCGCGCGTGAACCTCGACCGCCTGCCCGGCGACCCTCCGTCCGAGGGCGTAGCCGCGGAGAGCCTGGTGGGGTCCGGCGCGATCGTCGACGCCCTGCTCGGCACGGGCTTCTCCGGCACGCCGCGCGAGCCCGCGGCGAGCACGATCGCCGCCATCAACGCCCAGGACGCGCCCGTGGTCGCCTGCGATGTGCCCTCGGGGGTGAACGCCTCGAGCGGGGCGGTGGAGGCCGAGGCCGTGCGGGCCACGCTGACCGCGACCTTCCACGCGCCGAAGATCGGACCGCACGTGGCCCCAGGCGCCCTGCACGCGGGAACGGTCCGCACCGTCGGGATTCCCATCCCGCGCGACGCCCCCTCGGCGACGACGGCGGGCCTGATCTCCGAACGCGTGCTCGAGCTGGTCCCCTCGCGGGCGCGCGCCGGGAGCAAGTTCGACGCCGGCACGGTGGTCATCGCCGGCGGCATGCGCGGCCTCACCGGTGCGCCGGTCATGGCCGCGCTCGCGGCGATGCGGACCGGCGCGGGCTACGTGCAGCTCGCGGTGCCGGGGTCGACCGAGACGGTGTTCGCCCTCAAGCTGCTCGAGGCCATGACCGCCGGCCAGCCCGAGGTCGACGGCACCCACAGCGAGGCCGGCGCCGACGGGGTGGCCGAGCTCGCCGAGCGCGCCGGCGCCGTGGTGCTCGGACCGGGGATCGGCCGCTCCGAGGCCGCGGTCGCCTTTGCCCGTGCCGTGGCTCAGCGGGTCGAGGCCCCGTTGCTGATCGATGCCGACGGGCTCAACGCCCACGCCGGGGCGATCGAGTCTCTGCGCGAACGAGCGGCGCCCACCGTCCTCACCCCCCACGCCGGCGAGCTCGGGCGGCTGCTCGAAACGGACTCCGACGACATCGGCGAGCGCCGCCTCGAGTCGGTGCGAGAGGCCGCGGCCCGCAGCGGAGCGATCGTCGTGCTCAAGGGCGACGACACCATCGTCGCCGCCCCCGACGGTCTCGCCGCGGTGAGCCGCGGCGGCTCACCGGCCCTGGCCACCGCCGGTACCGGCGACGTCCTCTGCGGGGTGATCGCCACCTTCCTCGCCAAGGGACTCGACGCTCATGCGGCCGCCGCCGCCGGGGTGCTCGCCCATGCGCGGGCGGGACGGGTGGCCGCCGCGCGGTTCGGAGCCGATCACACCATCGCCTCCGACGTCATCGACTCGATCCCGGCCGCGCTCGGGGGACCGGCTCGAGCCCGTGAGCGGCGGGCGGCCGAGGGCAGCGACCCCGCGCGCGCCAACCGCTAGATTCGCTGCCCGATGCCCGTTCCCGTACGCGAGATCATGGATGCCGACCCGGTCACGGTCACGCCCGGCACGCCGGTCGAGGAGGTCATCCGCCTGCTCTCCGAGCGCGAGCTGCCGGGGATCCCGGTGGTCGAGACCGACGGGCGCTGCGTGGGCATCGTCACCGAGGCTGACCTGATCATCGCCGACGAGCAGGGCGATCTCCATCTTCCCCACTACATCGAGCTGTTCGGCGGCGTCGTCTTCCTCGAGCCGCTGCGCCACTTCGAGGACCGCCTGCGCAAGGCCTTCGCCGCCAAGGTCGAGGACATGATGACCCGGGACCCGACCACGGTCGGGCCGGAGACGAGTGCGCGCGAGACGGCGCGGATCGTGTCCGAGAGCGGGCACAACCGGCTGCCGGTTGTGGAGGAGGGGCGGCTCGTCGGAGTCGTGAGCCGCGCCGACGTGCTCGGCGCGCTCGCGCGCTGAGCGTGGCGGCACCGGCTGAGGCACCGACGCTCGGCGGCGGAGGGCGCGGCCGGGCTTGAGCGAGGCAGCCCGAGCCGGTGAGCACACGCCCGCGCGGGCGGAGTGGCCACGCGCTCTCGCTCGTGTCGACCTCGGCGCGATCGAGGCCAACGCGGCGCGCGTGCGCTCGACGCTGACCGCGGGCGCCGAGCTCTGCGCCGTGGTCAAGGCCGACGGCTACGGGCACGGCATGCTGCCGTGCGCGGGGGCCGCACTCAAGGGCGGAGCCACCTGGCTCGCGGTGGCCACCGCGGCCGAGGCCGTCGAGCTGCGGGCAGCCGGCTTCGAGGTTCCGATTCTCGTCCAGGGGGCTCTGACCCGGGGCGAGGCGCGCGCGGCCGTCGAGGCGCGCGCCGACGTGGTGGCCTGGCGCGAGGGCTTCGCGCGCGCGGCGGCCGAGCATGCGGGCGCGGCAGGCCTACGCGCGCGGATCCACGTCAAGCTCGACACCGGCATGGGCCGTCTCGGCACATGCGATCCGTCCGAGGCCCGCGCGGTGTGCGACCTCGCGGCCGCTGACGAGCGGCTCGAGCTCGTCGGCCTCATGACCCACTTCGCCACCGCCGACGAAATCGGCGACGAGCACTTCGGAGCCCAGCTCGCACGCTTCACCGACTTCGTTGCGACGGCGAGGTCGACCTACCCTGGGCTGATCGCCCACGCCGCCAACAGCGCCGCGGTCTTCCGCGACCCGGCGGCCCACTTCGACCTCGCGCGCTGTGGCGTCGCCGTCTACGGCCTCGATCCCTTCGGAGTGGACCCGGCCGAGCGCGGACTCGAGCCCGCGCTCGCGCTCGAGTCCCACCTCGCGGCGGTCAAGCGCTTCGAGCCCGGCTGGAGCGCGGGCTACGGGCGCACCTGGCAGGCGCAGGACCGGACGTGGGTCGGCATCGTGCCGATCGGCTACGGCGACGGCTGGCGACGCGCCCTCTCCAATCGCGCCGACGTCCTCGTCCGGGGGCGCCGCCGGCGCCTCGTCGGCACGGTGAGCATGGACAACATCGCCATCGACCTCGGCGCGGAGCCCGATACCGAGGTCGGCGATCCCGTCGTGCTCATCGGGGCGCAGGACGGCGAGCGGATCCTCTGTGAGGAGGTGGCGCGCCGGCTCGAGACGATCAACTACGAGGTCACCTGCGGACTGCTGCCGCGCGTGCCTCGGTACCACGAGACCCGGTGAGAGAGCTCGAGGAGCGCCTCAGGGTCGAGGCGCCGGTGCGTGCGGTCCGAGCCGCCCTCGCGCTCGGCGAGGATGGCGGGGCGCCCCAAGCCTGGATCGTCGGGGGTACGGTGCGCGACGCCGTCCTCGGGCGACCGCTGCGCGACGTCGACCTGGCCGTGGACGGAGACCCCGAGCAGGTGGCCCGCGCGATCGCCGCCTACGTGCGCGGCGCGGTCTTCCCGCTCTCGGAGTCCTTCGGCGCCTGGCGGGCTCTCGACCGCCGTGAGGGCTGGGTGTGCGACGTCTCACGGCTGCGCGGCGGCTCGATCGAGCAGGACCTGGCCGAGCGCGACTTCTCGGTCAACGCGGTGGCCGTCCCCCTGGCCGGCGGTCGGCCCGTCGATCCCCAGCGTGGCCTGCGCGACCTCGAGGCCGGCGTCCTGCGGGTGCTCGGAGGCCCGGCGCTCGAGCGCTCGGCCTACGCCGCCGACCCGCTGCGTCCGCTGCGCCTGGCCCGCCTGGCGACCGAGCTCCCGCTCGTCCCCGACGCTGAGACCGAGCGGCTGACCCGCCAGGCGGCGCCGCGGGTTGTCGAGGCCTCGCCGGAGCGGGTGTTCGCCGAGCTCGAGCGGATGGTGGTCGCCGAGCGCGTGAGCGATGGCCTGCGCCTGGCCGATCGTCTCGGCCTGCTCGGCGCCGTCCTGCCCGAGGTCGAGGACCTGCGCGGCGTGGAGCAGAGCCACTTCCACGATCTCGACGTCCACGGGCACACGTTCGAGGTCGTGCGCCGCCAGGTCGAGAACGAAGGGCGACTCGAGGAGCTGTTCGGCCCGCAGGCCGCGTCCGGGCTGCGCCTCGTCCTCGACGAGCCGCTGGCCCACGAGCTGACCCGCGGTCAGGCACTGCGCCTCGGCGCCCTCCTCCACGACATCGGCAAGCCGGCCACGCGGGGTCTGCGCCCGGACGGGCGCGTGACCTTTCTCGGCCACGACCGCGCCGGCGCCGAGATGACGCGGGCTCTCTGCCGCCGCCTGCGCACGAGCGAGCGCCTGCGCTCCTACCTCTCCGCGCTGACCGAGCACCACCTCGTACTGGGCTTCCTCGTGCACGAGCGTCCGCTCTCGCGGCGGGCCGTGTTCCGCTACCTGAGCACCTGCGAGCCGGTCGAGGTCGAGGTCACGCTGCTCTCGTGCGCCGACCGTCTGGCCACGCGCGGGCGCAGCCACGAACGGGCGATCGCCGCCCATCTCGACCTCGCACGTGAGCTCATGGGCGAGGCGCTCGACTGGCGGGCGGGCGGCGGCGCGCCCCGCGCGCCCGTGCGCGGCGACGAGCTCGCCGCCGAGCTCGAGATGCCACGCGGCCCCGAGCTCGGCCGACTGCTGGCGGACCTCCAGGAGGCCCGCTTCGCCGGCGAGGCCACCGATCGCGCCTCCGCGCTCGACCTCGCTCGCCAGCTGCGCCACAATCAGCGGCGATGATCGTCGACTGCGCGGTGTACGAGGACGGGTGCCGCCGCGCCGGCGACGTGGCTCTGCGAGACGCCTTCGAGGCTGGCCGCGACGACGACACCTTCGTGTGGATCGGCCTGCACGAGCCCACGAGTGAGGAGTTCGAGTCCGTGCGACTCGAGTTCGGACTGCACGAGCTCGCGGTCGAGGACGCGATCAAGGCCCACCAGCGACCCAAGCTCGAGATCTACGACGACACCCTGCTGATGGTGCTCAAGCCCGCGCGCTACTACGACGAGACCGACGACATCGAGCTCGGGGAGATCCTGCTGTTCGTGGGCGACGGGTTCGTCGTCTCCGTGCGCCACGGCGAGGCCACCGCGCTCGCCCAGGTCCGCCGCGCCGTCGAGGACTCGCCCGATCGCCTGCGCCGCGGACCCGAAGCGGTGCTCCACGCCATCGTCGACCGCGTCGTGGACGAGTACGTGCCGGTGGCGCGCTCCCTCGAGGAGGACATCGAGGAGGTCGAGGCGGAGGTCTTCTCGCCCGGTCGCACCAACTCCGCCGAGCGGATCTTCAAGCTCAAGCGCGAGATCCTCGAGTTCTCGCGCGCCACCGGCCCGCTGGCGGAGGCACTCGACGGGCTGTGCGAGGACACCGTTCCCCACATCGACAGCTCGATGTCCTCCTACTTCCGCGACGTGCGCGATCACCTCGCCCGCGTCGTCGAGCAGACCGAGGGCAACCGCGAGCTGCTGACCAGCGTCCTCACCGCCAACCTGAGCCAGATCGGCGTGCGCCAGAACGAGGACATGCGCAAGATCTCCGCCTGGGTGGCGATCGTCGCCGTGCCCACCATGATCGCGGGGATCTACGGGATGAACTTCGACTTCATGCCGGAGCTGCGCTGGACCTTCGGCTATCCGCTGGTCGTCGGGATCATGGCGACGATCTGCGTCACGCTCTACGTGCGCTTTCGCCGCAGCGGCTGGCTCTGACCCACCAGGGCGGACGGGGCGGCGACCCAATAGGCTGCGCGGCCATGGCCGAGGACTGCATCTTCTGCGGGATCGTCGCGGGCGACGTCCCCGCCCAGAAGGTCGACGAGGACGAGCGCACCATCGCCTTCTTGGACCTGAACCCGTGGACGCGTGGCCACGCCCTGGTCATCCCGCGCCACCACACGCCCAACCTGTACGAGATCGACGACGACGACCTCCGCCACACCGCGGTGGCGGCGCGGCGCCTGGCGCGGCGGATGAAGGAACGGCTCGGCTGCGACGGGATCAACCTGCTGAACGCGGCCGAGCCCGCCGCGTGGCAGACGGTCTTCCACTTCCACCTCCACGTCATCCCGCGCTACGAGGACGATCCCCTGCAGCTGCCCACTCACCCGGGGCAGGCCGACCCCGATGAGCTCTCGGCCGTGGCGGACGAGCTGCGTGGCTGAGCCCGGCGCCCGCGTGCGCTTCGAGCGTCGTGGCGCGGTCGGGCACGTGGTCCTCGAGGACCCGCCGCTCAACCTGTTCGGCGCCGAGGTCCTGGACGACCTCGAAAGCGCTGTCGAGGAGGCCGGCCGGGCCGAGATCCGCGCCTTGGTGGTGCGGGCCGAGGGCAAGGTCTTCACGGGCGGCGTCGACGTCAACATGTTCGATGCGCTGTCGCCGGAGGACGCGCGCGAGCTCGCCCACCGCCTCTTTCGCCTCAGCCACGCCATCGAGGACCTTCCCTTTCCCACCGTGGCCTGCGTCCATGGCCTCTGCCTGACCGCCGGCTTCGAGCTCGCGCTGGCCTGCGACCTGATCTGGGCCGCCGAGTCGGCCCGCTTCGGGCTGGTGGAGATCGTGGTGGGGGTCTCGCCGTTCATGGGCGGGACCCAGCGCGTGGCCGAGCGCGCCGGCCCGGCGCGCGCACGCGAGCTCGTGATGAGTGGCGCGCTGTTCGACGCGGCGACGCTCGAGAGCTGGAACGTGGTCAACCGCGTGACGCCCGACGACGAGCTGCTCGAGAGCGCGACCGGCTTCGCCGAGCGGCTCGCCGCCGGCCCGACGCGGGCGCACGCGGTGACCAAACGGGTGGTGCGCGCCTTCCTCGCGGACGGCGTCCGCGGCGCCGACGAGGCGACGGCGGAGATCGTGCCCGAGCTGTTCGCCACCGAGGACCTGCGCGGCGCGGTCCGTACCTTCCTCGAGCAGGGTCCGGGCAAGGCCGCCTTCGAGGGGCGGTGAGCGCACCGGCCCGCGGCCGGTTCAGCGGCCGTATCGAGACTGAGCCCGAGGAGACCGGCGTCGCGCGCGGCCCGGGCGGGGTGCGGATCGCCTGGCGCAGCTACGGGGAGGGCGACCCGGTCGTCCTCGTCATGGGCTTCATGGGCTCGGGTCACGCCTGGTTTCGGCTGCTGCCGCACATTGCGGCCGGGCGCCGGGCGATCGTGCTCGACAACCGCGGCACCGGCGACTCCGACCGGCCGCTCGGCCTGTGGTCGATGGACGACCTGGCCGCCGACGTCGTCGCCGTGCTCGACGACGCCGGCCTCGAGTGCGCGCACGTGATCGGCGCGTCGATGGGCGGGATGATCGTTCAGCACGTGGCGTTGGCCCACCGGGAGCGCCTGCGCTCGCTCACGCTGTGCTGCACGAGCGCCCGCAGCGGCGGCCGCCGAGGGCCGCCACCATGGCGGATGGTCGCCTCGCTGGGGTTGCGACCCCTGCTCGGGCCCGGGCGGACCATGCGCCTGGTCTCGCCGCTGCTGTACTCCGAGCGCACTCGCGGCGGGAGTCCTGAGCGGCTCGCCGAGGAGTTCGCGCTGCGCACCGCCGACGCCACCCCCCTGGCGACGGCGCCGGCCCAGTTCGCGGCCATCGCTCGTCACGACACGCGCTCGCGCCTGAGCGGTCTGTCGCTGCCGGTTCTCGTCCTCCACGGAGACGATGACCAGCTGGTCCCGCGGGAGGCGGGAGAGGAGCTGGCTGCCCTGATCCCCGGGGCGCGACTCGAGCTCCTCTCCGGCTGTGGCCACGTCCTCACCACCGACTGCGAGCACGAGGCCGCCGGCGCGATCGGGGCCTTTCTCGAGGGAGTCGAGACCTGAGGATCGCCGCGTTGAGCCCTCCGCGCAGACTGCTAGCGTCTTGCGCTGCTAGGGGCCGGGGCACCGGCTGGAAAGACGCACGGGCGATGCGCTGGGCCGCACTTGGCGGACCGGGGAGCCGTGCATGACAGGAAGGTGCACGACGGAAATGCCAACCGGAACCGTCAAGTGGTTCAACGACGAGAAGGGCTACGGCTTCATCACGCCCGACGAGGGCGGCCGAGACCTCTTCGTCCATCACACCGGCATCAACGGGCAGGGTTTCCGAACCCTTCAGGAGAATTCCAAGGTCTCCTACGAGCAGGAAGAGGGCGACAAGGGGCCGAAGGCGGTGAACGTCGAGAAGGTGTGAGCGGCGCGCGGGCGGGGCTCGCAGCGCTACCGGGTTCCGCCCGCGACTCACGCCATAGGCGGCTATGTCGAAGGAAGAGAAGATCGAGCTGGAGGGTGAGGTCACCGAGGCCCTCCCCAACACCATGTTCCGCGTGCGGCTCGACAACGACCACGAGGTTCTCGGCCACATCTCCGGCAAGATGCGCCGGCACTACATCCGCATCCTGCCCGGCGATCGCGTCAAGATCGAGCTGTCGCCGTACGACCTCGATCGCGGACGGATCACCTACCGCCACAAGTAGGGGGCGCCGGGCTTGACTCTCGGGCCGGCCTCAGTACCATCGCCGGGGTGACCACGGAGGGGTGGATCTTCATGGTCGGGCTGCGAGTGTTCGACATCGGGCTGCTGATCGTGTGGCTCGTTTGGTTCTTTCGCCTGCGCGACGACGACGACTCGTCTGACGAGGGCGGCGGCGGGGGGGGCGGTGGCCCCAAGCCCGAGCCGCAGGACGAGGGGGGCGGAGGTGGCTTCGGTCTTCCGCTCGGTGAGGTCCGGCCCTCGCGACGGCGTTCCCGCGACGGTCACGCGCCGCAACGCCCTGCGCGCCGACGCGGCGGCGCTCCCCTGCGCCGGCCCATGCCCGTACGGGTACGGAGGCGGCGCTCGCCGCTACCGGCTCACCGCACGCGCTGACCCGGGCGCGCGCGCCTCAGAAGCACTCGCGCGGGTTTCGCTCACAGAAGCGCTCGAAGCGCTCGGCCGGGCTGCCCGCGGGCGGAGGCACGTCGTTGCCCTCCCCGTCCGGCTGATCCGGATCGACCGAACCCCCGGAGCCGTCGTCGCGTGAGCGGCCGGAACCGCTCGGTGCGCCCGAGTCCCGCTCGCCGGATCGCTCGCCCGAATCGGTCTCGTCCGGCGTCTCCTCTG
>JBBSNG010000006.1:0-26378 GCA_038232755.1 Solirubrobacterales bacterium | reverse complement strand
GTCTACGTCGTCCGCCTCGGTGGCGACTACATGCACGGGCGCATGCTCCTGCCGAGCTTGTTCGCCGTCTTCATGCCGGGGGCCGTGGTCGCCCTTCCGCGGCGGCGCGCGCTGGCCGCGGTCCTCACCGGCGCCGTCGTCGTCTGGGCTGGGGTGGCGGCGCTCGCGCTTCGGGCGCCTTCGCAGTTCGGTCCCGAGGCCGGGCGCTGGCAGATCCTCGACCAGCGGGCGAAGCAGCGCGACACGCCTTCGCACCCCCATCCGGTCACGCTCGCCGACCACGATGCCCTGCCGATGTCGCAGCCGAGCGTCGGCTACGGGGCGCGGGCGCTGGCCGAGCGGGGGCGCACCGTGCTCTCGCTCGACGCACCCGTGGTCAGCCGGCGCACCGCCGACGGCGTCCTGCCCGTGCAGAGGCCTCTCCCGCTCGACCTGCGCGCCGATCCGGCGGTGAGCGCGCCCGTGGTCATCTTCACCGGGTCGATCGGGCGGCTCGGGTACGCCGCCGGACCCGAGGTGCGGATCGCCGACCGCCTGGGACTGGCTGACCCGGTCGCCGCGCGCCTGCGCCTCGAGCCCGAGCGCACGGCGCGAGCCGGGCACGAGAAGCTCCTGCCCGCGGCGTGGTTCCTCGCCCGCTTCGCCGATCCGGCGGCCGTGCGGGCGAGCCGCCGCTTCGCAGCGAATCCGCGCATTCCCGCCGCCCGGGCGGCGCTCGGGTGCGGAGAGCTCGCCCGGCTGCTCGAGGCCGTCAACGCGCCGCTCAGCCCGGGACGTTTCGTGGAGAACCTGGGCGAGGCCGTCGAACTGCACTCCCTGCGCGTGCCGGCCGATCCGCTCGCCGCGCGGCGCGAGCTCTGCGGCGACTGACGTTTCGCCGCGCGGCGCCCAACGCGACCGTAGGCGGGAACCGCCCGAGGAGGACGAGAAAAGGCCGGGCGAGACCTTGCGGGCGGAAGGAAAACGCTTTCGAGCAGGAAAAACCGGCGCCGTGGTCGATTGTCCGTACAGACGCCGCCGGAATATGTATCCTGCCGCCGGTCCAACGCCAGACAACGCCGAGTCCGGACTCCCAGGGAGTACCGGAGCGGGGAACCCAAGAGCGGCTCTGCCGCAAGGGGCGAATCGTCGCCAGTGTGCGACGTAGGGTGATCTTTCCCACCCGAGCCCGTCAGCTAACCCCGTAGGCACTAAGAGAAAGAAAGGTCGCCTTCGATGACAGCTCTGCATAGGGATCTGAGCGCACCCGAGCTTTGGCATCGGTCGCTCGAGCGCTCACGCCGCCGTCGCGTCACCGCCCCCAAGCTTCGTCGTCAGGCTGCCCGCCGCCGGCGTGCCTCGACCGCCATGGCCGCCGCCATGATCGCCAGCCCCGGCGCCTCGCTCGCGGCTGCGCAGAGCTCCGCCTCCTCCGGCTCGGGCGCATCGGGCCAGACCGGCATCGCCGCCGAGTCGCCGGCCAACCGCGCGATCGCGGGCGGCGCCCAGTCCGGCGCCATGCTTCGCCTCGGCAGCACCGGCCGCGCCGTGGCCGACGTGCAGCGTGAGCTCGGCATCGAGGTCGACGGCATCTTCGGCCAGTCGACCGACCAGTCGGTCCGCGTCTACCAGGGCAACGAAGGCCTCGTGGTCGACGGCATCGTCGGCCCGCAGACCTGGGGCGCCCTGTTCGGCTCCGGCGGCGGGACCGGTCCGGCCGCCAACATCGGCGGACCCGACCTGAAGGTCCAGCCCGCGGTCGCGAACGACCGCACTCCCGTCGGCAACCGCACGCAGTTCGCGGTGCGCATGGCCTCCGAGACCGAGCTCGACGAGAACGAGCGCGCCGGCCTCAAGGCCGCCAAGGCCGCGGCGCCGCAGGAGAGCGAGGACGACGGTGGTCTCGTGGCCATCGAGTTCCGCGCTCCCGAGGCCTCGAGCCAGAAGGCCGCGCCCTCGGACGATGAGTCCGACAGCTCGGACGACAGCGGTCCCGTGAGCCGCGGGGCTTCCGCGCCGTCCGACGACTCGGACTCGAGATCCGGCTCAGCCGGATCCGACCGGGGTGACGACGACGCGGGCAGTGACCGCGGCCAGGACGAGGGCGCCAAGCCCGCCCCGTCCAAGCCCGAGAGCGGCAACGGTGGCTCGGGAAGCAAGCCCAAGCCGAAGCCCAAGCCCGACGAGCCCAAGGAGGAGTCGAAGCCTCGCGACGAGGGCGATGCAGGCTCGGGGTCGTGCTCGAGCAAGCTGCGCGATCCGCTCAGCGGTAAGGGCACGCTCACGTCCGGCTACCGCACGTCGAGCCGGCCGAGCCACGGCGGCATCGACATCGCTGCGCCGAGCGGCACGCCGCTCCGCGCCGCGGCCTGTGGGGTGGTCAACTTCCTTCGGGGCACGTCCTCGAGTGGTGGCTACGGCAACTTCATCTGCGTGAAGCACTCGAACAGCTTCACCACGTGCTACGCCCACCTCTCGAAGTTCTCCAACGAGCGGTTGGGTGACCGCGTCAAGGCCGGCGAGGTCATCGGCTACGTGGGCAGCACCGGTAACTCGACCGGTCCGCACGTGCACTTCGAGACCCGGACCGGCGCCCCGTACGGCGGCACGACGATGAACCCTCAGCCGTATCTGGACGGACGTGCGTTCTCGTCGTCCGGCGGCCAGGGTGGCCCCGACCTCGAGCAGCCGCGTGAGCAGAAGTCGTCGACGGCATCCTCGACCGAGGACCGCTCGGCCGTCGCGGTGGCGACGGAGACCGAGGAGGCTCCGGAGGCCCGCACGAAGTCGAGCGAGTCGACGACGGCGGAGAGCTCGCAGAGTTCGTCGAGCACGCGAGAGGCCGCTCCGACGACTCAGAGCCAGACGGCGGCGCAGGAGCCGGCCGCGACCGAGGAGACCTCCGACAGCGCGCCGGCCGAGGAGCCGACGGTGCAGGAGGAGGCCTCGTCGGAGTCGGCTCAGAGCGAGCCCGACGCCTCGGCGAACGACGAGAGCGGAGAGTCCGCTCCGGCTGCCGAGGAGTCCGAGCCACAGGCCGGCGAGGCGACCTCGGAGGAAGCAGCGGCCGAGGAGGCTGCGGCTGAAGAGGCTGCCGCTGAAGAGGCTGCCGCTGAAGAGGCCGCCGCCGAGGAGGCAGCGGCCGAGGAGGCTGCGGCTGAAGAGGCCGACTCGGAGTACGAGGGCGAGTCGACCGGTGGGTCTCCGGGCGGCTCCGACCAGACCGGCTCGCAGGGCGGTAGCGAAAGCTCCGGCGACGAGCAGGCCTCCGACGGCAGTGCGTCGAGCGGCTCCGACAACGGATCGACCGAGGAGGAGGGCTCCTCGAGCGGCGAGGATGCATCCTCGACCGGCGAGAGCAGTACCTCGGAGACGAGTGGCGACAGCTCCTCGAGCGACGGTGAGTCCGCCTCTGGTGGTTCCGACTCGGGCGAGAGCGCGGACACCGGCAGCTCGACCGAGTCGACCGGTGACACGCAGACCGAGGTCGACGCCGGCTCCGAGTCCTCGGGCTCGGCCGGCTCGGCGGGCACCGAGGGCTCAGCGAGCACGAGCGGCTCCGCGGGCCTCTCGACCTCGAGCGGTGGCTCGAGCGACGGCGCCTCGACGAGCGAAGGCTCGTCCTCGGGATCGACGACCGGCTCGGCCGGCGCGTCCGGTTCGTCTGCGAGCGAGACCGGCGGCTCCACCGGTGCGAGCAGCAGCTCAGCGGGCTCCTCGAGCGAGAGCAGCGCGAGCGGCGGCACGTCCAGCGAGAGCAGCGCGAGCGACGGTTCCTCCAGCGAGGGCAGTTCCTCGAGCGAGGCCAGCTCCGGCGGCGACTCGGAGGACACCGCCGGCTCCGGCGAGTAGCCCGCGCAAAACTCCCAAGGGTTCCACCTCTCGTGCCCCGTCACCCCTCGACCCGCGGGGGCGGGGCCCGAGTCTTTCCCGGGCGGTTCACGACCGGCCCCGAGCGGGACGAGCGATAGAGGCCAGTGAGCATGCTCGGCTCGACGATCGGCCGCTTCTTCGTCGGAGTCCTGGCGCTGATAGCGTGGCGACGGCCGTCGGGCTCGTGCTGCTCTGGCCCGCCGGCGAGCGGGCCCTCGATCTTGGCCCGGGTCTCGGAACCCAGACCGAGCGGGCCGAGGTCCTGCGAATCGTGTCGTCGAGGTGCTCCGGCTTCGACGGGACCTGCCGAGGGGTGGCGGTCCGGATCGAGAGCGGTCCGGACCGGGGTCGCATCAGGGCCTTCCAGCTGGGCGTGGGGGGAATCGATCCGCCGCTCGCGGTCGGCGACGTCCTGCGGGTCGCCCCGGAGGAGCCGCTGCCCGGCGCGCGTGAGCGCTCGTACACGCTGGCCGACTTCGAGCGTCGCGCTCCGATGCTCTGGCTCGCCATCGCCTTTGCCGCGCTGGTCGTCGTCTTCGGCCGGCTGCGCGGAGCGCTGTCGCTCGTCGGGCTGGGCGTAAGTCTCGTCGTGGTCGTCGCCTTCGTGCTCCCGGGAATTCTCACCGGAGAGCCGCCGCTGGCCGTGGCCATGGTCGGTGCGCTGGCCATCATGCTCGTGACCATCCTGCTCACCCACGGAGTCGGGCCCAAGGCCGTCGCGGCGGCCCTCGGCACGGCGGCCAGCCTCGTGCTCACGGCCGCGCTCGCCGTCACCTTCACCGGCCTGACCAATCTCACCGGCCTGGCCACGGAGGAGGGGACCCTTCTCGCGGCCAACTCGAGCGGCGTCTCGCTCGAGGGACTGCTGCTGGCGGGCATCGTCATCGCGGCGCTCGGCGTTCTCGACGACGTGACCGTGAGCCAGGCCTCGACCGTGCTCGCACTGCGAGCAGCGAACCCCGCCCAGAGCTTCGCCACGCTGTTCCGGCGCGCACTCGAGGTCGGCCGCGACCACGTCTCTGCCACGGTCAACACGCTGGTGCTCGCCTACGTCGGCGCCTCGCTGCCCGGCCTGCTCATCCTCTCCTCGACTCGGCTCGGACTGGGGGATACGCTCAACAGCGAGCTGGTGGCCAAGGAGATCGTGGCCGCGCTCGTGGGCTCGATCGGACTCATCGCCGCGGTGCCCATCACCACCGCGCTGGGGGTGCTGCTCTCGGGGCGGCTCGACACCGAGGCGCTGGCCGGAGCCGAGCACGGGCACGCGCACTAGGCGACGCCGAGCGGGTCGTCGCGCTTCGCCGCGATATCGTCAGACCGATGGCCACGACAGACAAGGCACCTTCGGTGCGCGCCGACTGGAGTGAGCACGCCGAGACGGCGCTCCGCGCCGCTGGCCATCGTTCGAGCGGCCCCCGGATGGCCATCGTGGCGACGCTGGCAGGCCATGGCTGTCTGTTGACCGCACGTGAGATCGCCGACCGGCTGAGGACCGAGGGCCGCGACATCGGCGTGGCGACCGTATACCGATCGCTCGAGCTGCTCGAAGGCCTCGGCCTCCTGCACCGGGTCGAGCGAGAAGGAGTCTCGCGCTACGAGCCCGCCCATCCCAGCGGCGAGCACCACCATCACCTGATCTGCGACCGCTGTGGCCGAGTCAGCGCCTTTGAGGATGCGGGGCTCGAGCGCTCGGTCCAGCGAATGGCGCGGCGCCTGGCCTTCCGGGTCGAGGGCCACGACATCGCCCTGAGGGGCACCTGCGCCTCCTGCCTGTCCGATGGGCCGACGGCGGCGACCGCGACTGGGGCCTGACGTGGTGGCCGTGAGCGGGTCGGCAGCCCGGCAAAGCTCATGAACGCACCAGAGGACTCCCGCGCCGGGACGACCGCCGCCCGTCGGTCGCCCGTCGGCACCGCCTGAGCGCAGTACCTCCAGACGCGGCGCCCGGGCGCGACTGATTCTCAGTATCGTCGCCCGGGTGCTCGAAGCCCTCGACGCCCCCGACCTGCAGCGCGCGCTCGTCGCGGGACTCCTGCTGTCGGTTCCGCTCGGCCTGCTCAGCTGCTGGATAGTCCTGCGCGAGCTCGCGTTCTTCGCGCATGCCGTCGGCGTCGCGACCTTTCCCGGCGTGGTCGTCGGGCTCGCGCTCCCCGCGCTCGGGCCGTTCGCGGGCGCGCTGGTCGCGGCGCTCGGCTTCTCGGCGGTGATCTCGGCCTCGGAGGCCGACCACCGGCTGCGCGGCGGCGCGGCGACCGGCCTCGCGCTCGCCGTGGCGCTCGCGGCGGGTGCGGTGCTGCTGACCGCGCTGGGCGCGGGAGCGGCTCCGGTCGACCGCCTGCTCTTCGGATCGTTGCTCGCGGTCTCCAGCGCCGACGTCCTCCTCTCCCTCGTCGGCGCAGCCGTCTCGGTCGGCGTCGTCGCCCTCCTCCTCCCGCGTCTGGCCGCCACCACCTTCGATCGCGCCTGGGCGACACCGGCCGGCGCGGGCGAGCGTGCGACCGCCTCCGCGATCCTCGGCCTCGTTTCGCTCGTCGTCGTCTGCGCCCTGCCAATCGTCGGCAGCCTGCTCGTGTCCGCCCTGCTCGTCGCCCCGGCGGCGAGCGCTCGCCTCATCACCGAGCGGCTCGGGCCGATGCTCGCCTGGGCGACGGGCCTGTGCGCATTCGAGACGGTCGTGGGCGTGCTGCTCGCCCGCGCCCTCGACCTGCCTCCCGGCGCGGCGATCGCCGCCGTGGCCGGGCTGGGCTTTGGGCTGATCGCGGCCGCGAGGGCGGCCGCCGATCGGCGCCTGCGCGTGGCGGCGACATGAGCGCCGACGGGTCGCCGACCGTCGCGACGAGCGGGCTGTCGGTCTCCTTTGGCAGCCGTCAGGCCCTCGACGACGTCTCCTTCGAGCTATGGCCGGGAACCTTCACCGGGGTGCTCGGGCCGAACGGCGCCGGCAAGACCACGCTGCTGGGCGCGCTGCTCGGGACGATCACTCACCGCGGCTCGGCTCGCCTCGTAGGCTGGCCGGCCTACGTTTCCCAGGCCGGCGCCGTCGACGCGAGCTTTCCGATCGACGCGCTCGGCGTCGTGCTCATGGGGCGGTACCCGCGGCTCGGCTGGCGGCGGCGGCCGGGGGCCGACGACCGGGCGCGCGCGCACGAGATCCTCGAACAGGTCGGGCTCGCCGCGGAGGCCCGAACCTCCTTTGGCGCGCTCTCCGGCGGTCAGCGCCAGCGCGCGCTCGTCGGGCGCGCCCTGGCTCAGGAGGGCGACGTACTGCTGCTCGACGAGCCGCTCACCGGGGTCGACGCGCCCTCCGCGGAGGTCCTCCTCGACGTGTTCGAGGCGGAGCGACGATCGGGGCGCACCGTCGTCATGACCACCCACGACCTGGCCCAGGCCGCTCGGGTGTGCGACCGGTTGCTGCTGCTCAACCGCTCGCTGGTCGCCGACGGGAGCACCGACGAGGTCTTTCGGCCCGAGGTGCTGCGCCGGGCCTACGGGGGCGAGCTGCTGCTGGTCGACGGCCAGACGGCGCTGCTCGACGACGCCCACCATCACCATCACGACCGCTGATGGCCGCGGCGGAGGCCTCCATGACCCTCGCGAGCGCGGCGCTCGACTGGATCGCCGAGCCGTGGGGATCGGGCTTCATGCGTCGCGCCTTTGCCGAGGCGCTGCTGTGCGGGGCGACCCTCGGCGCGCTCGGCTGCTTCGTGCTCGTGCGCCGGCTCTCCTTTCTCGGGGAGTCGATCTCCCACACCGTCGTCCTCGGTGCGGCGCTCGCGCTCGCGCTCGGGTTACCGCTCGGGATAGGCGGTGTCGTGATCGGCGTGGCGACGGCCGTCCTCACCGGCACGATCGCGAGCGACCGGCGCTTCTCGGCGGACACCGCGACCGGGATCCTCCTGCCCGCGCTCTTCGCCGCCGGCGTCGCCCTGCTGGCCTTGACCGGCGGCAGGCGGCGACTCGACGACTTCCTGTTCGGGTCGATCCTCGGGGTTGGAGCGGGCGACCTGGTGCTCGCCGGGCTGGTCGCGCTCGCCGTGGTGACGGTTCTCGCTGGCGCCGGCAAGGAGCTCGTGCTCGTCGCCTTCGACCGGCCGGCCGCAAAGGCGCTCGGCTACCGCGTGGGTGTGCTCGACGCGGTGCTGCTGACCGCGGTGGCGGTGGCGGTGGTGGTCGGGCTGCGGGCCGTGGGCAGCATCCTCCTGGCCGGGCTGCTGCTCGGCCCGCCCGTGGCCGCGCGCCTGCTGTGCCGGACCTTCTGGCCGATGGCCGCGCTGGCCGCCGCGCTCGGAGCCGCCTGTGGGGTGGGCGGTCTCTACGTCTCGTGGCACGTCGAGGTCGGCGCGGGACCGGCGATCGTGCTCGTCGTCGCGGTCGCCGTGGGTGTTGCGGCGCTCGCCGGAGCGACACGGCGCCGAGGGGACGGGGGTGGTCGCGCCGTGCCGCGCGCGATGGTTCGGTAAGCTCCCGAACTGGTGCGAACGATTCTCAGTATCAAAATACCGCTGGGCGTTCTCGTGGCCGTTGCGGTGGCGCTCGCCGGGTGCGGCGCGTCGGGCGGTGGGACCACCGACCTCGACGACGAACGGGTTCAGGTGGTGGCGACGACCATGCAGCTCCAGGACTTCACCCGGCAGGTCGGCGGCGACCGCGTCGAGTTGACCGGGATCCTCGACGCCGAAGCCGAGCCGCACGAGTACGAGCCGACTCCGAGCGACGCCGATGCGGTCAGCCGCGCGGAGCTCGTGGTGTCGAACGGCGCCAACCTCGACGAGTGGCTCGGCGACCTGCTCGACCAGGCCGGCGCTGAGGCCCCGCGGGTCGAGGCCACGCGGGCGGTGCGTCTGCTTCCGACCGAGGAGGACGGCTTCCCGGGCGATCCCCACGTCTGGCACGACCCCGGACTGGCCAAGCGCATGGTCGACAACGTCGCGGCCGGGCTGACGCGCGCCGACCCCGGGGGGCGCGAAGCCTATGCACGCAACGCGCAGGCGTACGGACGGCGCATCGACCGGATGGCGGCCGCGATCCGCGAGCAGTTCGCCTCGGTCCCGCCCGACCGGCGCAACCTGGTGACCTCCCACGACGCCTTCGGATACTTCGCCCGCGCCTACGACGTGAACCTCGTCGGAAGCGTGCTGCCCACCATCACCACCGAGTCCGAGCCCTCGGCGCAGCAGCTCCGCCGCCTCGTCGAGGAGATCAGGGCCAACGACGTGCGGACGGTGTTCACCGAGGAGGCGGTCGAGCCGAGGCTCGAGCGGCGGGTGGCCGAGGAGGCCGGCGCGGGGGTCTCGACGTCTCTCTACGCCGACGCGCTCGGCGGTCCGGGCTCCGGAGCCGAGGGCTTCGTCGAGGCCGAGCTCGCCAACGCCCGCGCCATGCGCGCGTCGTGGCGGCCGCGCTGAGCGGCGTCGCTCAGAGGTAGGGTTGCTCGGCTCCTCGCGCTGGGTCGCCGGTCGGACCCTCGCCAGGAATCCCTCCCCGGGCGGCGCACGACCCCGCCTCGAGCCAGGCCTTCTCGTGGATGACGCCCAGAGGGATGCGCGCCGCGACGATCTGCTTGCTCGCCGCAGGGGTCGTCGGGTCGTCCGTGGGCATCAGCGGCGCATAGCTCGCCAACGCCCGGGCGATGCGCGCCGCGCTACTTCTTCGCCGACTCGAAGTACGGGTTCGAGCCCGAGGCGTGATCGGTCACGTCGATGACCTGGCTGATCTCGGGCACGTTCTCCTTGATCTGGACCTCGATCCCCTGGCCTAGGGTGACCGTGGCCATGCCGCAGCCCTGGCAGCCGCCGCTCAGGCGCAGGTAGGCCGCGCCGTCCTCGACGGCGACGAGGTCGGCGCGCCCGCCGTGCGCGGCGATGGCCGGGTTGACCTGGTGCTCGAGGACCTGGACGACCTGCTGGGCCACGTCGCCGCTCAGGTCGGCCGCCTCGCCGTTCGAGCCCATCTTCGGGCTGGGTCCCGCCAGCCCGCTCAGCCTCAGCCCTCCGGCGAACGGGTCGCCCGACCACTCTATGGTCACGCCGGTCAGCTTGTCGACGTCGTGCTCGGGCACGACCACGGTCAGCTCCCCGTGGGTCTCGACGGTGTCGTCGGGGCCGGCCTCGTCGGTCGGGCGCAGCGACAGGTTGTAGGTCCACTCGCCGCCGGAGATCCCGGTGATCTCGAGCCACATGGCCTGGCGCTCGGGGGTCGGCGCCTGCTCGCGGAAGCCGAGGACCTTCTGCAGGGCCTCGTCGGTGAAGGCGAGGATGGGTGTCGAGCCGTCGGTGATCATGGGCCCCCGAGCCGGGCCACCTACGATAGCGGTGTGCCCCGCGTCCTCCTCCTGCTGCCCTCAGCCACCTACCGGGCCCCCGACTTCCTCGCCGCGGCGCGCGCGCTCGGTGTCGAGGTCGTCGTGGCCTCCGACCGCCGTCAGGCGCTTGCGGGCGTGCTCGGCGACCGCGCCCTGACCCTGAATCTGCGCCGCCCCGAGGAGGCCGCGGAGCGGATCGTGGGACTCGCCGAGCGCTCGCCGCTCGACGCGGTCATGGCCGCCGATGACCAGGGCGTCATCGCCGCCGCGCACGCGTGCGAGCGCCTCGGTCTGGGCGGGAACGCGCCCGCCGCGGCGGCGCGCACACGCGACAAGGCGGCGCTGCGCGAGGCCTTGGCGGCGGCGGGAATCGATCAGCCCGACTTCCGCGTCGCCGAGCCGGGCGCCGACGTGGCGCGCCTCGCCGGCGAGGTCGGACCGCCCTGCGTGGTCAAGCCGCTCTCGCTGTCGGCCAGCCGCGGCGTCATCCGCGCCGACGATCCGGACGACGCGGCGGCGGCGGCCGAGCGCATCCGCTCGATCCTGGCCGAGTCGGGCCGCGATCCGGCCGCGGAGCGCCTGCTCGTCGAGCGCTACGAGTCCGGGGTCGAGGTCGCCGTGGAGGGACTGCTGGTGGACGGCCGGCTCGAGACCCTCGCCGTCTTCGACAAGCCGGATCCGCTCGAGGGGCCGTACTTCGAGGAGACGATCTTCGTCACCCCCTCGCGGCTGGCCGCGGCGACGCTGCGCGCGGTCGAGAAGGCCGCGGGCGCCGCGGCGCGTGCGCTCGGCCTGCGCGAGGGTCCGGTGCACGCCGAGCTGCGTGTAGGCCCGGACGGGCGCGTCGTCGCGCTCGAGCTCGCGGCGCGGACGATCGGCGGGCTGTGCGCGCGCACGCTGCGCTTCGGGCTCGGGGTCTCGCTCGAGGAGCTCGTACTCCGCCACGCCCTCGGGCTGCCACTCTCCGGCTTGGCCCGTGAGGCGGCGGCGGCCGGGGTGATGATGCTCCCGATCCCGGGGACCGGCGTGCTCGCGGAGGTCCGCGGCCAGGGCCGAGCGCGGGCCGTGCCGGGGATCGCCGGGCTCGAGCTCTCGATCCGTCCAGGGCGAGAGGTGCGTCCTCTGCCCGAGGGCGACCGCTACCTCGGCTTCCTGTTCGCCCGCGCCGAGCGGCCGGAGGAGGTAGAAGCGGCGCTGCGCGCCGCGCACGCGGAGCTCGAGGTGCGGATCGGCGACCCGACGCCGGATGGCGTGACCGCAGAGACCACCGCCATGGGCGCGCAGAGCGCGGGACCGGCCTCACCGCCCTCCGTCGCCGCCCTCACGTCATGAGAGCGCTGCTCGTCTCCGGGTACGAGCTCGGGCACCAGCCGCTGCACCTGGCCTCGCCGGCCGCGGCCCTGCTCGCCGCCGGCCACGAAGTCCGCTGCCTCGACCTCTCGCTAGACGCCTACGACCCCGAGCTCGTGGACTGGGCCGAGGTCGTCGCCTTCTCGGTGCCGATGCATACGGCCATGCGCCTTGCCGTGCGCGCCGCCCGCGCCGTTCGCCGTCGCCGCCCCGAGCTGCCGATCGTCCTCTACGGGCTCTACGCGCCCGTGGGCCGCGACCTCACCGCCGGCGCGCTCGCCGACAGGATCATCGCCGGGGAGTACGAGCCGGCGCTCGTGGCCTGGATCGACGGCCTAGGCGCGGGGCGCGCAGACGACGACGCGAGCACCTTCGACCTCCGCCTCGAGCGCACGTCCTTCCGCGTCCCGGCGCGCCACCTCCTGCCGCCGCTCGAGCGCTACGCGCACCTCGCGCTCGACGGCGAGGAACGCCCGGTCGGCTACGTCGAGGCCACCCACGGCTGCCGCCATCGCTGCCGGCACTGCCCTCTGCCCGCGGTCTACGACGGCGCGTTGCGCGTGGTCGAGCGCGACACCGTGCTGGCCGACGTCGAGCAGCTCGTCCGAGCGGGCGCACGTCACATCACCTTCGGCGATCCCGACTTTCTCAACGGGCCGAGCCACTCGCTGCGGATCGTGCGCGCCCTGCACGAGCGCTTCCCCGATCTGACCTTCGACTGCACGGTCAAGGTCGAGCACGTCCTCGACCACGCCGAGCTGTGGCCCGAGCTCGTGGCGACCGGCTGCCTGTTCGTGGTCACCGCGATCGAGACCCTCAACGAGGACATCCTCGTCCGTCTCGACAAGGGCCACACCGCCGCCCAGGCTGCCGCCGCCGTCGAGCTCCTGCGCGCGCACGGGGTCGAGCCCCGCCCGACCTTCCTGCCCTTCACGCCGTGGACCACTGTCGACGATCTCCTGGAGCTGCTCAACTTCGTCGAGCGCCACGACCTCGTCGGCAACGTCGACCCGGTGCAGTTCTCGCTGCGGCTGCTGCTCCCCGAGGGATCGCTGCTGCTCGACGGCGCCGACGCCGAGCTCGCCGAGCGCCTCGGCGACTACGACCCTGAGCGCCTCAGCTACGCCTGGACCGCCGCCGACCCCATGGTCGACCTTCTCCAGGCCCGCCTGGCCGAGCTCACGGAGGCCAGCGCCGCCGCCGGCGAGGGGGCGCCCGAGGCCTTCGCCTGCGTCCGCGCCGCCGTCCGTGAGGTCGCCGGCCTCGAGCGCGAGCCCGCCTACGCCATCCCGGCCGGATCGACCGAGGGGAGGCCACGGCTGACCGAGCCGTGGTTCTGCTGAGCGGAGCCCACGGAGGGCCAGTTCGGCGCTCTCGACGAAGGCTAGGAGGAGGAGGGGGACGCGCCGCTCGAGGCTGCGTTCGTCTCGATGGCGCGACGTCCCTCGGGCACCAGCCCGCCCGGGTGGCGCTCCGACTCGGGGGTCTCGCCCGAGAGTCCGAGCCCGTCGGCAATGGTGAAGAAGGCACGGGCATAGGGCGAGTCCTCGGTGCGCGCGCGCAGCAACGGCCAGTCGATCTGCTCGCGCACCGAGCGGGCGATGTCGATCAGCGGTTCGAGGTCGAGATAGTGCTCGTGCATGGCCAGGAGCTTGGCCGTGAAGACGTCCTCGATCTGCATGACGTGCATCGACACCCCGAGCACGTCGAGCGTGCCGCTGCGCTCGAACAGCTCGTCGTCGACCACGAGCCCGATCGGCGCGAATATCACGTCGATGAGGACGTCGCCGTCCCAGGCCTTGACGAGCCACTCCTCGGGAGGGTGCTCGCCGTGCAGCCCGGCCCGCTCGAGCGCCTCGAGAGCGGCCTCGGAGTCGCGGCGCCGGACCATGTAGTCGATGTCGTGGGTGGTCGAGGGGCCTCCGCGGGCCCAGCAGGCCACGCCCCCGGCGAGCACGAACTCTACCTCCGCGGCCTTGAGGGCGGCCGAGGAGCGCTTGAGCGTCTCCTGGATCTCCTCGAAGGGCGGCTCGCGCGAGCTCATGAGGGCGGAGGTACCCGCGCCGCCCCCGGGTGAACCGGACGCGCTCGGCGCCGCCGGACAGGCGTTCGAGCCCGCCTGAATGGGTAACGCAGCGGGGATGTCGAGCTCAACCTCCGCCGACGGTCTAGCCGAGCGCCCGCTGCGGATAGCCGCGGCCGGCGACGTGCACTGCTCGCCCGAGAATCGAGCCGAGGCCGCCTTCGCCCGGCTCGCGGGCACCGCCGACCTTCTGCTGCTGGCCGGCGACCTGACCACCCACGGCGAGCCCGAGCAGGCCGCCGTCCTCGCCGACGCCTGTGGGCCGCTCGAGATGCCGATCTTCGCGGTGCTCGGCAACCACGACTGGCACACGGGCCAGGGCGACGAGCTCCGCGGCGTGCTCGCGGAGGGCGGCATCACCCTGCTCCAGCGCGAGACCGCGACCTGCGAGCTCCACGGCGTCCGGGTGGGGATCGCCGGGGTGAAGGGGTTCGTCGGCGGCTTCGACGGGTCATTCCTGCCCGACTTCGGCGAGCCGCTGCTGCGCGAGGCCTACGCCGAGTGCGGTCGCGAGGTCGAAGCGCTCGACCGCGGCCTCGAGGCCGTCGCCGGCTGCGACCTGCGGATCGCGCTCATGCACTACGCGCCGACGCCGGCCACGCTCCAGGGCGAGCCGCCGGGGATCTTCGCCTTCCTCGGCTCCGGCCGCCTGGCCGAGCCGATCGCCCGACATCGGCCGGATCTCGTCCTGCACGGACACGCGCACGCTGGCACGGTCGAGGGGACGATCGAGGGCGTGCCGGTGTTCAACGTCTCCGTGCCGGTGATCAAGCGCGATTTCTGGCTCTTCGAGCACGCGGGCGCAGCGCGCGCCGAGCGCGAGGGCCTCAGGCTGCGGACCGCCTGATCCCTCCGAGAACGACGAAGGGCGGCCACGGGGGCCGCCCTTCGCGTCTTACTGCCGGCGTGAGCCGGTACGACTACTGCGTGTTGAGCGTGATCTTGGCCTTGCCGATCGGCAGGCCCTTCTCGAACGCGTCGACGTCGAACGTCATGTTCAGGAGCTCGGCGGCGTCCTCGGTCAGGGTCACGTCGGTGCCCTGGAGGATGGCCTGGTCGCCCTTGGTCTTGAGCGGCTTCAGGTTCGTACCGTCGAGGAAGAACAGCTCCGCATCCTCAGCGGCGACCTCGCCGTTCGCGCTGACCGTGCCGGTCAGCTTCGAGTTGCCGGGGTTGACCACGAAGTCCTCGAGCTCGACCTTGGTGTCGCCGGCCGTGAGGCTGAGGCCGCTGCCCTCGTGCATGATCTCGCCCTGCACGAACGGGCTGACGGTCCCGGGCTCGAAGTACTTCACTTCGCCGCCGGTGATCGGGAACGACGCCACGCCCTCCTCGGAGATCTTGGCGTCGCCGACCGGGCCGGGGGTCACCTCGAGCATCTCGAGGGCGCCGGTGAACTTCTCGTCGAGCGTCACCGCGGTGTCCTCGCCACTGAGGTTCGAGACCTCGGCGATCGGCTCGGGGGACTGGGACTGCGGCTGCTCCTGGGCGGGCTGCTGGGCGGGCTGCTGGCCGCCACCGCCACCGCCGCCGCCCGAACTACCACAGGCGGACGCGCCGAGGGCGAGTGCGGCCAGTGCCGCGATAATCGGCAATTTGATACTCATGAACTACCTCCTGAGACTATTGACATCAGTAAGCTATTCGCACCGAGTGCGCGTCCGGATGCCTCGGCGGCGCGAAAGAGGTTGTGAGCGGGCGTGGCGCCGATCGTGGCTAGCCTGGGCCGGTTCGGGCTCACGAGGAGAGAGGAACGCTCACCACCGGCGTCTCGGTCGGGGCGAGTGCCCCGCCGGCACGTTCACGCGTGACGAACACCGCCTCGATGTCCTCGGAGTCCCCGGGAATGCCCGTCACGGCGGAACCGTTGGCGGTCGGGTGAAAGAGCGGCCCCGGTGCGAGCTTGCCCTCGCGCTGGACCCATATCTCGTAGGTCCGCTCCGGGCCGAGGTCGCGCAGGCCGGCGAGCCGTAGCACAGTATCCTCGCCCTCGGCGGGGATGGTCATCCGCGCGCTCGCCTCCGGGAGGCGCTCGCGGTCGACGGAGGCCGCTACGGTTCGGTCGTCGGTGGCGCCGCCCCCGGCGAGGGCCCAGCCCGTGACCCCGGCGACGAGCGCCACCATGCCGGTCGCGAGCACCAGCGCCGGCCGCGGGCGAAGCGTGCCGCCGGCGCGAGCGCCGCCCTGGCGTAGGCGCGTCCCCAGACGGCTGAGCGCTCCGCGGCGCTCGGAGCCGGACGCCGGGGCCGTGGCCGGAGGATGCGAAGCCGACGAGGGCGTCTCTGTTGCGCCCCCCTCGGTCTCCACCTCCGCGAGGACACTGGCTCGCAGCGAGGCCGGCGGCTCGATCTGCTCGACCGACCGTGACAGCATCTCGGCCCCAGAGCGCAGCTCTACCAGCTCGCGCGAGCAGTCGGCGCAGGCTCGCATGTGCTTCTCGAGGGCCTCGGCCTCGAGCGGGTCGAGGGCGCCGAGCACGTAGGGCGCGACGTCCTCGGCGTAGCGTTCGTGGTCGCGGGCCATCAGGCGGCGTCTCCGGCGAGCTGGAGCCGAAGCTTCTGGAGCCCGAGCCGCATCCGGCCCTTGACCGTGCCCATCGGCTCCTCGAGCATGCCGGCGATCTCGCGGTGGGTGAAGCCGCCGAAGTAGGCGAGCTCGAGCACCTTGCGCTGGGGACCCGGCAGCTCGTCGAGAGCGGCGCGCACCTCGCGCGCCTCTTCGCGCCGCACGACCTCGAGCTCCGTACGGTCGCCCTCGAGGTGGCGGTCCTCGTTCTCGCTGGCCGCCTGCTGACGGCGCAGGTGGACGACGTTGCGGCGCAGGACATCGATCGAGCGGCGATGGACGATCGCGAGCGTCCAGGTGCGCACGCTGCCGCGCTCGGGCATGTAGCGCTCACGGCTGCGCCAGATGGTGAGGAAGGCCTCCTGGACGGCATCCTCGGCCGCTCCACGCGAGCCGAGGATGCGATACGCGAGCGAGTACGCCGCACTCGAGTGGCGGTCGTAGATCAGGGCGAAGGCGCGCGACTCGGACCCTCCGGTGAGGTGCATGAGGTCCTCGTCGGCGAGGCGCTCGAGCGGGCGCGCGGAGCTGGGGGCGCCGCCTTCGGCGTCCTGGTTCTCCGCCCTCCTGGATCTCCGGCTGCTCGGCTCGGTCAAGTCCTCTTCTGGCCTTCGGCGACGGCGCAGGTCCGCCGCCGCTCGGGTGCATCTCTACCTTCGCGCCGGCGCAGCGTGTGGATCATGGGGAAGCACCCCTCCGCCTCAGGCCTCCGCGCCCTGCTCTCGCAGCCACTCGGCGACCTCCTCGGGCGGGCGACCGCCGTCGAACTCGGCCCGCGCGGCCAGCCGAAGAAGATCCTCGCGACCCTCGCTCGTCTCCTCGCGACGGTAGGCCAGGTAGTTGGCCACCGCGGCGGCCATAGTCACGGCCGGCACGTCGCCCTCCGGATCGGCGGCGCGACGTGCCTCCTTGAGACGATCGCTCAGCCCGGCCACCGCGGTGAGGGGCTCGTCGTCGTCCTCGAGATGAGTCATGAACGCGCCCACGTCGGCGTCCTCTCCGCTCGGGTCGACCGCCTCGGCGCCGCGCCGGGCAGCCGCCGCGACGGTGGGCGGGTCGGGGTGTCGTCGCGTCATGGGCCGGCTCCTGTGCGCTCGGGTCGGACTCTGGCCTACCCGGCTGCGGGCAGGCGCAAAGCAGCGCCGGTGCTCGCGCGGACCCCTCGCGGTCAGACCGGCCAGGTCTCGCGCTCCCAGGCCATCTGCCAGAACGCGAGCTCGTAGCGGACGCTAATCCGGAAGGCCTCCTCCATACGCGCGCGACCGCCGCCTCCCGGCGTCAGCTCGCCGCCGACACGGTCACAGAGCTCGCGGCACCACCCGGCGAGCTGAGCGAACTCGTCCGAGGCGTACATGTCGATCCACGTCGCGTAGCGCTCGTCGGGCGGGGGTCCGCGCTCGGCCAGCCGGCGGCCGATCTCGCTGAACCCCCACATGCACGGCAGAACCGCGGCGACGAGCTGCGCGAAGTCCCCGTGCGCCGCGGTGCGCACCAGGAAGTCGGTGTAGCTACGCGTCGTGGGCCGCATCGCTTCGCGCTCGAGCTCCATCGCGGTGATCCCGAGCTCCGCGGCGTAGGACCGGTGCAGCTCCATCTCCTCGCGGAGCGTCGCCTGAGCGAGCTCGGCGAAGCGGAGCATGGCGTCGAGGTCGGGCGCGCGCGCGGCGGCGAGGGCGAACACACGCGCGTACTCGATCAGGAAGAGGTAGTCCTGGCGAATCCAGAGGTTGAACCGCTCCGGGTCGAGCGTCCCGTCGCCGATGCCACGCACGAACGGATGCTCGTGCTGGGCCTCCCAGACGTCGGCCGCGGCGTCGCGAAGCTGCTCGCTGAAGCCGGACGGGGACCTCACTCGAAGTCGGCCACCGCGTGCGGCCCGACGCAGGCCACGGTCGGCGGGCCCGTGACCCCGCGCGCGATCTCGCGCACCTGGTCGCCGGTGACCCCGTCGAGCGCGCCGATCGCCTCCTCGGGCGAGGTGATCTCTCCGAAGGTCACCTTCTGCGACGCCGCTCGTCGCGCCACCGCGTTCGTGCCCTCGAGCGCGAGCACGGTCGAGCCCGCGGCGTAGGCGCGCGCCCGCTCGATCTCCTCGTCGCGCGGGCCGTTGTCGGCCAGGTCGGCGACGATCTCGCGGATGCGCCGGTAGGCTTCCTCGCACTTCGAGGAGTCGAGACCCGATGCGACCTCGAGGCTCGAGGCGTCGGCGTTGGCGTGCGAGTACGAGCCGATGGCGTAGCAGAGGCCACGCTGCTCGCGGATCTCGTCGAACAGGCGTGAGCCCATCGAGCCGCCGAGCAGGGTCGCGTACACGCCGAGCGCCGCGCGCTGGGCGAGGTCGGCCGGGTCGATCGAGGTGCGCCAGTGCAGGCGCAGGTGCGACTGGTTGGTCTCGCGCTCGGTCACGAGAACCCGTCGCTCGAAGTCGGGAGCCGGCTCGACGCCGTCCTGCTCCGCACGCGGCGGGAAGCGCCCGAAGAGCTCGTCGAGCCGCTCGGACTCGACGCTCGAGAGGTCACCGGCGACGAAGGCACCGCCGCGGCCGGGCGCCCAGCGGCGCTCGCGGAAGGCGAGGACCGCCTCGCGGCTGAAGCTCTCGAGGTGCTCGGCCGGCCCGAGCACAGGCCGTCCGAGCGGATGCTCACCGAAGGCGGCACGGTCGAGCAGCTTGCTGGCGACGCTCGCGGGAGCGTCGTCGGAGCGGTTGATCTCCTGGATGACCACTCCGCGCTCGCGGTCGAGCTCTTCCCCGTCGACGCGAGCCTTGGCCACGAAGTCGGTCAGCAGGTCCGCGGCGTCCATGACCGCCTCCGCGCGGCAGGTCACGTGGAAGGCCACCAAGTCGTGCGAGGTATAGGCGTTGAGCTGGGCGCCGAGCCGCTCGGCCGTCTCGTTGACCTCGCGATAGGTCGAGTACTTCTCGCCGCCCTTGAACACCATGTGCTCGAGCAAGTGGGCCATGCCGTTCTCCTCGGGGCGCTCGGTGCGGGCCCCCGCGTCGAAGGCCACGAGCAGGGTGACCGCGCGCGTGCCCGGCATCCCGAGCTGGACGAGCGGGAGGCCGTTGGCGAGGGCGGTGTCGCGGAGCTCGATCATCAGGCCGGAGCCTACGCATCCACGGTGGCCGGCCGGGTGACGATGGCGCCCGAGGCCTGCCGTATTCTTCTGACGCGATGGAGTCACGCTCGGTTCCACCCTCCCGGCGAGGCCGGCCGCTGAGCCCTGAGGAGGAGGACGTCGAGCGCGAGCGGTTCGAGCTCGGCGAGCGCCTCAAGGCCGCCCGGCGCTGGGCCTACTTCGCGACCTTGATCGCCTTCCTCGCCGCCGCTGCGGCAGCCGTCGCGCTTGCTTCGGCCTTGGAGGACGACGGCCGCAGCCGCCCGGGAGCCTCGCGCTCGGCCGTGAGCGACCTCCAGGACGACGTCGGGGGGCTCCGCGACCAGACCGAGTCCGCGCGCGACGCCGGTCTCGAGGCCCAGGACTCGGCCGAGTCGCTCTCGTCCCGGGTCGACGACCTCGAGAGCCAGGTGGCGGACGCCGGCCAGCCCGACGAGGCCACCCAGCAGCAGATCGAGGATCTGACCTCGGACATCGAGCAGCTCCAGAAGGACGTGGACCAAGCCCAGCAGGACTCCGGCTCCTCCTCGTCGTCGCCCTGAGCGCGAGCGGCGTCGCCTTCAGGGTCGGGCAGGCGCTCGCCGCGAGCCTCGCTCTCGCCCGGCTGGCCCGCGGGCGGACGCGGCGCCCGCCCCTGCGCCCCGGCGCCCCCGCTCTCTCGAACGGCGTCAGCGTCGTCGTCCCCGCCCGCGACGAGGCCGAGCGCATCGGTCCCTGCCTCGCCGGGCTCGCGAGCGATCCGGACGTCGCGGAGACCATCGTCGTGGTCGACTCCGACGACCACTCGCCCACGGCCGCGGTCGCGGCGGCGGGCGGCGCGCGGGTCGTCGTGGCGCCGCCGCTGCCGCCCGGGTGGGTCGGCAAGCCGTGGGCCCTGCAGCACGGGCTCGAGGCTGCGAGCGGCGCCGTCCTCGCCACCCTCGACGCCGACACCCGCCCTCTCCCCGGTCTGTTCGCCGCCCTCGCCCACGAGCTCGACGACGGCGCCGACCTCGTCACCGCGGGAACGCGTTTCGTGTGTGAGACCGCCGGAGAGCGGCTGCTGCATCCGGCCATGCTCGCCACCCTCATCTACCGCTTCGGCCCCGCCGGCGGCGAGGACCCGGGGCCCGAGCGCGCCGATCGCGTGATGGCCAACGGCCAGTGCCAGGCCTTCGGGCGCGAGGCGCTGGTCGGCGCCGGGGGCTTCACGCGCGTGCCGGATCGCATGACCGACGACATCGCGCTGGCCCGCTCGCTCGCCGCCGCGGGCTGGCGCATCCGCTTCCTCGACGGGGCCGACCTGATCTCGGTGCGCATGCACGCCTCGATGCGCGAGGTCTGGCGCGAATGGGGGCGTTCGCTGTCGATGCAGGACGTCACCCCGCGCGGTTGGCAGGTGCTCGATCTGCTGGTGCTGTGGCTGGCCGTGGCGCTGCCGCTGCCGCGCATCCTCACCCACCGGGCCAACGCGCTCGACCTCGTACTCGCCGGCGTGCGCGTCGCGCTGCTGCTCCCGCTGCGCCGGGTGTACGAGCGCCGCGGCATCGCCTATTGGCTCTCGCCGCTCGCCGACGTGGTGGCGGCCACGCGGCTCACGCTGTCGACGGTGCGCCCGATCCGGACGTGGCGGGGGCGGACCTACCCGCGGGGCTAGGCGCCGGTTCGGCCCGCCTGCGTTCTGCGGGGGACACGTAGCCGGCTGGAGCGTCCCGCGGGAAACGACCGCAAAAGGAGGAGTAGCGCCTCGCTCGCCCGCGACGCGCGTGGCATCCTCCTGCTCAACGCGATGGCGAAGCGAGACCCACGCATGATTCCCGTCGGCTACGGCAAGTTCGTCCGCGCCGACCGGATCTTCGCCCTCGTGCCGCTCGAGCCGGAGGAGCGCGGCGAGGGCCGCCGGACCTACGTCCACGTCGACGGGCTCTCCGAGCCGATCGTGGCCTCGCGCTCGGAGCGAGCGATCTTCGGCGACGCGGAGGCCGCGCTCGCCGAGGCCGCCGGCGTTCCGCGCCGCCGCGCGCGGCGCGGGCGCGAGCAGGACGGACTGTTCTGATGGCGACCGAAGGCGCGGAGCGCGGGCGGGCGTTCGTGACCGGCGGCTCCGGCTTCATCGGCGGTCGGCTGATCGAGCGGCTGCGCGCCGACGGGCACGGCGTGCGTGCCCTGGCTCGCTCCCCACGCTCGGCCGAGGCGGTCCGCGAGCGCGGCGCGGAGCCGGTCCGGGGCGATCTCGGCGACGTCGACTCGATGCGCCGAGGTGCCGAGGGCTGCGATCTCGCCTTTCACCTCGCCGCCGAGGTGGGGACCTGGGGCCGGCGCGAGGACTTCGAGCGGGTCAACGTCGAAGGGACGGAGAACGCTCTGGGTGCCTGTGCCGTCGCCGGAGTCGCGGGCTTCGTGCACTGCAGCACCGAGGCGGTGCTGCTGGCCGGGGAGCCGCTGGTCGGGGTCGACGAGACCGCGCGCCGGCGACCGGACTCGCCGGCGCTCTACTCGGCCACCAAGGCCCGCGCCGAGGAGGTCGTGGAGCGCCAAGCCAACGAGAGCCTCGTCGCCACGATCGTCCGCCCGCGCTTCGTGTGGGGGCGCGGCGACGCGACGCTGCTGCCGGCGCTGGCCGATCAGGCCCGCTCGGGCCGGCTGCGCTGGATCGGCGGAGGAGGCCACCGCACCTCGACCACCCACGTCGACAACGCGGTGCACGGGATGGTGCTCGCCGCCGAGCACGGGGCCTCCGGAGAGATCTACTTCATGACCGACGGCGAGGACGTGGTCTTCCGTGAGTTCGTCTCCGAGCTCCTGCGCACCCAGGGCGTCGACCCACCACAGGGCACGCTCCCGGCCTCGGTGGCCGGTGCACTGGCCACCGTCTCCGAGACCGCGTGGCGCGCCCTGCCGCTGAGCGGGGAGCCGCCGCTCACGCGCTTCGAGTACTGGATCGCCTCGCAGGAGTGCACCATCGACGACTCCAAGGCTCGGCGGGAGCTCGGGTACGAGCCCGTGACGTCGCGCGAGCGCGGGCTCGCGGAGCTACGGAGCATTGCGCGGGCCTGAGACGGGTACGGTTCGCACAGAGCTAACGGGAGGAAGATTCGATGGGTACGAACCTGGCCAGCCTGCTGACCGACACCGCCGAGCGTCACGGCGAGCGCACCGCGCTGAAGCTCGACGACACGGAGGTCAGCTACGACTACGTCAACGAGGGCTCGGCGCGCGTCGTCGGAGTCCTCAGGGATCATGGCTTCGAAGCCGGCGACCGCGTTGGGATCATGCTCCCGAACGTCCCCTACTTCGCCTTCATCTACTACGGCATCCTGCGCGCCGGGGGCATCGTGGTCCCCATGAACCCGCTGCTCAAGGGGCGCGAGGTCAAGTTCTACCTCGAGGACCCGGGCGCGAAGATCATGTTCGGCTGGCACGACTTCCAGGACGAGGCCCAGAAGGGTGCCGACGAGGCCGGGGCCGACCTGATCTCGGTCGTGCCCGGCGAGTTCGAGAACCTCGTGCAGGACGCCGATCCGGTCTACGACCTCGCCGAGGTGGACGGGGACGACACCGCCGTCCTGCTCTACACCTCCGGCACCACCGGCAGTCCGAAGGGCGCCGAGCTCACGCACTTCAACCTCATGAAGAACGTCGAGGTAACGCTCAAGTCGCTGGTCCAGCTCGCCGAGGAGGACACCCTGCTCGGAGCGCTGCCGCTGTTTCACTCCTTCGGGCAGACCTGCGGGCTCAACTGCGGCGTGGCGGCGGGCGCACGGCTCTCCCTGATTCCCCGCTTCGATCCCGACAAGGCGCTCGAGATCATTCAGCGTGACGGTGTGACGATCTTCCAGGGCGTCCCGACGATGTACACGGCGATGCTCAACTCCGACAAGAAGGATGACTTCGACGTCTCGTCCCTACGCGTGTGCATGTCCGGGGGGTCGGCCATGCCCGGCGAGATCATGCGCTCCTTCGAGGAGCAGTTCGGCTGCAAGGTGCTCGAGGGCTACGGCCTGTCGGAGACGTCTCCGGTCGCCTCGTTCAACCATCCCGATCGCGAGCGCAAGGAGGGCTCGATCGGCACGCCGATCGAGGGCGTCGAGATGCGCGTCGTGGACGAGGACCGCAACGAAGTCGGTCAGGGCGACGTGGGTGAGATCGCCATCAAGGGCCACAACGTCATGAAGGGCTACTGGGGCCGCGAGGACGCCACCAACGAGTCGATCGACGGCGGGGGCTGGTTCTACACGGGCGACATGGCCTACGCCGACGACGAGGGCTACTACTTCATCGTCGACCGCAAGAAGGACATGATCATCCGCGGCGGCTACAACGTCTACCCGCGCGAGATCGAGGAGATCCTCTACGAGCACGACGCGGTGGCCGAGGCCGCCGTGCTCGGCGTGCCCGACGAGAGCATGGGCGAGGAGGTCGGCGCCGCGGTCGTGCTCAAGAGCGGACAGGAAGTCAGCGAGGACGACCTGCGCTCGTTCGTCAAGGAGCAGGTCGCGAGCTACAAGTACCCGCGCAAGATCTGGTTCGAGGACGAGCTGCCGAAGGGCCCGACCGGCAAGATCCTCAAGAAGGACATCGAGGTGCCGGAGGCGGTGAAGAGCTAGAGATGAGCTCCTCCGACGGGACCGTCGCCGAGGCCGCGGGCCACGAGGGGATCGGCGCGGCGCTCGGGACCGACTACTTCCACATCCGCGACGAGCTCACCGAGACCGAGGTCGAGCTGCTGGAGCGCACGCGGAAGTTCGTCGACGAAGAGGTCATCCCGGTGATCGGCGACTACTGGGAGAAGGCCGAGTTCCCCTCGGAGCTCGTCCGCCGCCTCGGCGAGCTCGGGCTCGTCGGCGACGAGATAGAGGGCTACGGCTGCCCGGGGATGAGCCCGCTCGCCTCCGGGCTGGTGCACATGGAGATCAACCGCGGCGACGGCAGCATCGGGACGTTCCTCGGCGTGCAGGGCGGCCTGGCGATGCGCTCGATCGACATGCACGGCTCGGACGAGCAGAAGCAGCGCTGGCTGCCCGGCCTGGCCAGCGTCGAGAAGATCGGCGCCTTTGCCCTGACCGAGCCGGAGCACGGGTCGGACTCGGTCGGGCTCGAGACCACCGCGCGCCGCGAGGGCGACGAGTACGTGATCGACGGACGCAAGCGCTGGATCGGCAACGGCACCGTGGCCGACGTGATCGTGGTCTGGGCGCGCGACAGCGAGGACGATCAGGTCAAGGGCTTTCTCGTCGAGCAGGGCACTCCCGGCTACGAGGCCACCGAGATCGAGCGCAAGGGCTCGGTCCGCGCGGTCTGGCAGGCCGACATCGAGCTCGAGGGCGTGCGCATCCCCGCCGAAAATCACCTGCCGGGGGCCAATACGTTCAAGGACACCGGCAAGGTGCTGGCCGCGACGCGCAACAGCTGCGCCTACATGGCGCTCGGGCACGCGGTCGCCGCCTTCGACGCCGCGCTCGCCTACGTCAAGCGGCGCGAGCAGTTCGGCCAGCCGCTCGCCGGCTTCCAGCTGATCCAGAACCGGCTGGCGCGGATGCTGGCCGAGGTCACCTCGATGCAGCTGTACTGCTTTCGCATCGCCCGGCTGGCCGAGGCGGGCCACGCGACCGACACGATCGCCGGCCTGGCCAAGATGAACAACACCCGCAAGGCGCGCGAGGTGATCGCCGAGGCCCGCGACATGCTCGGTGGCAACGGCATCCTGCTCGACTTCCACGTCATGCGCCACATGGCCGACATCGAGGCGATCCACAGCTTCGAGGGGACAGAGACCATCCAGTCCCTGATCGTCGGGCGCGACATCACGGGCGTCGGGGCGTTCACCTGAGCGCTGTCCCGGAGTGAAGGTCGGGCTCGTCCTCGGTGCCGGCGGCCTGGTCGGAGGCGCGTGGCTGGCCGCCGGCCTCCAGGCCCTCGCCGAGGAGACCGGCTGGGACCCCGCCGACGCCGACTACCTGGTCGGCACCTCCGCCGGGTCGATCGCCGCATCGCTGCTCGCGGCGCAGCGACCCTTCTCCTCGGCCGAGCTCGGCTCGAGCGACGCCGCCTCGGCGCCCTGGGCGCCCCCGGAGATCGTCGAGCTGTCGCCGTTTCGGCTCCACGGCGGGCTGCCACGCTTCGGCCTGGGCTCCTGGAGCCTCGCCTTTGCCACCACCGCGAGGCCCTACCGCCATACGCCCGCGACCCTCTACTCCGCGTGGCTTCCCGCCGGGATCTTCTCGACCGAGGGCCTGTCGGAGACGATCCGCCGGGCCGCGCCGCAGGGCTTCGACGCTCATCCCAACCTGTGGATCGTCGCCTGCGACCACGCCACGGGCCGCCGGGTCGCGTTCGGCCGTGAGGGCGCGCCACCGGCCACTCTCCCGGAGGCCGTGGCCGCCTCATGCGCGATCCCCGGCACCTACCGCTCCGTGGAGATCGCGGGGCGCCACTACGTCGACGGGGGCATGTACTCGACCTCCAACCTCGACGTGATCAGGGACCAGGAGCTCGACCTGGTGATCTGTCTGAATCCTACCTCGACGCGTGACCTGCCGAGCGGATGCGGTCCGCTCGAGCTGATGGCCAACGCCGTGCGCCGGCAGTCGGGTCGCCGGCTGGGCAGCGAAGCGAAGAAGCTGCGCGCCCGCGGGACCGACGTCGTGCTGGTCCAGCCCGGCCCGGAGGACCTGGCGGTGATGGGAGCCAACCTGATGAGCCCGAGCGTCGCCCGGCGCCGGCGGGTCGTCGAGGTGGCGCGCCGCACGGTGGCCGAGCAGCTTCGCGGGCCGAAGGCCCGGGAGCTCCTGGCGCAGCTGCCGAGACGCTCATCCGCATCGCGGGCCCGTTCGCCTCGCAGCGGTACGCGGCCCACGCGCCGCTCGACCCGCACGGGGTGATCGCGCAGAGGAGTTGCTAGGCCGTCGTCGCGGCCGGGCCCCAGTCCTCCACGAACAGGTCGAGCTGGAGCTCGGCGTCCCTGCTCGCCGCGTAGGCCGAGAGATCGCCGGTCCCGGCCTCGGCGAGCACCTCGTCGTCCATGAAGGTGTTGCCCGTGCATTCGCGCGGGTCGCGGCGGAGGATCTCGAACGCCGCGTCGGCGACGATCTCCGGCGTGCGAGAGCGCTGCATGGCCTCGTCTCCGCCGAG
>JBBSNG010000005.1:0-27436 GCA_038232755.1 Solirubrobacterales bacterium | reverse complement strand
CGCGGAGGCGACCGAGCGGGCCGATCACGTAGCGATCCCCTTCGACAAGCGCACCGTCAAGGGCGCTCCCAACGTCGACTCGGGAGCGGAGCTGACGCCGGAGGAGGAGTCGATGCTCCACCGCTACTACGGGACCGGCGACGTAGCCGCCGGCCACGATGGCGCAGCCGAGCAGCCAGAGCGCCGCGACTCGCGCGATGAGGCGGCTTCGCGGAGTGAGAACGACTCGCATGAGGGCGCGGACTCGCGGGGTGGCGGTCGCGGACGCGAGCTCGGCCGCGCGCTGGGGGCGGCGGCGCGCAACGTCGGGCAGGCCGCCATGCAGGAGGCCAGGAGCCGCGGGGGCTCGGCGGAGTCCGACCGTGGACGTCACGCCGGTGAGACGGCCGCGCGCGATGAGCGCTCAGCGCCAGGCGGGCCCGCCGACGAGCCGGCGAGCAGCGACGCCGAGGCCGGACGCTCGCCCCAGACTGCGGAGCACGGCGGGGAGACCCAGCGTCGAGCCGACGCGCCCGAAGGCGGGATCGGCGAGCGCCAGCCTCACGCCGAAGAGCAGGCGCGCCAGACGCACGACCCGGCGCACGACTCCGAACAGCCGGCGCGGCAGACCTCGGCCGCGGCGCAGACCGGCGAGTCGCGTCACACGGCCGAGGAGGGCCAGCCGAGAGCCGAACAGCGGCCGCAGCGCGGCGGTGCCGAGCCGGGCGAGCCGGCCGACGCCGAGCGGCCGCGTGGCCGGCTGAGGCGCCACGTCACCACCGAGTACCTCTCGGACACCGGAGAGGTGGAGCGCCGGGAGACCCACACCGAAGAGGAGCGCCCCCAGTAGGGGAGCATCCCGACCGAAGGAGGCAGCATGGAAGGCAGTCGATCACCTGAGACCAGCCGCGGAGGCGGAGCGCGTCCCGCGGGGCAGGTCGTTCCCGACGAGAGAGCCAGGGACGACGGGCGCAGAGATCACGATCTCGCCGCGACGGACCGGGAGCACCCGGCCCCGCGCCGGGAGGGCAACGGCGCCGCCATCGCGGCGCTCGTGGTCGGCATCCTCGCGATTCTCGTCCTCGTCCTCTCGCTCGGCACCCTGTTCATCATCGCGCTGCCGCTCGGCATCGCCGCGATCGTGCTCGGGGTCATCGGCAAGCGCAAGGCCGGTGGACGAGGGCGCGACGGCCGCGGCCACGCGGGCGCCAAGCATCGCGGCAAGGCCCGGGCGGGCTTCTGGCTCGGGCTCGCCACGACGATCCTTTCGGTTCTGGCTCTGATCGGCGCGATCGCCCTCTTCAGCGGCAACGCGGGCATCCAGGACGAGATCCGGGACCTGCAGAATGAGGTGCAGCCACCGAGGTAGTCGAGCCCGAGACGCGAAGCGCAGGGCGCCGGGCCTCGCGCGGCGCCGGCGCTCGCGCCACGCGATCTGAATGCTGAGGTAAGCGCATCAAGATGCTAGCTTAGGCGCATGCGTACGACGATCACCTTCGAACCCGACGTCGCCACGGCGATCGAGCGGGTCCGCCGAGAACGATCGGTCGGGGTGAGCGAGGCGGCCAACGAGCTCATACGCGCCGGCCTGGTCGCCAAGGGTCCCCGCAAGCGGTTCGTGCAGAGGACCCACGACATGGGCGAAGCGAAGATCGACGTCACCAACGTCGCCGAGGCCATCGAGACGCTCGACGGGCCGTTCTGGCGCTGATGCTCGTCGACGCGAATCTGCTGCTCTTCGCGGTGCACCGCGCGAGCCCGTTCCACTCGGCGGCGAAGGATTGGCTCCAGACGAAGCTCAACGGGTCGTCTCGGGTCGGGCTGCCCTGGCAGACGCTCGGCGCCTTCCTCCGAGTGGCGACGGAGCCCCGGGTGTTCGACAGGCCCCTGTCGCCGCAGGGAGCGTGGGACCGAGTCGCTGCCTGGCTCAGCGCGGAGGCCGCCTGGGTACCGCAACCGGGAGTGCGCTACGGCGAGATCCTTCGCCACCTGATCCTTCAGCACGACGTCCGGGGCAGCCTCGTCACCGACGCGCAGCTCGCCGCCCTTGCCCTCGAGCACGGCCTCACCGTCTACTCCGCCGACACCGACTTCGCGCGGTTCAGCGACCTTCGCTGGGAGAACCCGCTCGTTGCCTGAGGCGGTGCTGCGCGCCGGGCGACCGCCTGGTGCGCGTCGGGTAGCTTGCCGCCCATGCGGATCGCGGTGCTCGGCCTGGGACTGATCGGAGGGTCGATCGCCCTCGCCTCCCACGCTCGCGTCGTCTCGGCAGAGGTCGCGGGCTACGACGCCGACCCCGTGGCCGTGCAGGCCGCGCGGGGGCGCGGAGCGATCGACCGGGCGGCGTCCTCGGTCACCGATGCCCTGACGGGCGCGGATGCCTGCTTCTGCTGCGCGCCGGTCGGCGCCCTCCCCGACCTCGTGACCGAGGCCCTGGCCACCGCGGGTCCGGACTGCGTGGTCTCCGACGTCGGCTCGGTCAAGCGGGTGATCGCCGCCTCGAGCGCCGACCCGCGGTTCGTGCCCGGCCACCCGGTCGCCGGCGCGGAGACGGCCGGGATGGAGCACGCTCGCGCCGACCTCTTCGACGGCGCGACCTGGTACCTGACGCCCGGTGGCGAGGTCTCAGGCGTGCTCTACGAGCGCCTGCACCGTCTCCTGGTCGCGCTCGGTGCGAGCCCCGTGGCCATCGAGCCGGAGGCGCACGACCGGCTGCTGGCGGCGGTCAGCCACCTGCCGCACGTGCTGGCCAACGTGCTGGTCAGCCGGGTGGCGGGGCTCGTCGACGGCGAGGGGCTGCCGCGCGTCGGCCCGAGCTTCCGCGACGCCACCCGCGTGGCCGGGGCCAACCCCGCGATCTGGGGCGACATCTACGCCGCCAACGGGCCCGCCATCGCGGCCGAGGTCGACGCGGCGGCGGCCAGGCTGACCGAGGTCGCCGACGCCCTGCGCTCGGGCGACGCCGAGGCCATCACCGCGTGGGGGCGGGCGGCGCGCTCCGACCGCGCACGCGTGCTCGCCACCGAGGGCGCCGAGGGACCCGTCCACGAGCTGCGCATCGTGGTGCCCAACCGCCCGGGCATCGTGGCCGAGGTGGCCCTGGCGCTGGGGCGGGCCGGGGTCAACATCGCCGACATGGCCCTCGCTCCCGCCTCCGACATGAGCTCCGGGGCGATCACCCTCTCGGTCGCCGGCGACGCGACCGCCGCGCGGGCGCGGGAGCTCATCGAGGAGCTCGGCTTCCCGGTCGGGGCACCGGTGTGAACCGCCGCTTCGCGCCCGCCGGCCGCCTGCGCGGCGAGGTCACCCCGCCCGCCGACAAGTCGATCTCCCACCGGGCGGCGCTGATCGGCGCGATGTGCGACGAGCCGGTCACCGTGCGCAACTTCCTCGATGCCGCCGACACCCGCTCCACTCTGGGCGCCGTCCTCTCGCTCGGCGCGGGCGTCGACGAGCGCGAGGGCGAGCTGGTCATCCGAGGGGTGGGCCTGCACGGCGCCTTCGAGCCGACGAACGGAACCCTCGACGTCGGCAACGCCGGGACGCTGATGCGGCTGCTGCCGGGCTGGCTGGCCGGCCAGGTCTCCGGGCGCTGGACGCTCGACGGCGACGCCTCGATCCGCCGCCGCCCGGTGGGGCGGATCGTCGAGCCGCTGCGCAGCATGGGCGCGCAGGTCGAGGCCACCGACGACCGGCTGCCGCCCCTGACCGTGCACGGGCGCTCGCTGCGGGGGATCGGCCACACGCTCGACATCGCCAGCGCCCAGGTCAAGACCTGCCTGATCTTCGCCGGACTGCTCGCCTCGGGACAGACGCGCGTGAGCGAGCCGAGCCCCAGCCGTGACCACACCGAGCGCATGCTCGCCCGCGCCCGGGCGCCGGTCGAGCGTGAGGGCCTGACCGTGTGCGTGCGCCCGACCGACGAGCTCGAGCTCGAGGAGGTCGTGGTGCCCGGTGACCCCTCCTCGGCGGCGTTCCTGGTCGCGGCGGCGTGCGTGGTCCCGGGCTCGCGCATCACTCTGCGCGACGTGGGGCTCAACTGGACGCGGACCGGGTTCCTGCGCATCGCCGAGCGCATGGGCGCGGTGATCGTCGGCGAGCTCGAGCAGCCGCCGCCGGAGGCCGGACGGGCCGGTGGGGGGGAGGGTTCCTCCCGTCAGGGCCCGCCGGCGTCTCCGGACTCCGAGCCGGTCGGGGACATCGACGTGAGCGCTGCTCCGCTAGAGGCGACCACGGTCGAGCCCGAGGAGGTCCCGCTCTCGGTCGACGAGCTCACCCTCGTGGCCCTGCTCGGCTGCTTCGCCGAGGGCGAGACCGTGGTCCGGGGAGCGGAGGAGCTGCGGGTCAAGGAGAGCGACCGGATCGCCGGCGTGGTCGACGGGCTGCGCGGCCTCGGCGCCGACATCGAGGCGAGCGACGACGGCTTCGCGGTGCGCGGTGGCGACGGCCTGCGGGGCGGGTCGCTCGACGCGCTCGGCGACCACCGCCTGGCCATGCTCGGAGCGGTCGCCGGCCTCGCCTCGCGCGAGGGCGTCGAGGTCGAGGGGATTGAGGCGGCGGACATCTCCTACCCGGGCTTCGAGGACGACCTGGAGGCGCTCACCCGGAGCTGAGCTCGCCGCGGTTAGCCTCTGCCCGACGATGGTGATCGCGATCGACGGACCCGCCGGCGCTGGGAAGAGCACGGTTGCTCGCGCTGCGGCCGAGCGGCTCGGCTTCGCCTACCTCGACACCGGCGCGATGTACCGGGCGGTGGCGGTTGCGACCCTCGAGGGCGGAGCCCCGCCCGCGGCTTGCGCGCGGGAGCTGCAGGTGCTCGAGGGCTCGCGCTACGTGGTCGACGGGCGCGAGGTGACCGGCGACATCCGCACGACCGCCGCCTCGGAGGAGGCCTCCCGCATCGCCACCGATCCGGCCTTGCGCAGCGCGCTGGTCGAGCGCCAGCGCGCGCTGCTGGGCGACGGCGACTGGGTGGCCGAGGGGCGCGACATCGGCACCGTGGTCGCTCCCGGCGCCGCCCTCAAGGTCTTCCTAACGGCGAGTGCCGCCGAGCGCGCCGCCCGGCGCGCTCGCGAGCGGGGCACCGACCCGCAGGTCGTGCTCGCCGACCAGACGCTGCGCGACGAGCAGGACTCCCGCCGCGAGCACTCGCCGCTGCGCGTCGCCGACGACGCCGTCGAGCTCGACACGAGCGGGCGGACGATCGACGAGGTCGTCTCCGAGATCGTCAGGCTGGCCGGCGATGTCGAGCGCTGAGGAGCGAGCCGGAGGCTCCGGACCGGCGGAGACCGTCTCGTCGGGAGGCGAGGAAGCGCTCGTGGAGCCGGCGACCGAGGCCCGCGCCCGTCTCCCCAAGGTCGCCATCGTCGGCTACCCGAACGTCGGCAAGTCGACCCTGATCAACCGCCTCGCCGGCGGCCGCGAGGCGGTGGTCCACGAGCAGGCCGGCGTCACCCGCGACCGCAAGGAGATCGAGGCCGACTGGAACGGGCGCACCTTCCTGCTCGTCGACACCGGCGGCGTCGACCTGGCCGACGAGGACGACCTCGCCCGCTCCGTGCAGCGCCAGGCCCGCCAGGCCATCGCCGACTCCGACCTCGTCGTCTTCGTGGTCGACGCCCGCGGCGGCCTGCGCCCCGGCGACGAGGAGCTCGCCGACGAGCTGCGCCGCGGCTCCCAGACCGGCGCGCCGACGATCGTCGCCGCCAACAAGGTCGACGACGTGCGCGCCGCGCCCATGACCGCCGAGTTCTACGCGCTCGGCCTCGGGGAGCCGACGCCGGTCTCGGCCACCCAAGGCCTCGGCACCGGCGACCTGCTCGACCGGGTGGTCACGAAGCTCGCCGAGATCGCCCCCGAGGGCGTGGAGGGACCGGTGCCGGGCGAGGGCGAGATCCGCCTCGCGGTCATCGGTCGTCCGAACGTCGGCAAGAGCTCGCTGGTCAACGCCTTTCTCGGGGCCGACCGGGTGATCGTCTCGGACCTGGCCGGGACCACCCGCGACGCGATCGACACCCGGCTCGAGGTCGAGGGCCGCCCGCTCGTCCTCGTCGACACCGCGGGCTTGCGCCGGCGGACCAAGGTCGCGGGCACCGTCGACTACTACGCCCAGCTGCGCTCCGAGACTGCGGCCGAGCGCGCCGACGTGGCGCTCGTGGTCTGCGACGCCACCGAGGGCGTGACCACCGAGGATCTGCGGGTGGCCGAGCTGGCCATGCGCTCGGGCTGCGCGACGGTCATCGCCCTCAACAAGTGGGACCTCGGCCGGGCCGATGAGGACGATCTGGCCGACGCCAAGGCCCGCACCGCGGCGCGCCTGCGTCTGCGCCCGCGCGTCCTCACCGCCTCGGCCCTGTACGGGCGCAACGTCCCGCGCCTCTTGCTCGAGACCATCGCCCTGGCCGACCGCGCGGCCGAGCGGCTGCCCACGCCCGAGCTCAACCGCTTCCTGTCCGAGGTCCAGACCATCCGGGAGCCGCCGGCGGTCCGCGGGCGGCGCCTGAACATGCTCTACATGGCGCAGTACGAGGTCCGCCCGCCGCGCTTCGCCATCCAGGTCTCCGACCGCTCGCGGATCACCCGCGACTACGCCTACTTCATCGAGAATCGCCTCCGCGAGCGCTACCGCCTCGAGGGTGTGCCGGTGGTCATCGACTTCCGCGAGCGCGGCGGCGGCGAGCGCCGCTCGGGGCGGGCTCACCCGCAGACCGCGCCGGGCCGGTAGGGTTCAACGTCCGATTTGCGCCCCGCGGTGAGTCCGCGGCCGGCCGCCGAACGCCCCCGAGCAAGGAGCCAGCCCCTCCACATGAGCGATTTCGCCGACAACGAGTACCTGTTCACCTCCGAGTCCGTCACCGAGGGCCACCCCGACAAGATGGCCGACCAGATCTCCGACGGCGTGCTCGACGCGGTCATGGCCGACGACCCCGAGGGTCGCGTGGCCTGCGAGACGCTGGTGAACACCGGGCTCGTGGTGGTCTCCGGCGAGATCTCCACCAAGGCCCAGCTCGACTTCCAGAAGATCGCGCGCGAGACGGTACGCGGCATCGGCTACGACGATCCCGACTACGGCTTCGACTGCGACGCCTGCGCGGTCATCATCGCCGTCGATAAGCAGTCATCCGACATCGCCCAGGGAGTCGACGAGGCCTACGAGAAGCGCGGCGAGGGTGGCCAGGACGACGCTGAGGTCGCGGGCGCCGGCGACCAGGGGATGATGTTCGGCTACGCCACGAGCGAGACGCCCGAGCTCATGCCGATGCCGATCTCTCTGGCCCACCGCCTGGCGCTGCGCCTGTCCGAGGTCCGCAAGGACGGGACGCTCGACTACCTGCGCCCCGACGGCAAGACCCAGGTCTCGGTCCGCTACGAGGACGACCAGCCGGTGGAGATCGAGAAGGTCCTGATCTCGACCCAGCATGCCGAGGAGGTCGACTCCGAGAAGCAGATCAAGCCTGACCTCTGGGAGCACGTCATCCAGCCGATCCTCGAGGGCCAGAACTACGACGAGCGCAAGCTCCGCGACTCGCTGCTGGTCAACCCGACCGGCAAGTTCGTCATCGGCGGGCCGGTCGGAGACTGCGGCCTCACCGGGCGCAAGATCATCGTCGACACCTACGGCGGCATGGCCCGCCACGGCGGCGGCGCCTTCTCGGGCAAGGACCCGTCGAAGGTCGACCGCTCGGCCGCCTACGCGGCACGCTACGTGGCCAAGAACGTCGTCGCGGCCGGCCTCGCCGACCGCTGCGAGGTCCAGGTCGCCTACGCCATCGGCGTCGCGCACCCGGTCTCGACGATGATCGAGACCTACGGCACCGAGCGGGTCTCAAAGGCGAAGATCCTCGAGCTCATCGGCGAGCACTTCGACCTGCGCCCCGGCGCGTTTCGCAAGTACCTCGACCTGCACCGGCCGATCTATCAGAAGACCGCGGCCTACGGGCACTTCGGGCGCGAGGACGCGGACTTCACGTGGGAGCGGACGGACAAGGCGGACGCCCTGCGCGAGGCGGCCGGGGTGGGGGAGCCGGCGGCGGCTTAGGGCCCCCGCCGCGGCGCGGTCGGGGCCTTCACGGCGCCGAGCGCCCTGGCGGCGCAGGGGTCGCGCGCCGTCCGCGTTCGTCCGTAGCTTGGACCGGGTGATCGCCCGGGTCGAACCGCTCGTGACGGCCCGCGCCCTGCGCGGCCCGTTCGACTACAGCCTGCCGGAGCGCCTCGGGGGGGTGGACGTCGGCAGCCTGCTGCTGGTGCCCTTCGGCCGGCAGCGGCTGCTCGGCGTCGTGGTCGACCTCGCCGAGCGCAGCGAGGTCCCGCTCGAGCGACTCGTCGAGCCGCTCGAGGCGGTTGAGCAGGGGGTGCCCGCGGAGCGCGTATCGCTCGCCCTCTGGGTCGCCGAGGCCTACTGCTCGACTCCGGCCCGGGCGCTCGGGCTCGTGCTGCCGCCGGGGACGGGTCGCGGAACGCGCCCGCGCGTGCGCGCGCGGCGCGAGCTGCGGGCGTCGCTGACCGCGGCCGGTCGCGCCGCACTGCCCGCGACGGACGGAGCCGGGGACGTGCCGACCGCCGCCTCGTCGGCGCGGCTGGGAGCGCGCCAGCGTGAGGCGCTGTCGGCTCTGCTCGGCGGCCCGCGGGCGGTCGCCGAGCTCGCTCGGGCCACGAGCGCCGGCTACGCCTCGCTGCGCGGCCTCGAGGCGCGCGGCCTCGTGGAGCTGGGCCGTGCCTCGGTGCGGCGAGCTCCCGCCGCGCCCGCGCGTGTGGGCGCCCTGGCCGGCTCAGGGCGCGAGCTCACCGCCGCCCAGGAGACGGCGCTCGCAACCATCGTCGGGGCTCTCGAGCCGGAGACCGAGGCCGGTGAGCCGCCAGAGCGCCGCCTGCTCCTGCACGGGGTGACCGGCAGCGGCAAGACCGAGGTCTACCTCTCCGCCGTCGCCGCGGCGCTCGAGCGGGGCCGCTCGGCAATCGTCCTCGTGCCCGAGATCGCCCTCACCCCGCAGACCCTCGGGCGCTTCCGCGAGCGCTTCGGCGACGCCGTCGCCGTATTGCACTCCCGCCTGCGCCCGGGCGAGCGCTACGACGAGTGGATGCGCCTGCGCTCCGGCGAGGCGCGCGTGTGCGTCGGCCCGCGGTCGGCCGTGTTCGCGCCGGTCCGCGACCTCGGGCTGATCGTGATCGACGAGGAGCACGACGGCTCCTACAAGCAGGAGGGCGACCCCCGCTACGACGCCCGTCGGGTGGCCGAGCGCCGAGCCGCGCAGGCGGGCGCGGTGCTGGTGGCCGGCACGGCCACTCCTCGTCCCGAGAGCTTCGGCTCGCTGCGGCGCGTGAGCCTCCCCGAGCGGGTCGACGCGCGCGCGCTTCCCCCGGTCGAGCTGCTGAGCACGCTCGAGGCCGGAACCGGCGAGGGCGGCCTGCACCCACGCACCGCCGAAGCTCTGGCCGAGGTGCGGCGCCGCGGCGAGAAGGCGATCGTCCTGCTCAACCGCCGGGGCTGGTCGAGCTTCGTGACCTGCCAGTCCTGCGCGCGCGTGTGGGAGTGTCCGAACTGCGATGTCACGCTTGTCCTCCACCGCGCCGCGGCGCGGCTCGAGTGCCACCACTGCGGGCACGCCGAGGCGATGCCGACCAGCTGCCCGGCGTGCGCCTCGATCTCGGTGGCCCGTCACGGCGCGGGGACCGAGCGCCTCGAGCAGACGTTGCGCGAGCTGCTCGACCCGTTGCCGATCGTCCGCCTCGACGCCGACACCACCGCCGGCCCGAGCGAGCTCGAGGCACGGCTGGCGCGCTTCGACGCGGCGCCGGCCGGCCTGCTGCTCGGCACCCAGATGGTGGCCAAGGGCCACGACTTCCCCGACGTCACCCTCGCCGTCGTCCTCGACGCCGACGCCACGCTGCGCTTTCCCGACTTCCGGGCCGAGGAGCGCACGTTCGCGCTCGTGGCCCAGCTCGCGGGCCGCAGCGGGCGCGGGCCCCGGGGAGGGCGGGTGATCGTCCAGGCCCTCGAGCCCGACTCGCGCGCGTTGCGCCATGCGGCGCGTCACGACGCTGAGGGGTTCGTGCGCGGCGAGCTCGAGCGCCGGCGCCTGCTCGGCTACCCGCCGTTCACGCAGCTCGTGCGGGTGGTCTGCTCGGCGCGCGAGCGCGGCCCGGAGACGCGCGCGGCGGCCGCGGTGGCCGCGCGCGTGACCGCGAGCCTGGGGGAGGGCGACGCCGCGCTCGCCCCCCCCGCCGCGCCGGCTGCCGGGACGGTTCTCGGGCCGGCCCGCCTCTTCCGGCTCAAGGGCCGCGAACGCATGCAGGTCCTGGTCAAGGCCGGCGAGCACGTCCCCGCCGTCGCGGCCGTGCGGCGAGCCGTCGAGACGGTCGCCGCGGAGCGCTCGTCGCGCGACGTCGCCTTTGCCGTCGACGTCGACCCGCACTAGACGACCGCTCGGCGAGGTCGGGGCACCCGGACCGGAGACCGGATCGATCGACGCGCTGACGCACACCGGCGCCTCTAGAATCGCGCTCGATGTCCCCCGAGCCCGATCTGCGCGAGGAGCGCCTCGACGACGAGTCCCCGCGCGACCCCGCGGTCGAGGCGCGCCGCGCCGCCGCGCTGTCGCTGCTCACCCTCTACGGCGATCCGATCCTGCGCAGTCGCGCCACCGCGGTCGACCGTTTCGACGGCACGCTCGGCGACCAGGTCCGCCGTATGGGAGCGATCATGGGCGACGCCCTCGGCGTGGGGCTCGCGGCCCCTCAGCTCGGGCTCTCACAGCGCCTGCTCGTCTACCGCGTGGGGCCCGAGGCCCCGCTCGTGGCGCTCTTGAACCCCGAGGTCGAATGGACGAGCGAGGATGAGGTCGAGACTCTCGACGAGGGCTGCCTCTCGATCCCCGGGGTCGCCGTCGAGGTCGAGCGGCCGGTCCACGTGCGGGTGCGGGCCCAGGACGAGGAGGGCGGCGCGCGCACGATCGAGGCCTCGGGCCTCGAGGCGCGCGTGATCCAGCACGAGGTCGATCATCTCAACGGGGTCCTGATCCTCGACCGCACCTCGAAGAGCGAGCGCCGCGACGCGCTGCGGGCGCTACGCGACGCCGCGTCGGAGCGCCACGCCGCCTGACCGCGCGCGAGCGGCCCCCGCGACCGCGATGCGCACCGTATACCTCGGCACCTCGCCGTTCGCGGCGACCGTGCTCGAGCGCCTCGCGCGCTCCGAGCACCGCCCCGCGCTCGTGATCACGCGGCCCGACGCCCGCCGGGGACGCGGGCGGCGCCTGACCCCACCGCCGGTCGCCGAGACCGCCCGCGCTCTCGGCCTCGAGCTCGTCCAACCCGAGGACGTGAACTCTCCCGAGGCCCGCGCGCGGATCGCGACGGCCGAGCCGGAGGTCGTGGCGATCTGCGCCTTCGGCGCGCTCATCCGCGAGCCGCTCCTGTCGGATCGCGAGATGCTCAACGTGCATCCGTCGTGTTTACCGCGCTGGCGCGGCGCCGCGCCCATCGAACGCGCGATCGAGGCCGGGGACGAGACGACCGGCGTGTGCATCATGCGGCCGGTGGCGGCGATGGACGCCGGACCGGTCTGCCTGGTGCGCGAGGAGCCGATCCACCCGGACGACGACTTCGGCTCGCTGTCGGCGCGTCTCGCCGCGCTGGGCGGCCACCTGCTCGTCGAGGCCCTCGACGAGCGCCCCGCGTGCCGCGACCAGCCCGACGAGGGGGTGACGGTCGCCTCGAAGGTCGAGGCCGCCGACCGGCGGCTCGACCCGCTCCGAGAGGACGCGGTAGCGCTCGAGCGCCGTGTGCGGGCGCTCAGGCCCCATATCGGTACCTGGATCGAGCTGGCCGCGCACCGAGCCGGGCCCGAGGGCGGTGAGCGACTCGGCGTGCTCGCAGCGCGTGCTCTGTCGACGGCCGCCGCCTCCCCCCAGCCCGCGCCCGCCGCGCTCGCCGCCAAGGATGGACGACTGCTGCTCGGCTGTGCCGGCGGCGTGCTCGAGTTGCTCGAGGTCCAGCCCGCCGGGCGGCGAGCCATGGGCGCGGCGGACTGGCTGCGCGGTGGCGGCGCGGCGCTCGTCGCGGCCGGCGCTGCCGCCGCCGGCGGCGATCCGCGCTCATGACAGGCGCTGCTCGCCTGCGCGGTCCGCGGGCCCAGGGCGCCGCCACACCGGCCCGGCGCTGCGCTCTCGGGGTCCTGCGGCGGGTGTTCGCCGACGGCGCCTTTGCCGACCGAGCGTTCGGCGCGGAGGTCGATCGGGCCGGGCTCGACGGACGCGAGCGCGCCCTCGCCGAGCGCCTCGCCTTTGGCGCCGTTCAGCGCCGGCTCACGCTCGACCACGTGATCGCCGCCTGCTCCGACCGCGCGCTCGGAACCATCGATCCGCCGCTCCTCGACGCCCTGCGCCTCGGCGTGCTCCAGCTCCTCTTCCTCGACTCCATTCCCGACCGTGCGGCCGTCGAGCAGACCGTCGAGCTCGCCCGCGAGGTGGCGGGCGAGCGGGCCACCGGCTTCGTCAACGCGGTCATGCGCCGCGCGGCGCGGGAGGGACGAGGGCTGCTCATCGCCCTCGACGACTCGACCCCCGCGGGCGCCGCGGTGCGCCACTCGCACCCGCTGTGGATGGCCGAGCTGTGGTGGGAGGCGCTCGGCCCCGACGACGCGCGCGCCCTGCTGGCGCACGACAACGAGCCGCCCGAGGCGGCGTTGCGGGTCAACGAGCTCGTGACCACGCGGGCCGAGGCGCTCGGCGCGCTGCGCCGGACCGGGGTCCCCGCCCGCCCGGCGGCCTGGCCGCCCGAGGCGGTGATCATCGACGGGCCGATCGACCTCGCTCGCTCGGCCCTGTTCGCCTCCGGCGCGCTCACGCCCCAGTCGCGGGCGTCGACGCTGGTCGCGCGGGTGGCGGCCCCGCGGCCGGGCGAGCGGGTGCTCGACCTGTGCGCCGCGCCGGGTGCGAAGACCACCCACCTGGCCGCCCTCATGCAGGGCCGGGGAAGACTGGTGGCGGTGGAGCGCCATCCCCGCCGCGCCGCTGCGCTCGCCGACAACGCTCGCCGCCTGCAAGCCGGCCTGGTCGAGGTCGTGACCGCCGACGCGCGTTCGGCGGAGGTCGGGGGAGGCTACGACCGGGTCCTGCTCGATCCGCCCTGCTCCGACCTCGGCACGCTGGCCGCCCGGCCCGACGCCCGCTGGCGCAAGTCGCGGGAAGGGATCGAGGAGCTCGCCCGGCTCCAGGCCGAGCTGCTCGAGGCCGCGGCGGCTCGCCTGCGGCCCGGCGGCACGCTCGTCTACTCGACCTGCACGATCTCGCCGGCCGAGAACGCGCTCGCCGTCGAGGCCTTCATCAGCGGCCGTCGCGACCTCACGGCCGACGATCTCTCGGCTGAGTGGCCCGAGCTGAGTGACCGCCGGGCGCCGTCCTTCCTCCAGACGCTGCCCCACCGCGACGGCACCGCCGGGTTCTTCCTCGCGCGGCTGCGGCGAGCGCTTTAGGCGCGGTGTAGGGGAGCTGGGCACAATCGCCTCATGACCGACCCGGCGAAGCCGACCGAGCCCGAGTGCCCCGGCTGTGGCCAGAGCTGGTTGCGAGCCACGAGCCTGCCGGGCCGCTACCGCTGCGTCTACTGCCTGCGCCGCTACGAGCTGCGTTCGGACTGCCCCAGTTGTGGCGCCCACTCGACGATCGCGCGGATGTCCGACACTGCGAACATGGTCTGTCGCAACTGCGGGAGCACGACCCTGCGCCGGATCTAGCCCTAGACGGCCGTGCGCTCGGTCCAGCGCTTGCCGTCCCACCAGCGCAGCCGCGCCTGGCGGTAGGGGTCGGCGTACCAGGCTGCCGGGGCCGGCGGAGCGCCTGCAAAGGCGCCCGACTCGGGCCTCGCCCCGGGCGCGCCCCCGTCCGCGGTGCTCGCCCCCGGATCCACGATCGCCTGGCGCTGCGAGGCCGCCCCGGGCGACGGTCGGTGGACGAGCGCCGAGGTCAGGTCGACCGGCGCCGCGCTCCCCGAGGGCGCGGCCAGTCCCGCCAGCGGGTCTCCCTGCCCGAGCTCGGATCCGGCCGTCGCTCGCGGCCCCGCCGGCACGCCGGCGCGACCGCGCTGCGCAGATCGCGTAGCCGGGCGGCGTGTACCGCCGCCTCGCCCTCGAGCTCTGCTCCGGCATCGGGGCGGCGCGCGATATGGCGGCGCAGAAAGGCGAGCTCGGTGGCGGCGTGGTGGAGCTCCTTGCGAGCCCGCCGCGTCTCCGAGCCCTGAGCCCGAGCCGCGCGCAGAGCGCGCCGGCGCGCCCGCAGCGACGACAGGACGCTCACGTCCTCGCGGGTCAGATAGCCGGCGGCGAGCTCGGGCCCGAGGTACTCGCGCAGAACGCGGCCCTCGCGCACGAGGGCGACGACCGCCACCCCGGTCAGAGCGAGGAACACCGGGATCATGACCAGGAAGTAGACGGCGAAGAAACCGAAGCCGCCGCCGATCCCGGCGGATGTGTTCCACAGGCTGTGCAGGAGCATCGCGCCGAGCAGGGCAACCACGGGAATGATGCGGCGCGATATGCCCGTGCGCAGCGCTGCGAGCCCGAGGCCGACGCCGGTGATCCCGGTGAACACCGGGTGCGCGAACGGCGAGAGCACTCCGCGCACGAAGAAGGTGGCGGCGAGCGGCACGCCGCCCTCGAGCGCGGTACGCCCGTAGTAGAGGATGTTCTCGGTGAAGGCGAAACCGAGGCCGACCATCGCCGCGTAGACGATCCCGTCGAGTACGCCGTCGAACTCGGCGCGCCGCCACCGGTAGACGGCGAACAGGATCAGCGCCTTGGCGCCCTCCTCGACCACCGGCGCCGACAGCGACGCTCCGTAGAGCGCGCCGAGCGCCGAGCCGAAGGCGCCTCCGACGGCGGCCTGGCCCGCGGAGTTGACGACCAGGGCGAGCAGGGTCGCGCCGGTCGCGCCCCAGAAGAAGGCCCAGGCGAGCAGCCGCGGCGGTTCGGGCTCGAAGCGGTCGACGAACAGCGCGAGGGCGACGTAGATCGGCACCGGAAGGATGGCCAGCACGAACCCGGTCGCGAGCCCGACGGGACCGACCTCGACGCCGATCAGCAGGAGGGTGACGAGGCCGGCGAGGACCAGCAGCACCGCGGCGAGCGCGACAAGGGCTCGACCGGGGCCGGCCCGGCGTGTGCGCAGCGACGGGAGGGCACCGCCCGGGCCGGCGCCCGCCGGGATCGGGGTGGGAGTCGTCATGTCCTCGCCCGGCCGGTCTGCATCGACTGCACGGTAGCCCTACGACTCGCTGGCCGGTCGGGCTCACTCGGTGTCGCGCCGCCCTCCGGAGCCTGAGCCACCTGGCCCGGAGGGGAGCGTCATCAAGTAGGCGGCGAACGCTCGCCGCGCCGGTAGAGCCCGCCGAGCAGCAGGCAGAGAAGGGCCGCGCCGCCGACAAAGGCGATCTCGACCTGGAGCACGCGGTCATCGAAGCGCACGCCAACGAGAAAGACGACGAAGGCAGCCGCCGCGACGCTCCAGCAGAGCGCCGCCGCACGCGCCTGTGCGCGTGCCAGCGCGGCCTGGTTGAGGGTCGCGGCCGCGAGATAGAGGCCCATCCCGACGGCGACGAGCACAAGCCCGCCGCGGGCATAGTCGAAGTCCCCGCCGAAGAACAGGCTCATCAGGGCGGGGCCGAGGGCGAGCATGACCAGCGCCACGAGCGCGGCGAAGGCGGCGATGGCCGCGAGCGTGAGGTTGATGCTGCGGCGGAAGGGATCGGCCTCGCCGCCGGCCCGCAGGCGGGTCAGGTGCGGGAGGATCGAGGTCTGGACCGCCTGGAAGAGCTGGAGCGGCGCGCGGGCCACGAGCAGGACGTTGAAGGCGAAGCCCGCGAGTGCCGCCCCCTCGGCGCCCTCGGTCGCCTTGATGAGCAGGGGCCCGGCGTTGATGAAGGTCTGCTCGGCGAGCATGACCACCAGCACGGAGGCCGCGAAGCCGCCGCCGTGCGCGAGGGTGAACTCCGCCTCCGGGCTCGTGCCCTCGGCGCGAGGCTCGGCCGCCTCGGTGGCCTCGATCGCGCTCGCGGCGCCAGCCCGGCGATCGTCGTCCGTCCCCGCGCCCGCGGGCGTCGCATCCGCGCGGCGGAGCCGGCGTCCGAGCGCCCACGGCACCACGGCCAGCGAGACGATCGGCGCCGCCGCTATCCCGAGAGCGACCGTCGCCTGCCCCGAGAGGACCCCGACGGCCACCGCGAGGGCGAACAGGCAGCGTGAGATCGACTCGGCGAGTACCAGCCCGCCGTAGAGCCCGAAGCGCCCGTGACCGGCGAGGAACCCGCGCGCGAAGTAGCTGGCCGCGTAGGCCAGCACGGAGACGAGCAGGACCCAGTACAGCGTCGCCGATCCGGCGAGCAGGTCGTCCTGGAGCGGCTCGCGGAGCGCGAGCGCGAGGCCGGCGAACAGGAGCCCGAGCGCGAGCTGGATCGTCGCGGCGACGCGCATCGGCTTCGTCCCGGCCAGCCCGCGTGCGTCGCGATCGGCGATCGTGCGCGAGAGCAACTGCTCGACCGGCCGGTAGAGCACGGCGACGGTGATGAACACCGCGGACCACAGGAGGGTGATCCCCCCGTACTCGGCCGGGCTGAGGGCATGGCTGGCGAGCGAGAAGTAGGCATAGGTGACGAGCCCGGTCACCCCGATCCCCACCGAGAGGATCGCCGCACCGCGCCCGTAGGGCTGACCCGCGGGATTGCCGGCCGACCGGCCGCCGGGCCCGGCCGGGGGCGCCGCCGCGGTGCGGCCCTCAGCCGACGCGGACAAGCAGCATCGTCCACGGGAACGGCGAGCGCGCCTGCTCGACCTCTCCGTGGCGCGAGAGCAGCGAGACGAACGCGCGCTTCGACCAGTGGTTCACGTGCCCGGGCGTGTTCCCGAGCTCCCGCACGTACGCCCCGCGGGCGAGGTTGAGCGCGCGCCACAGGGGCTCGCGCGGCACGGAGACCAACAGGTGGCGACGGGCCACGCGGGCCATCTCGGCGACCGTGGCCTCGGGGTCGGGCACGTGCTCGAGAACCTCGATCGCTGTGGCCAGGTCGAACTCGCCGTCGGCAAAGGAGAGCGCGGTGGCGTCGGCGACCTGATACTCGAGGTTCGGCCGCTGCCGCTCTTGCCACTCGGACCGCAGCTTCGGGTCGTCGAGGTCGATGCCGACGATCCGCCCGTCGCCGAGACGCTGGGCCCATTCGTGGGTGAGGATGCCCTCGCCGCAGCCCACGTCGAGGACCGAGCCGGGCGCAGCTCGGACGAAGAGCTCGTCCAGGGTCGAGCGAAAGCCGCTCATGAGCCGGCGCACGACCGGGTTGCTCGAGCCGTACTTGTCGTAGGTGTTGCCGGTGGGGACGGGCTCGGCCGCGAGCCCGCTCACAGCCTGAGCGCCTCGCGCTCGCCGGTCTTGCCGGTGGCGGGTCCCGAGTCCGCACCCGTCGTGGGCTCGGGCCGCGGCTCGTCACCGGGTCGAGCGCCCGCGCCGTCCGCCTCGTCGCCGGCGCCGTTCAGGGCGCTCGGCGGAGCGTCGGCCTTCCCCGGCTCGTAGTGCGACGGCGCGACCCCGAGCTGGAGCTCGACGCGCCGGACCCGTTCGAGCACCCGCTGCTGGAGCACGCGGCTGCCGGCCAGGATGTCGCCGATGACCCCGAGCGCCGCGAGCTGCACCGCGGCCACGAACAGCATCGAGCCGAGGATCAGCGACTGGATGTGCCCTGCACCCTCGCCGTCGACGTAGAACCACAGGAAGCGCGCGAAGACCGCGAGCGCCACGACCCCGACGAGCGCGGCCAGGGTCATGAACACCCGCAGCGGCTCGTACAGCGCGTAGATGCGGAAGATCGACATCCCGTTGCGGCGCACGTAGGCCCAGACCGAGGGGAAGAGCCGCGACTCGCGGGTCTTCGGGTTGGTCCGGATCGGCACGTGGTCGACCGCAACCAGCATCTTGCCGGCCTGGATGATGGTCTCGAGGGTGTAGGTGAACTTCGACACCGTCGCCACCTGCAGCGCGGCCTCGCGGTTGTAGGCGCGAAAGCCGGAGGTCGTGTCGGGCACCTTCGTGTCGGAGGCGCGGCGGACGACGGCGCTGCCGAGGTGCTGGAGGCGGACCTTGAGCGCCGAGAAGTGCTCGATGTTGGCCACCTCACGGTTGCCGACGACCATGTCGGCCTTGCCGGCGAGGATCGGATCGATCAGCGCGGGGATGTCGCGCGCGTCGTACTGGTTGTCGGCGTCGGTGTTGACGACGACGTCGGCCCCGAGCTTGAGGCAGGCGTCGAGCCCGGCCTGGAAGGCGGTGGCGAGGCCCTTGTTGTTGGTCAGGCGGACGATGTGGTCGACGCCGTTGGCGCGCGCGACCTCGATCGTGCGGTCGGTCGAGCCGTCGTCGACCACGAGCCACTCGATGGCGTCGACCCCGGGAAGCTCGCGCGGCAGGTCGGCAAGGGTGACCGGAAGATGGTCCTCCTCGTCGAGAGCCGGGATCTGGATGATCAGCTTCATGGCCGCGCGCTCAGGCTAGCGCTTGTCCGGGCCGGAAAACCCGTCGTGCAGGCCCGATCCGGGGCAGCGACGCCACCGCTCGGCGCCGGAGCCCGACGAGACGGGCCGCCGTCGTGGGGACGGGGCCGAGCGCCGCGGCCGCGCTGGTAGATTGACTCGCGAGTCAACGTCTACGCGGGACCGCCTCGATGACCCAGACGCTCGCCACCCAGAGCGACGCCGTCCACCTGGAGCGGACGCTCGAGCTGGCCGTGCGCGGGCGCGGCCGTACGAGCCCCAATCCGCTCGTCGGCGCCGTCGTGGTCAGGGACGCGCGTCCGCTCGGCGAGGGCTACCACGCGGGCGCGGGCGGCCCTCACGCCGAGCTGGCCGCGCTCGCCGCCTGCCACGAGGATCCGGCCGGCGCGACCCTCTACGTGTCGCTCGAGCCCTGCGCTCACCACGGTCGCACCCCGCCCTGCGTCGAGGCCATCCTCGCGGTCGGCATCCGGCGCGTGGTCGTGGCCTCCGACGATCCGAGCGCCAAGGCCAGTGGCCGCGGGCCCGAGCTGCTGCGCGCCGAGGGCGTGGAGGTCGAGTGGGCCGAGGCGGAGCTCGCGCACGCGGCCCGGCTCCTCAACCAGCCGTTTCGCAAGCACGCGCGCACGGGCCGGCCACTCGTCCTGCTGAAGTCGGCGCTGACCCTCGACGGCAAGGTCGCCACGCGCGTCGGCGACTCACGCTGGATCTCGAGCGAGGCGAGCCGCGCGCGCGTCCATGCCCTCCGCGCCGAGGTCGACGCCGTGGCGATCGGGATCGGCACCGCGGTGGCCGACGATCCGCTGCTCACCGTCCGCCCGGAAAGCGGCGAGCCCGCCCGCCAGCCGCGGCGCGTGGTCTTCGACTCGCACGCCCGCCTGCCGCTCGACGGCGCGCTCGTGCGCAGCGTGGCCGAGGTGCCGGTCCTCGCGGTCTGCTCGCCGGCCGCGCCGCCTGCCGCCCGCGACGGGCTCGCCGCCGCGGGGGTCGAGGTGCTCGTGGTCGAGGGCGACGACGAGGCCGGGCGGGTGGCGCAGGCGCTGAGCGAGCTCGGCGCGCGCGGGATCCAGTCGCTCCTGCTCGAGGGCGGCCCGCGCCTGGCCGGCGCCTTTCTCGACGCCGGCGAGATTGACGCCATGCTCGCCTTTGTCGCGCCCATGCTCGCGGGCGGCGGCGAGGCCCGTAGCGTGCTCGAGGGCCACGGCGTCGCCTCGATCGCCGACGCGCGCCGTGCCGTCTCGGTCGAGGTCGAGCCGATCGGCGAGGACACCTGCATCCACGCGCGCTTTCGGGAGTGGTGATGTTCACCGGACTCGTAGCCGACCGCGGCCGTGTGCGCACCGTCGAGCACGACGGGGGCGGCCTGCGCCTCGCGGTCACGAGCGCGCTGGCCGGGGAGCTCGCGACCGGGGACTCCGTCGCGGTCAACGGCGTCTGCCTCACCGCCGCCTCCGTCGAGCCCGGCGCCTTTTCGGCCTACGTCATGGCCGAGACCGCCCGCCGCTCCTCGCTGGCTGCGCTGTCGGCCGGAGCCGAAGTCAACCTCGAGCTGCCGCTGCGCGCCGGCGACCGACTCGGAGGCCACGTCGTCCAAGGCCACGTCGACGGGCTCGGAGAGATCGAGTCGGTCGAGGCGGAGGGCTCCGCGCGCTTGGTGCGCATCGACGCCGCCCCGGAGCTCCTGCGCTACGTCGTCGAGAAGGGCTCGATCGCCGTCGACGGCGCGTCGCTGACCGTGGCCTCGGTCGACGCCGAGGGCTTCACGGTGTCGCTGATCCCGGAGACCCTCGAGCGCACGACGCTCGGCTCCGCCGCCCCCGGCCGCCTGGTCAACCTCGAGGTCGACGTGATGGCCAAGCATCTCGAGAAGCTGTTCCCCGCCCGGCAGGAGGCGCGCGCATGAGTCCCTCGCCCGGATCGCCGTTCTCGACCGTCGAGGAGGCGATCGCCGACGTCCGCGACGGGCGCATGGTCGTGGTCTGCGACGCCGAGGACCGCGAGAACGAGGGCGACCTCGTGGTCGCCGCGCGCTTCGCCACCCCCGAGGCGGTCAACTTCATGATCAAGGAGGCGCGCGGCCTCGTCTGCCTGGCCCTCACCCCCGAGCGCTGCGACGAGCTCGGCCTCGACCTCATGACCGCGAAGAACGAGTCGTCGCTCGGGACCGCCTTTACGGTCTCGATCGAGGCGCGCGAAGGGGTGACCACGGGGATCTCCGCGCACGACCGGGCGCGCACCATCCGGGTGGCTATCGATCCGCGGTCAGGCGCCGAGGACCTGCGCCAGCCGGGTCACGTCTTCCCGCTCAAGGCCAAGCCCGGCGGCGTGCTCGAGCGCACTGGGCACACCGAGGCCGGTACCGATCTGGCCCAGCTCGCGGGGGTCGAGGCCGCGGCGGTGATCTGCGAGATCCTCAACGACGACGGCACGATGGCCCGTGTGCCCGACCTCGCCGGCTACGTCGCCCGGCACGGGCTCAAGATGATCACCGTCGCCGACCTGATCGAGTACCGGCGCGCCCACGACGCGTCGCTCGTGGAGCGCGTGGTCGAGGCTCGCCTGCCGACCGACTTCGGGGAGTTCGGAGTCGTCGGCTACCGCGCGCTCCTCGACGACAAGCACCACGTGGCCATGGTCAAGGGCGAGGTCGCCGGCCAGGACGACGTGCTCGTGCGCGTGCACTCGGAGTGCCTGACCGGCGACGTCTTCCACTCGAAGCGCTGCGACTGCGGCCAGCAGCTCGAGTCAGCGCTGGGCCAGATCGAGCAGGAGGGGCGCGGCGTCCTGCTCTACCTCGCTCAGGAGGGACGCGGCATCGGCCTGCTCAAGAAGCTCGAGGCCTACCGCCTCCAGGAGCAGGGCCTCGACACCGTCGACGCCAACCTCGAGCTCGGCCTGCCCGCCGACCTGCGTGACTACGGCATCGGCGCGCAGATCCTCGTCGACCTCGGCCTGACCTCGATCCGCCTGCTGACCAACAACCCCAAGAAGATCGTCGGGCTCGAGAGCTACGGGCTCAGCGTGAGCGACCAGCTCCCGATCGAGCACCCCTCCGGCGAGCACAACCGCGACTACCTCCGCACCAAGCGCGACCGCCTGGGGCACCGACTGCACCACCAGGCGCTCGCCCTCGACGAGGAGCTGATCCACTCCGAGCGCGTCGAGGACCGACGGCGCGGACGCGAGCACGGGGCCGACGGGCACGGCGCCGAGACCTCCGAGGCCGCCGAGGAGCGCCGTGGCGAGTGACGCCACCGTCGCGGAGCGCTACGCGATCGTGGTCGCGCGCTTCTACGCCGAGATCGCCGACCGGCTCGTGGCCGGGGCGACCGAGGCCTTCGAGGCGCGAGGGGCGAGCGTCGACGTGCACGACGTGCCCGGCGCCTTCGAGCTGCCGCTGGCCGCCCGCCTGTGCGCAGACTCGGGGCGCTACGCGGGGGTGGCCTGCCTCGGCTGCGTGGTGCGCGGGGAGACCGACCACTACGACTTCGTCTGCGCCGAGGCGGCCCGCGGCATCGGTGAGGTCGGATTGGACACGCGCGTACCGTGCGCCTTCGGGGTGCTGACCGTGGACAGCCGCGAGCAGGCGCTCGAGCGCTCAGGGGGCGGCAAGCGCCATTCCGGGCGCGAGGCGGCCGAGGCCGTCATGCGCATGGCCGAGCTGGAGCGGTCGCTGGCGCGGGCTTGAACGAACGAAGGAGCGCTCCCCCCACTGCTAGCCTCGCCGCCGTGCCAAAGGTCTGTTACGTGTGCTCGAAGGGCCCGGCGTTCGGGAACAACCGCAGCCATTCCATGGTGGCCACCCGCCGGCGCTTCAACCCGAATCTCCAGAAGGTCCGCATCCAGGTCGCTGGGTCTCCGCGCCGCGAGTACGTCTGCACGCGGTGCCTCAAGGCCGGCAAGGTCCTCAAGGCCGTCTGAGCGCCACCGCGGCCGGTTTCCGGCCCACGGCACGCGAGTAGCCTTCCGGTCTCCCGCCGCCAACCGAGCGCATCTTCGGCGCAACGCCCGGCGCCCGGCGGTGTAGGCCCTTCGTATGCCCGACCCGAGCCTTCTCCGTTTTCGCCGCGCGGTCGCCGCCGCGTGGACCGAGCTTGAGTCCCGCCGCGAGGAGGTCAACGATCTCAACGTCTTTCCCGTGGCCGACGGCGACACCGGCGACAACATGTCGATGACCCTGCGCGCGGTCCTCGACGAGCTCGATGCGATGGAGGACGCCTCGGTCGACGAGCTGGGCCGCGAGGCGATCGTCTCCGCGGTGGCCCGGGCCGCTCTGCTCGGGGCGCGCGGCAACAGCGGAGTCATCCTGTCGCAGATCGTCCGCGGCGCCGCCGAGGAGCTCGCTTCCCGTCCCGGCGAGCTCGTGGACCCGACGCTGGTCTCCGCTGCGCTGGCCCGCGCGGCCGACGCCGCCTACGCGTCGGTGCGCGATCCGGCGGAGGGCACGATGCTATCCGCGGTCGCGGCGATGGCCCACCGGGTCGCGCGCGAGCTCGCCCACATGGAGACCGCCCGCCTCGACGGCGACGCGAGCGAGGTGGACCAGGACCGCCTCCTGGCCGACGTCCTCGAGCACGCCCTCTCCGCCGGCAGTGAGGCGGTCGAGCGCGGGCCCGACCAGCTGGCGGCCCTGCGCGAGGCCGGCGTGGTCGACGCCGGCGCCTACGGCCTGACCGTGATGATCGCCGGCGTGGTCGCGGCATTGCGGGGCGAGGAGCGCGCGGAGCTCGAGCATCAGGCGGCGCCCGCGAGCTCCCTGCACCTGCCCCGGCACGAGTCGAGCCAGTACCGCTTCTGCACGAACTTCGTGGTCTCGGGCGAGGGTCTCGAGCCCCGTCGGTTCCAGCGACACCTCGAGGACCTGGGCGACTGCGTGCTCGTGGTCGGCGACGAGCGAACGCTCCGGGTCCACCTCCACACCGACGCTCCCGAGGAGGCGGCGATGGTCTTCAGCGGCGTGGGGGAGGTATCTCGCTTCGACGTGGCCGACATGCACGAGCAGGTAGCCGACCGCGGCGCCCGGCTCGGTGCCGGGACGAGCGGCGGCACGGCGGCCATCGCTACTCGCTGCGGCGCGGTCGTGGTGGCCTGCGGCCCCGGCCTGACCCGGATGCTCGAGGAGCTGGGAGCACTCGTGGTCGACGGCGGAGCGAGCATGAACCCCTCCACTTACGAGCTGCTCGCCGGTATCCACGCGGTGGCGGCCGACGAGATCGTCGTGCTGCCCAACAGCCCGAACGTGATCCTGGCCGCCGAGCGGGCGGCCGAGCTGTCCGAGCGGCCGGTCGAGGTCGTGGCCACGCGGTCGCCGCAGGAGGGGTTGTCGCTGCTGGTCGAGCTCTCACCGGCCCGGTCCGCCGCCGACAACGCCGCCGCGATGCGCGCCGCCGCGGTGCGGGTGCGCACCGGTGGCGTCGCCCCCTCGGCCCGCGACGACGCCCGGGGCCGCTTCCGCGCCGGCGACGCCGTGGGCTACGTGGAGGAGGAGCTCGTCGCCTTTGGCGATCCGACCGAGACGCTCGCCGGCGTGGCCGAGCGCATCGCCGGCGGATCCGAGCTGCTCACGTGCATCGCCGGCGAAGGCGCCCCGGCCGGCCGCGCCGCCGTGGAGGCCGTGCTCGCCAACGGGACCGAGGTCGAGTACCACGAGGGCGGGCAGCCGGCCTGGTGGTGGCTGCTGAGCGCCGAGTAGGGGCGTCCGGCCAGAGCCGTATAGAGGCTCCATCGCTCTGCGCTTCGCCGACACCTCCGAGCTGCCGCGGTCCGAGGCGCTCGCCGCGCCTTTGCGCTCGCTGCCCCGGCCGAGTCGCCTCGAGGCACCGCTCGGGCTGAAGGGCCGCTCGGCCGAGGCGGCGGCCACGCTCGGGCTCGAGACCGTCGGCGACCTGCTCGAGCACCTGCCCGACCGCCACCTCGACCGTCGCGAGGGTCGCCAACTGGCCTCGCTGACCCCGGGGGAGGAGGCGACCGTCGGGGTCGTGGTCAAGGAGGTCACGAGCCGGCCCATGCGCCGCCGTCGCGGCGTGCGCGTCGAGGCACGCGTGGCCGACGACAGCGGTCCGGCGCTGGCCATCTGGTTCAACCAGCCCTGGGTGGCGCGCCAGCTCGCCCCGGGCGCGAACGTCCTCCTGCGCGGCGCCGTCAAGCAGCGCAACGAGTTCCACGTCCGCGAGTGGGAGCCCTTCGAGGGCGCCGACGCCGCGGTCCACACCCAGGGCCTCGTGGCCATGTACCCCGCGGCCCACGGGATCTCCAAGCGGCTCCTGCGCGAGCTCGCCCAGCGCGCGCGCGAGGGTGTGCGCGACGTGCCCGAGCCGCTGCCGGCCGGCCTGCGCGTGGCCGAGCGGCTGCCCGAGCGCTCCGCGGCCCTGGCCGGCGCCCACTTCCCCACCGCCGACGCCGAGTTCGAGGCGGCGCGGCGACGGCTAGCCTTCGAGGAGCTGTTCCTGCTCGAGCTCGCCCTCGGCCGCCGGCGGCGCGCCCGCCACACGGCGCGGCGTGCGACGTCGCTCGAGCTCGGCGGCGAGCTGGTCGAGCCGTGGCGCGCGCGGCTTGCCTTCGAGCTCACGGGCGACCAGCGCGCCGCGGTCGAGGAGGTCGACCGCGACCTGGCGGGCGAGCACGCCATGCAGCGACTGCTGATGGGCGAGGTCGGCTCGGGTAAGACCGTGGTCGCGCTGCACGCCATGCTGCGAGCGGTCGAGAGCGGGCGTCAGGCCGCGCTCATGGCCCCGACCGAGACGCTGGCCGAGCAGCACCTGGCCACCCTCGATCGCCTGCTCGGCGGGCTCGTGCCTATCGCCCTGCTCACCGGCTCGACTCCGGCGGCGCGGCGGCGCGAGCTGCTCGGCCAGCTCGAGACCGGCGAGCTCGCTCTGCTGGTGGGCACCCACGCGCTGATCGAGGCGCCGGTGCGCTTCCGCGACCTGGCCCTGACCGTGATCGACGAGGAGCACCGCTTCGGCGTGCGCCAGCGCGACGCGCTCGTCGCCAAAGCGGCGGGCGGCCGCACGCCGCACCTGCTCCACCTCACCGCGACGCCGATCCCGCGCACGCTCGAGCTCACGAGCTACGGCGATCTCGAGACCACCGCTCTGCGCGAGCTGCCCGCGGGACGGCGACCGGTCGAGACCCACGTCGTCTCCGGCGAGCGCGCGCGGGCACGCGCCTACGAGCGCATCCGCGAGGAGATCGCCGGCGGGCGGCAGTGCTTCGTCGTCTGCCCGCTCGTCGAGGAGTCGGATGCCCTCCAGGCCCGCGCGGCGACCGTCGAGGCCGAGCGCCTGCGCGAGACCGAGTTCCGCGACCACCGCGTCGCGCTCGTGCACGGCCAGCTTCCCTCGCGCGACAAGGCGGCGGCCATGCGCGAGTTCGCCTCGGGCTCGGCCGACGTGCTCGTGGCCACGAGCGTGATCGAGGTGGGCATCGACGTGCCCAACGCAACGGTGATGCTGATCGAGGAGGCCGAGCGCTACGGCCTGTCCCAGCTGCACCAGCTGCGCGGGCGGGTCGGGCGCGGCGCGCACGGCGGTGTGTGCATCCTCTTCGGCGACGCGAAGCTGCCGCGCCTCGCGGCCATCGCCGCCGAGTCCGACGGCTTTCGCCTCGCCGAGATCGACCTCGAGCTGCGCGGAGCGGGGGAGGTGCTCGGCACGCGCCAGTCCGGTCTGCCGCGACTCAAGTTCGCGACCCTGCCCGAGGACGAGGAGCTGCTCGTCCTCGCTCGCGCGTGGGCCGAGCGGCTGCTAGAGGGTGACCCGGAGCTCGAGGCGTCTCAGCACGCGTTGCTCCGTGAGGCGGTCGACGCGCGCTTCGAGGTCGTCGAGCCGCCGGGCGACTGACGCTCTGTGCGCGTCGTCGCCGGCCATCTCCGCGGGCGCCGCCTCGCCGCGCCGCCGGGGCGCGACACCCGCCCGACCTCCGACCGGGTCCGCGAGGCGCTCTTCTCGATCGTCGGGCCGCTGGAGGGCGTCCGCGTGCTCGACCTCTTCGCCGGCTCCGGTGCGCTGGGAATCGAGGCGCTCTCGCGCGGCGCGAGCAGCGCGACCTTCATCGACCGCGACCCCCGCGCGGTGGCGGTCGTGCGCCGCAATCTCGAGGCCCTCGGGCTCTCCGACGCCGCGGTCCAGCGCCGCGACGCGCTCGCCTTCCTGCGCGCCGCGGACACCACCTACGACCTCATCTTCCTGGACCCGCCTTATAGTTGCGCCCCGCGCCTGGCCGCGCCGCTCTCCGCGGCGCTCGGGGGCGTGCTCTCCACCGACGCCCTGATCGTGACCGAGTCCGACAAGCGAACCCCCCTCGAGCTCGAGCTCCCGCTCGTGCGAGGGCGCGTCTACGGCGACACCCGGATCGCCCTGCACCGTGGCCGCTGAGCGGCCGGGAATCGCCGTCTGCCCGGGCTCCTACGACCCGGTCACGCACGGCCACCTCGACATCATCGCCCGGGCCGCCGGGATCTTCGAGCAGGTCATCGTGGCCGTGGTGAACCTTCCGATCCGTAAGCAGAAGACCCTTTTCAGCGCCGAGGAGAGGTGCCGGATGATCTCCTTCGAGGTCGAAAAACTCGGGAATGTGCAGGTCAAATCCTTTGATAGGCTCATCGTCGACTTCGCCCGGGAGAACGGCGCCACGGTGATCGTGAAGGGCCTCCGCGCGATCTCCGACTTCGAGTACGAGTTCGAGATGAACCAGCTCAACCGTAAGATGGCGCCCGACATCGAAAACGTCTACATGATGTCCTCCCCCCAATACAGCTTCCTCAGCTCGAGCGGTGTCAAGGAGGTCGCTACCTTCGGCGGCGACCTCGGCGACCTCGTGCCGCGCGCCGTCGCCGCGCGACTCGACGAACAGCTCAAGCGCACCTGATCCCCCGGCGATAGGTTTCTCCGCATGGACGTACTGGTTCTGATCGACAAGCTCGACGACTCG
>JBBSNG010000004.1:0-27906 GCA_038232755.1 Solirubrobacterales bacterium | reverse complement strand
GCTGCACGCCATCACCGATCACCGCGACAGCGACCTCTTCTCCGCCCGCGAGAAGATCGCCCTCGACTACGCCGCCGCGCTCAGCCGCAGCCCCGTGACGGTCGGCGACGCGCTCATGAACGAGCTTCGCGGCGAGTTCGGCGAGCGGCAGCTCGTCGAGCTCAACTACATCGTCGCCTGGGAGAACTTCCGCGCCCGGTCGAGCTCCGGGCTCGGGATCGGAGCGACGGGCTTCACTCACGCGAGCCGGCGCGCCCGGGCGGAGACCGTGAAGGCCGCCGTCTAGAGCTGGTGCCGAGCGGCGCTGCCGCCGAAGGCGTCCCCGCTCGCGCGCCGAAGGAGATCACCGACCGGCGCGAGCTCTCTCAACCCCGCTCCGCCGCGTTCAGAGCCGCGATCTACTTGCCGGTGATGGCGAAGTCGCCGCCCGGGGCAAAGGTCGTCACGTTGCCGGGGATGGCCTTCAGGGTGTCGATCTGCGCGCAGGCCGGGCAGCCCTGGTAGCCGCGCTGGCGTTGGCGGTTGGCCGAGGCGTCGGCCTCCGCCGACGCGACCCGGGCCTGAGACTTGGTGACCTCCGCGAACGCCGCCTGGGCCTCGGCCACAGCCTGGTCGACGCGCTCGGGCAGGTTGACCCGCACCAGGTTGAACCGAAGGTTCTCGAGGAAGTCTCCGCCCAGCGTGTTCCGGATGTCGCGCACGAGTCCGGCATTGATGGCCTGCTGAATGCGCTCGAGGTTCTGGTTGTTCTCGCGCCCCTGGAGAGGTTCAGCGTCGACCCGGCCCTGGTTCTGGACGAGGGCGCACGAGGAGACCAATTCGGAGCACTCGAACGAGGCGATCTGCTTGCGCAGGTTGTTGTCGATCACCGGACGGACGACGGCGTTCAGGAAGTCTTGGAACCCCTCGTCGCCGTCGTAGGGATAGAGATCACCGAACCGCCGCGTGCCGAAGCGATTGTCGAACTCGCGGAGCAGGGCCTCCTCGCCCTTGACGTTGAAGTAGAGCGTGCCCTCGATCCCGACCTGGACTCCATCCGAGGTCGGGGTCTCGACGTTGGCCCCGGGCAGGTCGCCGCCCTCGGCGTTCGAGGTGATCGTGTAGAAGCGCTGCTGGGCCGGGTACTTGTGCGTCGCCGACCACAGGCCGGTCCAGGTCAGGCTGGAGCCGGGTTGGATGATCTGACGCACCCCCCGGTCGTCGAGCGGCCCGCCGTTGCGCACGACCGCATACTCACCGGCGTTGGTCCGCTCCAGACTCGCGCAGCCGCCGACCGCGAGCACGAGTAGAACGACCACCACGCACCCGGCGAGCACTATCAGTCCGGGGGAGCGGAAGTTCAGGTTCAGCGGCCCACGCCCCGATCGCTTGGGCCGCCAGTCGGCAGGGGGGAACACGTCTCCGTCACCTCGTCCGCGACGGCCGCGGCCGCCACGAGGGTCGTCTCTGGGGTCGCTCATACCCTGACAGTGTGACGACTCCGGTCGGCCGGCGTCGGGGTGCGTCGTCCGGGCAGACGACGACAAACGCCCTACGCCGCAGCCAACTCCGCGACCTTGCGCTGTACGTCCCTGGTCTTGACCACGTGCTTGTCCATCCCGAGCTCCTTGGGCTCAAGCCCGAGCGCGAGGCCGACCATCTGCGGCAGGTGGAGCACCGGGATCCCGAGCTCGCGCTCGACGAACTTCTCGGCGTCGGGCTGCTGGAGGTCGAGGTTCAGGTGGCAGAGCGGGCACGGCGTGACCAGACAGTCGGCACCGGCGTCGATGGCGTCGGCGAGGTGGCGGCCGGCCTGGCGCAGCGAGGTGGTCTTGGCCATGGTGATGACTGGGAAGCCGCAGCACTTGTGGCTGCCGGCGTACTCGACGGCGGTGGCCCCGAGGGCCTCGATCACGAAGTCGAGGTAGAAATCGCGCTGCGGGAACTCGTCGTAGCCGAGCCGGTCGGTGGGCCGCACGATGTAGCACCCGTAGAACGGCGCCACCCGCAGGCCGTCGAGTGGCCGCACGACCTTCTCGCGCAGACGGTCCAGGCCGATGTCCTCGACCAGCATCCAGAGGAGGTTCTTGTTCTTCCAGTCTCCGCTGCTGCGCTCGTAGCGCAACCCCTCGGGCTCGAGGTGGGAGTTGATCATCTCCCGGTAGTCCGGGTCGGCGTCGAGGCGCTGCTGGCATTCCGACTGCGCGCCCTGGCAGGTCGAGCAGATGTTCATCATCGAGGCTCCCGTGGCCTGGGCCAGGGCGAAGGTCCTCGCGTTGAGGGTGTCGACGAGCTCCTGATTGTGCTCGGCGATCACCCCGGCGCCGCAGCAGTTGGCGCGGTCGAGCTCGACCAGCTCGAGGTCGAGCTTGGGAGCGACGGCGGCCATCGAGCCGTGGAGCTCCGGCGTGAAGCCGCGCGATACGCAGCCCGGCCAGTAGGCGACCTTCACTGGTTCCCCGCTCCCTCTCCCTGGGCTTCCTGCGCGCCGGTGTGGCCGTTGGCCGCGTCGCCGTGCGTGGTCTCGTCGTCGTCGGGCGTCTCGACGTTCTCGGCGTCGTCGCCGACGATGTACAGGTTGAGCTCGATGCGCTCGCCGCGGGACTCGACCTCGTTGTAGATGCGCTTGACCTGCTTCTGGTCGGCGAGCTTCTTGTGCCAGATCGCCTTGATCGGGTTGACCTTGCCTGACTTGAGGCCGTTGATCACGGTCGAGAACGAGCCCGCGAGCTGCTTGAGCGAGTCGGGATCGACCTGGCTTCTGATCAGCGAGCCCTGGCCGAACGACTTCGGCAGCAACTGGGCCTCGTGGAGCGTCCCGTACTTCTCGACGAGGTCGACGAAGGCCTTCTCGTGGCCGTAGCCGTTGTTCGAGTCCTTGATCCCGTAGTCGCCGGTGGCGCGGCGGCGCAGGCGCATGATCTGGCTCATCGGCGCGACGTCCTTGGGGCAGACCTCGATGCAGGCGAAGCAGTGCGTGCAGTCGTAGATGCCGTGCGGGTCCTCGGCGAGGTCGCGCAGGCGCTCCTCGGTCTGCGAGTCGCGCGGGTCGCCGACGAACCGGTAGGCCTTGGCCAGCGCGGCCGGGCCGACGAACTCGGGATCGGCCTCCATGGACAGGCACGCCGACACACAGGCTCCGCAGTGGATGCAGGCCATCGACTGGGTGATGTCGATCATCGACTCGGCGGGGACGATGTACTCCCGCTCGGGCGGGTCGCCCTCGGGAAGCAGCCACGGCACGACGCGCTGGACCTTCTTCCAGTGCACGGCGTCCATGTCGACGATCAGGTCCTTGAGCACGGGCATGTTGCCCATCGGCTCGACGACGATCGTCCCGTCGTGGGCGCGCAGCTCCTCGCTGGCCTCGCCGAGCTGGGTGTTGCAGGCCAGGCGTGACTGGCCGTTGATGCGCACCCCGCACGAGCCGCAGATCGCGGCCTGGCACGAGCAGCGGATGGCCAGCGAGTTGTCGGTGTCGGCCTTGAACTTGAGGATGGCGTCGAGCACCGAGCGCTCGGGCTCGAGATCGATGTCCATGTCCTCCCAGTAGGCGGGCTCCCCGGACTCGGGGTCGTAGCGGCGTACCTTGAGGGCGAAATCGCTCACGGGTGAAAACCTAGTACGTCCGGGCCTCGGGCTGCCACTGGGTCATGGTGACCTCGGAGTATGCGAGCTCGGGAACGTCGTCGGAGCCGCCTCTGCCGTTGCCGTTGCCGTGGTGGGTCACGGTGATGTGCTTGAGCCACTCCTCGTCGTTGCGCTCGGGGAAGTCGGTGCGGTACTGGGCCCCGCGACTCTCCTTGCGCTCGAGCGCGGCCACGGTGATGGCCTCGGCGTTGTCGATCATGAAGCCGAGCTCGAGCGCGCCGAGCACGTCCTGGTTGAACACCGTCCCCTTGTCGTCGATGGCCACGCTCTTCGCCTCCTCCTGGAGGCGCTTGATGACCTCGAGCGCCTCCTTGAGGCCCTCGTCGTCGCGATAGACCGCGACCTTGGCGTCCATGATCTTGCCGAGCTCGGCCTTGACCTCGGAGACGCGACGACCCGAGCGCTCGCGCCGGACGATGGTGTCGATCGCGCGCTCCTCGTCGTCGAGCTGCGAGTGCGCCGCGGTCGGCATGGCGATCGCCTTGGCCTCGCGGGCGGCGTGGGCGCCGGCGCGGCGGCCGAAGATGAGCGTGTCGAGCAGCGAGTTGGCCCCGAGGCGGTTGCCACCGTGCACCGACACGCATGCGGTCTCGCCCGCGGCGTAGAGGCCCGGCACCGGACACTGCCCGTCGGTGTCCGTCTTGATCCCGCCCATCACGTAGTGGTTGCCCGGCTTGATCGGCACCGGCTCGTTGAGGATGTCGACCCCGGCGAAGTCGCGCGCGACCATGACGATCTCGCGCAGGGACTCGTGGATGCGCTTGCGCGGCACCGGCGTGATGTCGAGGTGGACGGTGCCGTCGGGGAAGCCGCGGCCCTCGTTGATCTCGGTCTGCTCGGCGCGCGAGACCACGTCGCGGGAGGCCAGCTCCATCTTGTTGGGCGCGTACTTCTCCATGAAACGCTCGCCCTCGGCGTTGTAGAGGTGCGCGCCCTCGCCGCGCGCGCCCTCGGTGATGAGCAGACCGTTGCCCTGCAGGGTGGTGGGGTGGTACTGGACCATCTCCATGTCCATCAGCGGCGCGCCGAGGCGGTAGGCCAGAGCGATGCCGTCGCCCGTGCAGACGAGCGCGTTCGTGGTCGGGTTGTAGATCTGGCCGTTGCCGCCGGTGCAGAGGATGACCTTCTTGGCGTTGAAGAGCTCCATCGAGCCGTCGCGCAGGTTGCGCGTGATGGCGCCGGCGACGTGGCCCGTGTCGTCCTGGACGAGCGCGGTGACGAAGTACTCCTCGTAGCGGTAGACCTCCTCGTGCTTCATCAGCTGCTCGTAGAGGACGTGGAGGATGGCCTGGCCGGTGATGTCAGCCACGTAGTAGGTGCGGGCCGCCGAGGCGCCGCCGAAGGCGCGCGTGCCGAGCTTGCCCTCCTCGTTGCGGTGGAAGGTCACCCCGAGATGCTCGAGGTGGAGGATCTCGTCGGGAGCCTCGCGACACATGATCTCGATCGCGTCCTGATCGCCAAGGTAGTCGGAGCCCTTGACCGTGTCGAAGGCGTGGGACTCCCACGAGTCCTCCGGATTGAGAGCGGCGTTGATCCCGCCCTGAGCCGCATTCGAGTGGGAGCGGACCGGGTGGACCTTCGACATGACCCCCACGTTCGCGCCGCCTTCCGCGGCGGCCAGCGCGGCGCGCATGCCGGCGAGGCCGGCTCCGATTACGAGGACGTCGTGCTGAGGCATGAGAGGGGTCCTTGTCCGTACGGTGCGCAGCTCCTCGCGGCGCGGCCGGGAGTCTACGGGAGAGTGGTCGTGCTCGTGCCCGGAGTACGGCTGCGCGCGCGGCGGGGATCGCCGCCGCCTTCCCAGCCCCAGCCGTGGTGCGAGCGCCCGCCCGAGAGCTGCCGACCGCGCTGCCGACGGTTGCGGCAGGGCGGTCGAGAGTGGCCGACGAGGCCGATGCCCCACCCGAGTAGAGGCCAGATCGGCCAGAAGGGGCCCGGCTCCCGTGGCCGCCCAGATGAGGATGAGGATGGTGTTCACCGCCACATAGGCGGCGAGCTGCTCGCGCGCCGGGCCCGGACGGCGCCGAGGCGCCGAGCGGCTTCGCCGCGGCGGCGAGTCCGGGAGGTCGCGCGTCAGCTGCTCGAGCTCGGCGCGCGTACGCGCGTGAAAAGCGCGTTCCGCGCGCTCCTCGAGCTCAGCGACGGTCAGCCGGCCCTCGGCGGAGGCGGTTCGCAAGAGATCGACCAGCCGCTCGCGCTCGGCGTCGGAGGCAAGTAGTGCGGCGTTGTCTTCACCCGCCACGACTCAGCTCCCAGCCGTCGGCGGCTCGGCGCCCGGGCGCTCCCCGATCCGCCGCCCGGCCGTGCTGCTCGAGCCCACCGGCACGTGCTCGCCCATCCGGGCGAGTCCCACGCGCGGCATGTTGGCGTATATCGCCTCGTACTCCCCGGCCCGCACGCGGTAGGTCTCATGCCAGATGCCCACGTCGGCGGACGCCCGCACCCGTCGGTTGAAGCTACGCCACGCCGGCAGGTGCTGGGCGCCGGGATCGCGCGCGTAGCGCTCGAGGTCGGCGAACGAGCGCCAGTACTGCACGAGCGACGGCCCGGTCGTCCAGAGGCCCTGCGTCGCCCCGAGGAACCCCGAGGACGGATCGCGCTCGAGCTCCCCGACCATCCTTGGCATCGACGCCGCGATCGGAAGCCACCGGAGGAGCTTCCACGGTCGGTTGATCCGCATCCCGATGAGGAACACGACGAAGTCGCCCTCGACCCTGGCGCTGAAGCGGCCGGGAGAGACGCCCTTCGCCGCCGAGGGTCCGACGGGCTCCGCCTCGTACTCCATGTGGACGTCGTCGCGGTCGTCGGTCATGGTCACTCCTCGTGCTCGCGTGGATACAGTCCGAACCATACCATCTGCTCCGGATCGTTGCTAACACCCACCTCCCTCATCGTCCTCGGTCTGCTCGAGCAGACCGGCGAGGCCACCCCCTACGAGCTCAAGCAGGTCGTCGCACGGAGCGTGGGCAACTTCTGGTCGGTGCCGCACTCGCAGCTCTACTCCGAGCCGGGGCGGCTGACGAAGGCCGGGTTGCTCGCTGAGCGCCGCGAGGACGGGGGCCGTCGGCGGCGGCTCTTTTCGCTCACCGAAGAGGGACGGGCCGCCCTGGCGCAATGGCGCTCGGGGCCGGCGGACGATCCGCTGCCGGAGCTGCGCGACCCCGGACTGCTGCGGCTCTTCTTCGGCGCCGAGCCGCGCGCCCTGGCCGCGGCGCGACTCGAGGCCCACCGAGCCAAACTGCGTGAGTACGAGCACCGGCTCGCCGACGATCCCGGCGACGGTGTGCGCGGACCGTGGCTGGCGCTCGAGGCGGGCGTGCGCCACGAGCGGGTATGGGTCGCGTTCTGGGAGGAGCTCGCCGGCGACGGGTGAGGCGCCGAGCGAACGGTCCCACCAGAGTCTCGGTGGTGCTACCCCGCCGGACGCAGCGCCCGCTTCAGGTGATCGAGCGTGAGCACCCCGCGCAGCACGCCGTCACCGTCCACGGCCATCACCGCTCCGAGCCGGCGCAGCGCCTCGGAGCCGAGCAGCGCGTCGAGCGGTTCGTCCGTGCGGACGCGGAAGGCCTGGGCGGAGCCCTCGCGGACGACGTCCGCCGCCCGGCGCTCGGCGCGCTCGCCCTCGGGCACCCCTTCGACGTCCTCGCGCGAGAGCAGCCCGACGAAGCGCCCGCCGTCGTCGACGACCGGGAACCACTGCCATCCGTAGCGCAGGAAGAGCTCCTCGTAGGCTCGCTCGAGCGAGCCGCCTGCGGTGGCGGTGACCGGTTCTCCGTCCATCACGTCCTTGACCTCGAGCTGCTCGAGGCCGGCGGTCAGGGTCGACTGGGCCACCGCCGAGCGAGCCGCCTGCCCGATGAAGAAGCCGATCACCACGAGCCACAGGCCGGCGATCACCGCACCCTGGACAGCCGCGAAGACCCCGACCCCGATGAGCAGGAACGAGAAGACGCGGCCGAGGCCCGCGGCGATGCGCGTGGCCCGGTTGCGGTCGCCGGTGACCTTCCAGGCGATCGCCCGCGCGATGCGGCCCCCGTCCAGAGGCAGCCCGGGCAGCAGGTTGAACACCAGCAGCAGCGCGTTGATCTGGGCCAGGTAGCCGAGCACGACCGCGGCCGCGGCGGCCCCGCCGCCGTCCTCGGGGCGCAGGGCGAGCGCGGCGCGAAAGCCGTCGACGCCGGTGAGCGCGAGTCCGCCGCCGACCGCGACGAGCACGACTACGAGGGTGGCCAGGGGCCCGGCCACCGCGATGCGGAAGTCGACCCCGGCCGAGCGGGGCTCGCTGCGCATGCGCGCGAGCCCGCCGAAGAGCCACAGGTCGATCCCGGCGATCGAGATGCCGTTGCGCCGGGCGACCACGGCGTGGCCGAGCTCGTGCACGACCACCGAGGCGAAGAAGAGCAGCGCGGTGAGCACAGCGAGGGCGAAGGGCAGTACCTGGCCGGCGCCGGGCAGGGCGTCGCGGAAGGCGCCCGAGAGCAGCCAGATGAGCAGGAAGAGGATGACGAACCAGCTCGGGTCCACTCCCACCCTGACGCCGAGGATGCGGGCGAGCTTGATCGACCGACCCCCGAGCATCGAACCCATCGTCGCATACGTCCCTGAGGGGACCGCCTCGCCGCTCGCCGGGCCGCGGCCCCGGGCATGCCTGTCCTGGCGCACGGGTACCCGGACCTCTGAGCCGGGATACTCCGGCAGCCGGCCGGGCCTCGGCCCGCGGAGAGCAGCGAAAGGGAGCGATGTGGCCTACCAGGTGACCTTCATCAGCGGCGACGGAACCGGCCCGGAGATCTCCGAGGCGGTCTCGCGCGCCCTCGACGCCACCGGCGTGGACTTCGAGTGGGACTGGCAGACCGCCGGCGTCGACGTCTACGAGGAGGAGGGCAACCCGCTCCCCGACCGGGTGATCGATTCGATCAAGGAGCGCGGCCTGGCCATGAAGGCGCCGATCACCACGCCGGTCGGCTCGGGCTTTCGCTCCATCAACGTCGCTCTTCGCAAGGAGCTCGACCTCTACGCCTGCCTGCGCCCGTGCAAGGCCTACGAGGGCGTGCGCACGCGCTTCCCCGAGACCGACATCGTCATCGTCCGCGAGAACCACGAGGACCTCTACGCCGGTGTCGAATACGAGCGCGGCTCCGAGGACACCGAGAAGCTGCGGCAGTTCATCAAGGACACCGAGGGCACCGAGCTGCGCGAGGACATCGGGGTCACGATCAAGGCGATCTCCGAGTACGGCACGCGGCGCATCGTCAAGGAGGCGTTCGAGTACGCCCGCGCCTACGGGCGGTCGAAGGTCACCGCCGCGCACAAGGCCAACATCATGAAGCACTCCGACGGGCTTTTCCTCGAGGTGGCACGCAAGGTCGCCGAGGAGTACGACGACATCGAGTTCGAGGACCGCATCATCGACAACCTGTGCAATCAACTCGTGTCACGGCCTGACGAGTACGACGTGGTCGTCCTGCCGAACCTCTACGGGGACATAGTCTCAGACCTCGGAGCCGGCCTGATCGGCGGCCTGGGCATGGCGCCGGGCGCGAACGTGGGTGACGAGTACGCGGTGTTCGAGGCGGTGCACGGCTCGGCTCCGAAGTACAAGGGTCAGAACAAGGTGAATCCGATGGCCCTGATGCTCTCGGGCGTCATGCTCCTGCACCACATCGAGGAGAGCGAGGCCGCGCAGCGGTTCGAGGATGCGATCGCCGAGGTCATCAAGGAGGGCGACAAGGTGACCTACGACATGAAGCCGAGTCGCGACGATCCGAGCGCGGTCGGCACCTCGGAGGTCGCCGACGCGGTGATCGCGAAGATGGAAGGGTGGGTGGCGGCGTAGCCGTCACCTCGCCTGCGTTGCCTCCCTCGACCGACCTCGCGCTCGCGGGCGAGCGCTCAGCGCGCCACGAAGCCGCGCCCCTGCTTCTCGACCGCGCCCTCGCTCTGAAGGTTGGCCATGATCCGGTAGAGGTAGTTGCGCTGCTTCATGCCGAGGCGATCGGCGATCTCGGCCACGGTGATCCCGGGGTTCTGGCGGACGAGCTCGAGCGTCTCCCCCGCGCGGCCACCGGTACGCCGCGAGCGCCCGGCGGAGGGCCGACGGCGCCCGTTCGCGGGCCGTCGCCGCGGGCCGCCCGCGGTCGCAGCCCCGCGGCGGCGAGGAGCGCCGCCACCACCGCTCTGATCGTCGACGCCGTCGAGTGCGGCCCGAGCCCGCTCGAGCCTGGTGTACTCGGCGTGCAACGGACGCAACTCCTCGAGCCGCTGCTCGATCTCCGTTCGCTTCTCGGTCAAGAAGTCAGCCATGCCACTCTCCGCAACGAAAGGTAAAGGTCAAAGTAAATGCGCAGGACGAAGATAACAGTAGTGGGAGCAGGCAACGTCGGCGCGACGTGTGCGCAACGACTGGCCGAACGTGACTATGCCGATGTGGTGCTCGTCGACATCGTCGAGGGCCTGGCCCAGGGCAAGGCCCTCGACATGAACCAGTCCGGTCCGGTGGTGGGTTACGAGCCCAACCTGATCGGCACGGGCGACTACGAGGACACCGCCGGTTCGGACATCTTCGTCATCACCTCGGGCCTCGCTCGCCAACCCGGCATGAGCCGCGACGACCTGCTCGCCAAGAACAAGGCGATCGTCGGGAGCGTGGCCAAGGAGGCAGCCGACCGCTCGCCGGACGCCATCCTGATCGTGGTCACCAACCCGCTCGACGCCATGTGTCACGTCGCCTACGACGCGACCAAGTTCCCCCGCCAGCGCGTGATCGGCATGGCCGGGGTCCTCGACTCGGCTCGCTTTCGCACCTTCCTGTCGTGGGAGCTCGGGGTCTCGGCCAAGGACGTCAATGGCTTCGTGCTCGGCGGGCACGGCGACACCATGGTCCCGGTGGCCAGCTACACCACCGTGGCCGGCGTCCCGGTCGAGCAGCGGATCGCCTCCGACCGCCTCGAGGAGATCATCCAGCGCACCCGCGACGGCGGAGCGGAGGTGGTCAAGCTGCTCGAGAAGGGATCGGCCTTCTATGCGCCCGCGGCCGGCGTGGCCGAGATGGTCGACTCGATCGTCTTCGACCAGAAGCGGGTGCTTCCCTGCGCAGCCCTGTGCGAGGGCGAGTACGGTATCGACGGGCTGTTCGTCGGCGTTCCCGTCCGGCTCGGGGCCGAGGGCATCGAGGAGATCGTCGAGATCGAGCTCAAGGACGACGAGCGCGACGAGCTCGGGAAGTCGGCCGACGCGGTTCGCGAGCTCGTCGACAAGCTGGCCGAGGTGAGCGAGGAGGAGTGAGGATGAGGCGGAAGTTGGCGCTGATCGCAGGGCTGGCCCTCGTCTGGGCGGTGGCCGCGGGCTGCGGCACGAGCTCGAAGGAGATCGTCAAGCCGCGCGACCCCGCCGGCCAGGGCGAGACGCGCGGGCCGGACGTCTCCGTCGAGGCCGTCGACGACCTGCGCGCGGTCGAGGTGGTGATCAACCGCGGTCGCTTCCAGCCGCAGCAGGTGACCGCGAGCCTCGACTCCACCGTCCGGGTCGTCAACGGGGACACGAAGACCGTCAAGGTCAGGGCCCTCGAAGGGCTCGTTGACCCGCTCGCGGAGAACGAGCTCGAGCCGGGGGAGAAGATCGAGCTCGACTTCCTCAAGTCGGGGACCGAGAGGCTCGCGCTCAAGGGCTCGAGCGCGCGGCTCGAGATCAACGTCTACCTGTGAGGCTGAGCGCCGGCGGGGCCGGCCCGCGCTCAGCCCTCGAGCATCTTCCTGAGCCGCTCGAGGGAGCGCTCGACCTCGCGGCCGGCCGCCGCGGAGACCGCGCGTCCGGCGATCCGTCCCGCGGCCCCGCCGGGGAGCTCGAACTCGTTGAGGTAGGAGAAGTGGGTGGCGCCGTCGCGCTCGTCGAGGTCGTAGACGACGCGCGCGCCCGTGCCCATCGGGCCCTCTCCCTTCCAGGTCACCTTGGACGGGCGCTCCGCCTGGGTCACCTCCCAGCGCACGGTGAAGCGCTGTCCGGCCACCTTCAGGGTCTGGGTCATCCTCGACCCCTGCTCGAGTCGGTCGGGCGCCTCCTCGAAGCGCTCGTGGATCGTCACCCAGTCGCCGAGCCGGTCGGGATCCATGAGCATCTCGTAGACCTCCTCCGGCGAGGCCGCCAGATCGATCTCGCGCTCGACCTTCATCGCGCGGCCAGCTCCTCGGTGCGCTCCCAGGCGGCGAGCGCGCGCTCGACCGCGCGGTCAAAGGAGAGCGCCCTGATCCCGTAGACTGCGGCGGCCTGCTCGTCGCGGGGGAGAAGGTCGTGCTCGAGGCTCTCCATGAGCGGCCGCACGAGCTCGACCGGCTGGTCGACCACCGCGCTGACCACGGCGCTGGCGGCCGGGGTCTGGTTGAGCGGAAGCCGCAGCGAGAGGCGCCCGACGCCTAGGAGATCCGCGATGCGCTCGATCATGCGACCGTAGCTCAGCGCATCCGGACCGGCGATGTCGAGCGACCTTCCCTCGGCCCCGGGGCGCTGGGGCGTCAGGGCGAGGTACTCGATCGCGTCGCGCTCGGCGATCGGACGCGTGCTGTGCGTCTCCCAGGCCGGGAAGGGCATGATCCGCAGGCGCTCCACCAGCCGCACGAGCATCCGAAAGGAGGAGCTCTGCGCTCCGATGACGATCGACGCGCGCAGCGCCGTCGAGCGGGGGAGGCCCGCGAGCAGGGCCTCCTCGACTTCGAGCCGGGAGCGCAGATGGGTCGAGTGGGCGCCGTCGGCGGGAAGGATCCCGCCCAGGTAGACCGCCCCCTCGAGCCCGACGGCCTGCGCGGCGCGAACGAAGTTGTCCGCGGCTTGGCGGTCGCGGCTCTCGAAACCGTTCGAGCCGGGCTCCATGGAGTGGACGAGGTAGTAGGCGTTCGAGCAGCCGTCGAGAGCCGCCTCGAGGCCGTCCCCGCTCACCAGGTCGCCGCCCACGACCTCCACGCCGGGACGCTCCTCCACGCGCGAGGGGTCGCGCGCGAGCGCGCGCACGGACCTGCCCTCGCGGATCAGCCGGTCGATCAGCCGGCGGCCGACGTAGCCGGTCGCGCCGGTAACGAGCTCGGTACTCATCCTCCAAAGGTACGGGCGATGAGGCGAACCGGCTCTCCACCCCACCAGCCCCGGGCCGGGTCCGCCGGCGCACGGATCCCGAACGGACGAAAAGGCGCAAGGTGCGGCCCACCGGTGATCACAAACCGATTTTCGCTGCAAAGAGCACGAAAACCAAAAGGCCGCGCTTTGCGGAAACCGACCTCGACCGCGGGGGCGAGATCGGTAACGATGCGCGCCGGCCGCCGAGGTGGCCACCGAGATGATCGCCGCGACCGGCGACCGCAGACGTTCCGATACCGAGAGGCCGACCGCCGATGGCGAAGACGAAGCGCGTGACGTGCGAGGACTGCTACTTCAGGCAGAACATGCTGTGCGCGCTTGCGCTGGAGGAGCCGTGCGTGACCTTTCGCTCGGCCGAGCACGGGCTCAAGCCCGAGCGCCAGCTCTCGTTCGCCTTCCGCACCCAGCGGACGCGCACGGCCTACGCGTTCCCGCAACCGCGTTGAGCGCCTTGGCACCGGCGGTGCCATCGAAGTAAAGTGATCCGATGCGGCTCACGGTGCTCGGGAAGTCGCCCTCGTGGGAGGATGCGGGCGGCGCCTGCTCGGGTTACCTGATCGAGCAGGACGACTGGGCCGTCGTCCTCGACTGCGGCAACGGCGTCTTCTCGAAGCTGCGCCGCTTCCGCGACTACACCCGCGTCGACGTGGTGCTGATCACGCACCTCCACGCCGACCACTTCCTCGACCTCATCCCGTGGGCCTACGCGCTCACCTACGCACCGCGCCAGCAGCCCGTGCCGGTCGACCGCTGGGAGGGCACTCAGGAACCGGCGCGCCCGCGGCTCGTCGCCCCGCCCGGCGCACGCGAGACCTTTCGCCGGGTCGTCGGGGCGTGGGGGCCGGAGGAGCTGATCGAGAACGCCTTTGCGCTCGAGGAGTACCAGGAGCAGACCGAGGTCGAGTCCGGGCCGTTGCGCTTCGACTTCCGCTCCGTGCCGCACTTCGCCCAGACCTTCGCCTGCCGGGTCCGCGCCGAGGGCGCCGACGCGACGCTGGTCTTCGGCGCCGACTCGGGTCCCAACAACCACCTCGTGGAGATCGGTCGCAACGCCGATCTGCTCCTGCTCGAGGCCACGCTGCCGCGCCCCGAGCGCGAGGGCCCGCGCGGTCACCTGACCGCCCGCGAGGCCGGTGAGCACGCCGCCCGAGCCGGCGCCTCGCGCCTGGTGCTCACCCACATCTCCGACGAGCTCGACGCCCTGCGGGCCCGCTCGCAGGCGCAGGAGGCCTTCAGGGGGCCGGTCTCCGTGGCGCGCGAGGGCGCCACCTTCGAGGTCTGAGCGACCGCACACGGGGAACCTGGAGACCGTGGCCCGCGATCCCTTCGCCAACTTCGAGCGCATGCGCCGTGACATCGATGAGCTCTTCGGTGCCTTCGAGCGTTCGAGCTCCACCCACCGGCGGGGGTTCTCCCCGCGCGTCGACGTCTTCTACGAGGGTGACCCGCCACGAGCCGTGGTCGCCGCCGAGCTGCCTGGCGTGGACATCGCCGAGGTCCGGCTGGAGATCCGCGGACGCAAGCTCCTGATCGCCGGTGTGCGACGCGCCCAGCCCTCCGAGGGTCGGGTCTACCAGCAGGTCGAGATCGAGCACGGTCCGTTCCGCCGCGTCGTCGAGCTCGGCGCCGACGTGGCCACCGACGAGGCCGGCGCCACCTTCGACGACGGCATCCTCCGCGTCGAGGTGCCGCTCGCGCCGCGCGAGCCTCACGTCCGCCGCGTTCCGATCGGCTCGGCCCGGGACCGGGGCGAGCTCGGAGAGCAGTCCGAGGGCGCACCGACGCCGACGTACCCTCGAGAGGAGACGCCATGACCGTCGAGGTCCCCGGCTTCCCGATCGCCGGTCCCGAGAGCGTCGACGGCGTGCCGAGCGACGGCTCGCTGCCCGCCGAGCTGCCGGTCCTCCCGCTGCGCGCCGACGTCTCCTTTCCCTCGACCCTGACCCCCCTGTCCATCGGCGTCGAGCGCTCGGTCCAGCTCGTCAACGAGGTCCTCGGCGGCAACCGGATGCTGGTCATGGTCGCCTCGCGCGAGCCCGAGAACGAGACGCCCGGGCCCGGGCAGCTGCACGAGGTCGGGGTGGTCGGCGTGGTGGCCCGGATGATGAAGGTCCCTGACGGCTCGCTGCGCATCCTCGTCCAGGGCACCGAACGCGTGCGCCTCGGCGAGTTCACCGCCACCGAGCCCTACCTGATCGCGCGGATCCAGTCCGAGCCCGACGTGCTCGATCCCTCCACCGAGCTCGAGGCGCTCGTGCGCAACCTCCAGTCGACGTTCTCGCAGGTCATCGAGGCCGTCCCCTACCTTCCGGACGAACTCCAGATGGCGGTGGCCAACGTCGACGATCCGTCCGAGCTCGGCTACCTGATCGCCGGCGCGCTGCGGATCGACACCGACCAGAAGCAGTCGCTGCTCGAGGAGCGCAACGTGACCGTGCGCCTGCGCCGCCTGGCCGAGACCCTGGCCCACGAGCAGGAGCTGATCTCGATCGGCTCGCGGATCCAGTCGCAGGTCCAGGGAGAGATGGAGAAGGGCCAGCGCGAGTACTTCCTGCGCCAGCAGCTCAAGGCGATCCAGGACGAGCTCGGCGAGACCGACGAGAACACCGCCGAGATCAACGAGCTGCGCGAGCAGCTCGAAGCCGCTGGGCTCCCCGAGCACGCGCGCACCGCCGCCGACCGCGAGCTCTCCAGGCTCGAGAAGCTGCCACCGCAGGCCGCCGAGCACGGGGTCATCCGCGGCTACTTGGAGTGGATCGCCGCCCTGCCGTGGTCGAAGGCCACCGTGGATGACCTCGACCTGGCTCAGGCGCGGGTGATCCTGGACGAGGACCACTACGACATCGAGAAGGTCAAGGACCGCATCCTCGAGTTCCTGGCCGTGCGCAAGCTGAAGCCCGATGCCCGTTCGGCCATCCTCTGCTTCTCCGGGCCGCCCGGGGTGGGCAAGACCTCGCTCGGGCGCTCGATCGCCCGGGCCATGGGCCGCGAGTTCGAGCGCATCTCGGTCGGCGGGGTGCGCGACGAGTCCGAGATCCGCGGACACCGGCGCACCTACATCGGCGCCATGCCCGGGACGATCATCCGCGCCCTGCGCGACGCGGGCTCGATCAACCCCGTGTTCATGATCGACGAGATCGACAAGATGGGCGCCGACTTCCGCGGCGACCCGGCCAGCGCCATGCTCGAGGTCCTCGACCCCGAGCAGAACGCGACGTTCCGCGACCACTACCTGGACCTCGCCGTCGACCTCTCCCAGGTCCTGTTCATCACCACGGCCAACAACATCGACATGATCCCGGGGCCGCTGCGCGACCGCATGGAGGTCATCCAGCTCGCCGGCTACACCGAGGAGGAGAAGCTCGAGATCGCCAAGCGCTACCTCGTGCCCCGCCAGATCGAACGCAACGGCCTCAGCCCGGGGAAGATCTCCTTCAACGACGGGGCCCTGCGACTGATCATCGACGGCTACACCCGCGAAGCCGGGGTGCGCAACCTCGAGCGCGAGATCGGCTCTGCCGCCCGCAAGGTGGCGCGCGAGTACGCCGAGGGCTCGCGCACGCGCAAGCGCACGGTCACCGGGCGGGCGGTGGGCGAGCTGCTCGGCCGCCGTCGCGTGGTCTCCGAGGCCAAGCGCCGCACCGACGACCCCGGCGTGGCCACCGGCCTGGCCTGGACGCCCGCCGGCGGCGACGTGCTCTTCGTCGAGGCCACGGCCTACCCCGGCGACGGCAAGCTCCAGATCACCGGCCAGCTCGGCGACGTCATGAAGGAGTCGGCCTCGGCCGCGCTCTCCTACGTCAAGGCCCACGTGGCCGACTTCGGCGAGGCCGTCCCCGAGGACTGGCTGCGCACCCACGACATCCACGTGCACGTCCCCGCCGGCGCCATCCCCAAGGACGGGCCGAGCGCCGGGGTGACGATGACCACGGCGCTCGTCTCACTGCTTACCGAACGGCCGGTCCGCTCGGACGTGGCCATGACCGGCGAGGTCACCCTGACCGGGCAGGTCCTGCCGATCGGCGGGCTCAAGGAAAAGGCACTCGCCGCACAGCGCATGGGCATCGCCCGAGTGATCGCTCCCAAGCTGAACGAGCCCGACGTCGAGGACATCCCCGCCCACCTGCGCGATCAGATCGAGCTCGATTTCGTCGAGACCGTCGACGAGGTCCTCGCCCTCGCGCTCGAGGACGGCGAGGAGCCGGGCCCCAACGCCGGACGCTCGCGCGGGGCGGCGGCTCGAGGACGAGCCGATCGAGCGCCACTGAGGCTTCGCTCAGGCCCCCGCTCACGGCCCGCGGGCGCGAATCCGGCGGATCGGGGTGAGCGCTCGGCCCGATGCGGGTATTGTCGGGACAGGCAAAAGCGGACCCGAGGAGAGCCATGGCTGCAAAGAAGAAGGCGGGGAAGACCGGCGCCGGGATGTGGGCCGCAGGCAAAGCGGCGCGCAACAACCCCTACGTCGAGCGTCTGATCGACGACGAGGACCTGCGCGACAACCTGCGGAAGGCCTTCGAGTCGTCACGCTTGGCCTACGAGCGCATCGCCGACGGGCGTGGCCCGGGGGCGATCGTCGACGACAAGAAGACGCAGAAGCAGCTCAAGGAGACCGCGAGCTCGCTACGCGAGGTCGCGGCGTCCCTGCAAGGGGCGAAGCGCGGCCGAAAGCGCAAGCGTCGTGGCGGGTTCCTGCTCGTCCTGCTCGTCGGCGGCGGCGCGGCCGTCGCCCTCAACGAGGGTCTGCGCAAGAAGGCGCTCGACCTGCTCTTCGGCGCCGAGGAGGAGTTCGAGTACTCCTCGGTCACCGCGGCGCAGAGTCCGCCGCCACCGTCGTCCGGCGGGGGCGTGTCGTCGTCGTCGCCCGGATCGGCGGCCGCCGTCGGCGGACCGCCCGCGGGGGCGCCCCCGGAGGGCCCGGTCGGGACCTCCTAGCTCCGGGCTCCGGCCACCAAGACGTCTCGAGAGGCGCCCTGCGGGGCGCCTCTCTCGTTCCGGGACGTCGTGGCGCGTGGCCGCGCCGGCGGGCGCGCCGCGTGTGCGAGCCTGGGGCGGTGAGCGAGCAACCCGACCGCGGCCCGCTGCCCGTCTGGCCGCTGCGTGCGCCCGGCCTGCTGATCGTGGCCGGTCCCCACGCGATCCCGGTTTCCACCGCGGTCCGGGCGGGCGATCGTCGGCTGATCCTCGGTCTTGCGCGCCGCCGTGAGACGCTGGAGCGCCTGCGCGAGGATCCCCGGGCCGCCTTTGCCATGCTGGCCGAGGGCATGGCCTTTACCGCCTACGGTCAGGCCGTGGTCGTGCGCGAGAAGCTCGAGGACATGCCCAACCTGAGCGCGGTCGAGCTGCGGGTCGAGCGCGTCCAGGACCACCTCGCCGACGGGCGCACGGAGATGCTCGACCAGGCGCGCTGGCGGTGGGTGAGCGACGACGCCCGCGACGCCGACGCCAAGGTCGTCGCCGAGATCGAGGCGCTGGCCCGGGACTGAGGCCGCGCGGCCTAGGCGCTAGCGCCGGCTCGCGAAGAACGCGCGCAGCAGCTCCGCCGAGTCCTCGCCCAGCAGGCCGCTCGCAACCGCCGGGCGATGGTTGAGCTGCGGCTCGCCCAGGACGTCCAGCACGCTCCCGGCCGCGCCGGTCTTCGGGTCGGGCGCGCCGAAGACGACGCGCGGCACGCGCCCGAGGACGATCGCCCCGGCGCACATCGCGCACGGCTCGAGGGTGACGTAGAGGACCGTCCCACCGATGCGCCAGCTGCCGAGCCGCGTGGCGGCCTCACGCAGGGCGAGCACCTCGGCGTGGGCGGTGGGGTCGCCGCGCAGCTCGCGCTCGTTCGGAGCCGAGGCGATTACCTCGCCCTCGTGGGCGATCACGCAGCCCACCGGCACGTCGTCGTGCTCGAGCGCACGCTCGGCCTCGCGCAGGGCGAGGCGCATGAAGTACTCGTCGCGGGGGAAGAAGTGGCCGCTCACGCTCCGGCCACGAGCCGCCGCCCGATCACCCGCTCGACCAGCTGAAGGCCGCCGAGCAGGCCGGCCCGCTCGCCCACCCGCACCGCCGCGGCCATGACCGACATCGGCGAGGTCGCCTGGCCGTCGAAGACGCCGGCGGAGATCAGATCGCGGTACCAGTCGATCGTGGCTCGCAGGGTCTCCGACAGCGGTCGCGCCGTGTAGCGCAGCTCCCGCCGCGCGCGGCGGGAGCTCACGCGCCAGTTCTGGGCCATGAGGTAGGCGCCCTCGCCCAGGTCGGGGCCGGGCAGCGCGTCGGCGAGGCGCGCCGGGCCGGTGAGCTCGGGCGGCATGACGAGCACCCGCCGGCGGATCCGCGACAGTCGCGCGAGGCGGTCGATGAACTCGACCCAGTTCAGGTTGTGGCCGCCGAGCACGTAGCGCTCGCCGGGCTCTCCCTCCTCGGCGGCGAGCAGGTGCCCGCGGGCCACGTCGCGGACGTCGACGAAGTTCGCCGCCCCGGCCACCACCAGCGGCATCCGGCCCAGAAGGTAGTTGCCGACCGTCCGCGTCGAGGTCTCCCCCGGCTGGTTGGGATCGACGGGCACGCCGAGCACGTAGGAGGGGTTGACCACCACGACCTCGACACCGTGTCGCTCCCCCGCGGCGAGCGCCTCCTGCTCGCCCTCGTGCTTGGCGTCGGCGTAGATCAGCCCGAAGTTGCCGCGGTAGACCTGGCGCTCGTCGGCGACCTCGCCGGCCGGCGCGGGGCCCAGGGCAGCCGTGCTCGAGGTCACGACCACGCGCCGCACGCCCTCGGCGGCCGCGGCCTCGACGGCGATCCGCGGCGCCACCGCGTTGACCCGGAAGACCCGCTCGACCGGGCGCGAGGCGACCAGCCCCGCGGTGTGGAAGGCGACCTCGACGCCCCGTAGGGCGCGGCGCATGGCCGCGAGGTCGAGGATGTCGGCGCGAAGTGGCTCGCAGTCGAGGCCGGCCAGGCGATCGAGGCGGGCTCGGTTGCGAAAGGTCACCCGGACCTCGTCGCCGCGACCCGCCAGTGCGCTCGCGACGTGGGCCCCCAAGAAGCCGGTGGCGCCGGTCACGCAGACCTTCATGCGTCTGAGCCTGCGCCGCGCGCGCCCACGGTCGTCGCGCTCGCGAGGGTGCGCGATCTGGGCGGCGAGCGATCAAGCCCTGAGTCGCTCGGTCCCCCCATCGCCAGATCTTCGCACTGACACACGCCACGGGCGAGGCGCCGGTCTCGCCCGTGGGCGCCCGAGCAGCCCGCCGGCGAGCGCGGCACGACGGTTACGTCGTGCGGATGATCAGCACTGAGCAGGGAGAGTGGTGCGAGATCTTGTTCGGTACGCTCCCGAGCAGGAAGCGCCGCGCCCCGGTCATGCCGCGGTTACCGACCATGACCAGGTCGGCGTTCTGCTCCTCGGCGACGTCGAGGATGGCATCGGCGGGGTCGCCCTCGCGGGCGTAGGTGTCGACCTTGACGCCGCCCTGCGTCACCGTCTCCCGGGCCTGGCGCAGGATCTCCTCGACGTCCTCGCGCGGGTTGATCGACCACTGGATCTCCTGCGGCGCCTGCTGGCGCTCCTCACGCAGGCGAGCGTCCGGCACCGGGCTGTAGGCGCTGACCAGGTGGAGGCGCGCCCCGACCGAGCTCGCGAGCTCGGTCGCCTGGCGAACGGCCTTGTCGGCGGTCTCGGAGCCGTCGGTGCCTACCACGATCGAGCGGTACATCGTCCTCCTCAGAGATGGGATCGCGCGTCGGCTCGCATCATATGGCGCGTCGGCGATCGCGGGCACGCGGGCAGAAGCGCGGGCGCGTGTCGGCAAGAACCCGAGGCGTCACAATGCGCAGATGCCGCGGTTCTGGATCGCCATGCAGATCGTGATCATCATCTGCGTGATCATCTCCGCGGTGATCGTCGTCGTGAAGCTCTAGCGAGCGCTCGCGACGGGGGAGATGCCAGCGGCCAGCCGCCCGATGCTTGCGGGCGGCGCGGCGCGGCAGGCGGCTGCGCGGGTGGCGCGCGCGAGCCTCAGGTCTTCTTCTCGAGGCGGTCGGCCTCGGCCTGCTTCTGCTCCGCCTGCGTCTGAGCCTGGGCGGCCTCTTCCTTCTTGTCGTGCTTGGCCTCCTCCTGCTTGCCCTCGCGCTCGGTCGACTTGCTGCCGGTGATGGCGCCCGTCGCCTGCTTGGCGCGGCCGGTGACCTTGTCGGTGATGCCCATTGGCGTTCTCCTTCTTTCGCAGTTCGTTACGGCACCTTTCGGGTACCCGGGCCCAAGGGCGGGCAAACGGCGGTCGCCGGCCGTGGACCCTGTGGTCAGGAGCGCCTAGCATCGCCTCCGTGGAGGTGACGATCCGCCTGTTCGCCATGCTGCGCGAGCGCGCCGGCGCGCGCGAGATCAGCCTCGAGCTCCCCGACGGCGCGCGCGTGGCCGACGCGATCGACGCGCTCGGCGAGCTCGCCAGCGGCCTGCCGCTCGTCATGGCCGTGAACCGCGAGTACGCGCGTCAGGACCAGGTGCTCGACCCCGGCGACGAGCTGGCCCTGATCCCGCCCGTGAGCGGAGGGACGGGCGCCGCGGCCGAGCCCTTGCGTGCCCATGCGCGGGTGACCGCCGAGCGCCTGTCGGTCGATGACCTGCTCGCGCGCGTGCGCGACCCGCGAGCGGGAGCGACCGTCACCTTCTCCGGAGTCACCCGGGAGGTCGAGCGGCTCGAGTACGAGGCGTACGCGGAGATGGCCGAGGAACGGATCGCGGCCATCGTGGCCGAGGCGATCGAGGCGCACGGGTTGTGCGCGGCCGCGTGCGAGCACCGCGTCGGCGCGGTGGCGCTCTCGGAACCGAGCGTGATCGTGGCCTGCTCCTCGCCCCACCGCGGCGAGGCCTTCGCGGGCGCGCGCGAGATCATCGACCGGGTCAAGGCCGAGGCGCCGATCTGGAAGCGCGAGATCGAGGACGGCGAGGAACGCTGGGTGGAGGGCACGCGGCCGAGTTGAGCGCACCCGGGCCGCCCCGCCGCCGGACTACGATGGGACCATCGCCACCGCGCGAGACCTCAACCGCCGACTGCGCGAGCTGCCCTCCGTCGAGGAGCTCGCGAGCCGCCTGCACGACGTACCTCGATCGCTCGCCGTCGAGGCGGCGCGCGCGTCGATCGCCGCACGGCGCGACGAGCTCGTCGCCTCGGGCGACGGCGAGGCGCCCACCGCCAAGGAAGGCGTGCTCGGTGCGCTCGTGAGCGAGGCGCGGGCTCGCGCCCGTGAGGCCGCCCTGCCCAGCCTGCGCCCGGCCCTCAACGCCACCGGGGTGATCGTCCACACCAACCTCGGCCGCGCCCCGCTGGCCGGCGCGGCGATCGAGGCCGCCGCCGCGGTCGGGCGGGGCTACTCGACGCTCGAGTACGACGTCGCCTCGGGGGCGCGAGGCTCGCGTCAGGCCCACGTCGAGGGCCTCGTGCGCGAGCTCACGGGGGCAGAGGCCGCGCTCGTGGTCAACAACTGCGCTGCGGCGGCTCTGCTGGCCGCGACCGCGCTGGCTGCCGGGCGCGAGATCGTGGTCTCGCGCGGGCAGCTGGTGGAGATCGGCGGCTCGTTCCGCGTGCCCGACGTGATCGCGGCCTCGGGGGCGCGCCTGGTCGAGGTCGGAACGACGAACCGCACGCGGCTGGGCGACTACGAGCGCGCCGTCGGGCCGGAGACCGGCGCCCTGATGAGCGTGCACCCCTCGAACTTCCGCACGGTCGGGTTCGTCGAGGAGGTCGGGATCGAGGCGCTGTGCGAGCTCGGCCGGCGCTCCGCCGTGCCGGTGATCGACGACGCCGGCTCCGGCGCCCTGGCCCGCGGCATCGAGGCCCTGAGAGATGAGCCCGACGTGCGCCGCTCGGTCGCGGCGGGCTCGGCCGTCGTCTGCTTCTCGGGCGACAAGCTGCTCGGCGGCCCACAGGCCGGGATCATGGCCGGTACCGCCGCGGCGATCGAGCGCTGTCGCGTTCACCCGTTGGCCCGCGCGCTGCGCATCGACAAGCTCTCGCTGGCCGCCCTCGAGGCCACCCTGCGCCTGCTGCGCGACCCAGAAGCGGCCGCGCGCGAGGTGCCCGTGCTGGCCATGCTCAGCGCGAGCGACGAGGAGCTGGGCGAGCGCGCCGAGCGCCTGCGCGCTGCGCTCGCCGAGGCTGGAGCCGACGCTACGGTGCGGCGCGCCGTCGCGCGCGCGGGCGGCGGTGCCCTCCCTCTGCTCGAGCTGGAGGGGCCGGTCTGCGCCGTCGCGCCCCACGGAATGGCCGTGGACGAGCTCGCGGCGCGCCTGCGCTCCGGCGAGCCGCCGGTCGTCGCCCGGGTCGCCGGCGGGCGCCTCCTGCTCGACCCGCGCACGCTCGACGACGCGGGCGCCGACGCGGTGGCGACGGCCACGGTCGCCGCGCTGGCCCCGGCGTGAACGCCGCCCCGCTCACCCTCGGGACCGCGGGCCACATCGATCACGGCAAGAGCGCGCTGATCGGGGCGCTCACCGGCCGCGACACCGACCGCCTGCCCGAGGAGCGCAAGCGCGGGATCTCGATCGAGCTCGGCTACGCGCCGCTCGAGCTGCCGAGCGGCCGGGCGCTGTCGGTGGTCGACGTGCCCGGGCACGAGCGGTTCGTGCGGACTATGGTCGCCGGGGCCTCGGGGATCGACCTGTACCTCCTGTGCGTCGCCGCCGACGACGGCGTCATGCCCCAGACGCGCGAGCACCTGGCCGTGCTGCGCGGGCTCGGGGTCGAGCGCGGCGTGGTCGCGGTGACCAAGGCCGACGTCGGCGAGCCGGACCTCGTCGCCGAGGAGGTCTCCGAGCTGCTGCCGGACGCCGCGGCCGTGGCGGTCTCCGCTCTACGGAGAACCGGGCTCGACGAGCTTCTGGCCGCGCTCGATCGGGTCGCCGCCGAGCTGCCTGGGCGCGCGACAACGCGCGACGACGAGGCGCCGCGCCTCCACGTCGACCGCTCGTTCACGCTGCGCGGAATCGGCACGGTGGTCACCGGGACGCTGTGGTCGGGCCGGCTCGCCGCCGGCGACTACGTGCGGGTGCTGCCGCGCGACCTCGAGGCCCGGGTGCGCTCGGTCCAGGTCCACGACCGCCCGGTGGAGAGCGCGGGCGCCGGCCAGCGCGTCGCGCTCAACCTCGCCGGGGTGGGCTGGCGCGAGGTCGAGCGCGGCGACGTGCTCAGCGCCGCCGGCGCCGAGCTCGTGCCGACGCACCACCTCGACGCACGAATCTCGCTGGTGGAGCGAGCCGAGCGGCCGCTCGAGCGCGGCACGCGCGTCCAGGTCCACCACGGCACCCGCGAAGGGCCCGGCCGGGCCTACCCGCTCGCAGGCGAGGCGGTCGCGCCGGGCGCGAGCGCCCTGGTTCAGCTGCGGCTCGAGTCCCCGCTCGTGCCCGCGATCGGGGACCGGCTGATCGTCCGCCAGATCGCACCGCCGGACACGCTCGGGGGCGGAGTGGTGCTCGACCCGCGCCCGCACCGCCACGGGGGCGGCGCGCCGGTCCTGCGCCGCCTCGCGGCCTTCGAACGCGGCGAGGCTCCGCCGGAGGAGCCGCGCGCCAACCGCGCGAGTGACCAACCAGTCTCGTCTCCCCCTCCCGAGCCGCCCCCGCTCGACGACGCCACGCGGCGCCTGGCCGAGATCCTCCACGCCGACGGCGAGCGCCCTCGCGCCGACGCCGAGCTCGCCGAGGCCGCCGGCCTCGATCCCTCCGCCGCCCACACCCGCCTGTCAGATCTCGTCCGCGCCGGAGCGGCGGTGCGCGTCGCGCGCAACCTTCACTTCGCGCCCGATCCGCTGGCGAGGCTCGAATCGAGCATCGTCGCCCTGTGCGAGCGCGACGGCGAGGCGACGATCGCCGGCGTTCGCGACGAGCTCACGACCTCGCGCCGCTACGCCCAGGCCCTCCTCGAGCATCTCGACGCCGAGAAGGTCACCCGCCGCCAGGGCGACGCGCACGTGCTGCGACGCCGTCGCTGAGGGCGAGCCGGGCGGGCCGCCTCAGCCGGCGCGCACGGCGATCCGGCGGTCCTCTCCGCGCAGCGGCAGGGGATCGCCGCACATCTCGATCAGCCGCGAGTAGGTGCGCTCGCCGACGTGGGCGGCCAGGTCGTCGGGGTTCTCGACGTCGGCGGTGAAGATGACCGAGCGCTCGTCCTGGTAGCGGTCGTTGATGATCGTGTAGAGCTGCTCGAGCACCCAGTCGTTCGTCCGAGCCACCGCCATGTCCTCGAGGTGGAGGAGGTCGACACCCGCGAGACGGCGCGTCAGCTCCAGGTAGTCGTGCCGGGAGTCGTCGTCGTACGTCTTCCGGATCTCGGAGAGGAGCTGGGGCACGGTGTAGATCGCGACCGCGCGCTGGGCCTTGAGCGCGTGCTGGGAGACGAGCATGGCGAGGGTCGTCTTGCCCGTGCCGCGCGGGCCCTGGAACCAGAGACCCTCGCCGCGATCGAGGCGCTCGTCGATCGTGCGGCAGTAGCGCTCGACGGCGCGAACGATCGTCGCGTCCATGTCCTTGACCGGGTTGCGGTCGAAGCCCACGTCGAGGAAGCGGCGGGGGATGTGGTGGGAGAGGCTGCGGGTCCGGGCCAGGGCGATGCGGCGGGGCCGACACTCACAGGGGCTGGCCTCGCCCGTGGCCTCGTCGAGGACGAAGCCGCTGCCGTCGCAGTGGGGACAGGTGAGTTGGCGGGGAGAGGTCATCAGTTACGAGCAAAGCAGGACGGTCGCGTCGATGGACGGTCCTCGCGGAGTCTCGCGTGTTGTGTGCCCAGCTGGGCTAGGGGCACTCCTTCGGTTTCGAGGCTTCCTGGGAACTTCCGCCACCGCCGTTTGCTGGTGCGTCCGGGAAAGCGTCGACACCGCCGCCGTATCCGACGTCGCCGTGTCCTTCCACGGTTCCTGACGAACCGTCGATACCGCCGCCGTAGCCAGCGTCGTCGTATTCGTCTTGCTCAGAGGGTCGTTGCCCCGGATCACTCTCCCCTGAGCAGGAGGGCTCATTCTCCGACGGAGTCGGGGTCTCCTGGCGCTGATCCTGCGCCTCGCGCGACGAGGGGTCAGATGACGCAGCAGGCGCGGTGGACTGAGCACGAGGGCTGGATCGCGGCTGACGAGCGTCTGTCATCTCAGCAACGGGAGACGGCGTCACGCGCTTTGCTCGACGCGAAGAGTCCGTCCGCACCGGAGGGCTCGGAGAATCGCTAGCTGTCCCCGGGCGCGCCGTTCGATCAGGCGCGCGCAGCCGTTCCCCCATCAATCGCGGATCCGGGGACGTCGGCTCGGCAACGCTGCGTGGGACCGACTCTCCAGCGTCCGCTGACGCTGCGCGCGCCGACTCCGGACCGCGGGGGCTGAGGGCCTTTTCGACGGCCGCTGCGCCTCCAACGCCGACGCCGCCAAGACAAAGCACGGTGAGCGCCTTCGCGAGCCCCGGTGACATCAAGCCACTGGCTCCACCGGAGACACCGAATTGGGTTGAGCCGGAAGCCGCCTCGCCCGCGACACGAACGAGCGAATCCACCTTGACTCTGATGAATGTAGTCAGCTCCGCCAAGCGGTCGACCGGCCACCACACTCGATCGAGCAGCGGCAGCGGCACGAGCGCTCCGACAACGGCGGGTGCGAGATGAAGCGCGCGCAGATCAGCCTGACACGCGAGGCAGCCTCGGAGGTGACGGCGAAGCTCCGTCACATCGGCCGCGGAAGCTTCGCCGTCCGCGAACGCGGAGAGCCCCGGCGCGAGGCGCTCGCATTCGGCTCCTGACTCGATGCCGGCGACCCGCGAAACGAATCTCTGCCTCCCTTCGGCGAGACAACGGTTCACCTTGGTATAGGTCCAGCCGGTCTCCTCGCAGATCTGGCTGTAGCTGTAGCCCTGGGCCAGGAGCGTCAGGGCTTGCGCCTCTTGCGGCTTGAGTCCGTCGAGCGCTTCCGCGCCGAGGCGCAGACGCTCGAACCTCTCGGTCTGTTCGGCCGGGCCCGGAGAGAGGGAAACGAACTCGACCTCGTCGCCGGCGTCCCCGTCGCGGCTCCGGGCTCCGAGCGCCATCCGATCGTCCTTGCGCCGAAGAGCGAACGCCTCGTGTCGGACCACGGTCTTGAACCAAGGCAGCAGCTCGGCGTCCGGGACGTCCGGCGCCTTCGTGAGCATGATCTCGACCGCTCGCTGGTAAGCGTCCTCAGCGTCTTCGACGGTGACGGCGTAACGCCGCGCCGTGCGCATCACCTGAGCGGCGTGGCGTTCGATCAGCCGGAGGGTTGCTGCTCGTGCATCCCCTTCAGGCCGGCGCCTGGGGCTCTCGTTGCCGGCGCTGTCTCCTCCCCCGGTGCCCTTCATCCCCTCGGTGTCCTTTCGGTCGGCGCTCGCGCGCGGCGAAACTATGGACGCAGCGGCCCCATGATGCAAGCTCGAAGGGCGCTGACTGCGTGGTAGACGGGGACGACTCCACATCGCGCCCGTTTTCGGATAGATGGCCGCCGAAGCGAGGCTCTCCCCCTTATGCGGCTCTTCCGAGAGCACGAAAAGACGCTGCGTGCGGGTTTCTCGCTGGCCAACGATGTCTCGGGCGGAACCGGCGGAGGGCGGTAGCTGGTCTCGACGGTCGACGAGCCCGTCGTCCACCCCCCACAGGCCGGGCAGGTGCTGCTCGAGGTGCGCGCCGCGGGGATCAACCCATCGACCGGAAGGTCTGCAGCGGGTCGGTCGGCGCCGATCCGTCGACGCTGCCGATGCTGCTCGGCTCCGGCTCGGCCGGCGTCGTCCTCGCGGTGGACGACGGAGCGGTCGGTCCCACAGGCAGCCCGCGCTCTTTCCCGCTCGACCAAGTCGCGGCTGCGCACCGCCAGGCGGAGGGTCACACAACCGGCAAGCTCGCTCGTTCCGTAGAGACCCGCCGTTCGGCGGCCGCTCTCAGACGTTGTTGACCAAGAAGAGGATGGTCAGGAGGATGAGCGTCCCGACCACTGAGACCAGCAGCGAGCCGAAGCACCCAAGCCGGTTCGAGAAGAAGGCGAACACCTAGATGGTTGATTCCACGGCCGCGTGGGTGCGGGGGCGCCGTAGAGCGAGCTGGCCGAGGACGCAGGGCGAAGCCCATGCTCGTGGCATGGGCGAGCCCGAGGACAAAGGTCCAGCGACGCTGTACGGCGTCATCCGCG
>JBBSNG010000003.1:0-28324 GCA_038232755.1 Solirubrobacterales bacterium | reverse complement strand
GCGTCGCGCTCGGCGCCGTGGCGGCCAGCTCGATGCGCGGCCGGCGGGGGCTCTGCTTGCCGTTGCGAGGGCTCACGGCGGAGCAGGCTATCGTCGCGCGGTGCCCGAGATCCCTGTCTTCGACGGCGAGGCGGTGCTCGCGGCGGTGTCGCCCGAGGAGGCGATCGAGCGCGTGCGCGACGGCTTCGTGCGCTTCGCGCACGGCGAGTGGCGCATGCCGCCCAAGGTCTACCTCTCCGCCGCCCCCGAGGGCGCCGGGGACTTCCGGGCCATGCCGGCGGCCGGGGGCGGGCTCGCGGTGCTCAAGTGGGTCACCTCGTTCCCGGGGAATCCGGCGCGCGGGCTTCCGACCGTCACCGGGGTCATCTGCGTCTCGAACCTCGCCGACGGCGAGCCGCTCGCCCTGTGCGACGCCCGCGCGGTCACGGCGCTGCGGACTGGAGCGGTTGCGGCCGTCGCCGCGCAGGAGCTCGCGCGCGAGGATGCCCGGACCGTCGGCATCGTGGGCTGCGGCCTGCACGGCGCCTGGGCGGCGCGCTGCCTCGCCGCGGCGGAGTACGGGCCAGGCGTCTGCTTCGACCCCGATCCCGACGCCGCCGGTGCCCTGGCCGGAGAGCTCGGCTGGGAGGTGGGGAGCCGCGAGGACGGTCTCGAGCAGGAGGTGGTCACCTGCGTCACCCCGGGCCATGAGCCGGTGGTCGGGACCGGCGACCTGCGAGCCGGCATGCATCTCTCCATGCTCGGCGCCGACGGAGAGGGTAAAGCTGAGGCTGAGGTAGAGGTCGTCGCGCGATGCACGCTCTTCTGCGACGAGTGGGAGCAGGCCAGCCACGGCGGCGAGCTCACCGGCGCGATCGAGGCTGGACTCGTCTCGCGCGCGGAGGTGACCGAGCTCGGCGACGTGCTCGTCGGTCGCCGGCCCGGTCGGCGCGATCCCGAGGAGACCACCCTGTTCGATTCGACCGGGCTCGCGATCCAGGATCTGGCGATCTGCCACGCCCTGCTCGAGGCCCACCGCCGAGGCGACGCTCACGTCAGAGCGGTACGCCTCTGACCCCTCGTCTCACCGCGAGAATCCGGCGCGGGGACGCCGACGCCGCGGTAGAGTCGCCTTCGTGAACAGGACTGGCTCGATCGCGGCCCTCGCCGCCGCCGCGCTCGCCGCGGCCCTGGTCGCCGCGCCGGTGGCCGGAGCGGCCTCGCTACCCCGCGTCGGCTCCGGCGAGCGCCCCGGCCCGCCGCTCCTCTACGAGCGCCCGCCGGCCGCCCCGGAGCTCTCGAACCGGGCGCCCTTCCGCGCCAAGCCGCTGCTCGTCTCGGGCACCGACGCCTACCGCAAAGGCGAGTACCTCTACCAGGACTACCTGTTCGACGACCGCGGCGCCGACACGCTCGAGGGCTCGGCCGGCCAGCGCGACTCGAACGCCAACTTCTCGCCCACCAGCGGCAACCTCTTCTACCCGACCGCGGAGCGCTTCGCCCAGAACGCCGCCGACCTCGTCGAGCTCCGGGTCAAGCCGACTCGGGGCGCGGTCCTCTACCGGGTCACGCTCAACACCGTCAAGGACGACGACGCCGCCATCGTCGGCATCGGCATCGACACCGACCGAAGCGGCGGCGAGAAGGTCGCCTGGCCCGCCGGCGCCGGCGTCTCCTCGCCCGGGCTCGAGCGCTTCGTCACGGCGTGGGGCACGGGCGGCCGGGTGTACCGCCGCGACCCGACGACGGGCGAGCTCAGGCCCGAACGCTCGCTCGACGGCGACCAGGTGACGATCAGCCGGCGCACGAACCAGATGACCATCCGCGTCCCCCGCTCGGTCATGAACCCCGGCCGAACGACGTGGCGCTACTCCGCCGGCGCCGGACTCCGGTCGGAGGCCAACGGCTTCAAGCCGGTCCGCCGGGGCTCGGCCACCGCGACCGAGCCCGGGTCGGGCGACCCGACCGAGGGGGCTCCCGGCGTGTTCAACCTCGCCTTCCGCTTCGACGAGCCGCTCTCGAGCCGGCCGAACCCTCGCTACGGGCAGAACGTCGGGCTCGGCAACTGGTTCGAGACCAAGCAGGCCGCGCGGCTCAAGCGCTCGACCCCGCTTTCGACACCCTCGACCGGGGGCTTCCACGCCGATGTCGACTTCGGCCGCCTCGCCGACGGGGTCGACGGCGCTCTCCACGCCCCGCGCCAGAACCAGGCCCGCATCATGTCCTCGTCGCTCGACGTGGCGGAGGGCTTCCGCGACCGCTTCCCCTCCTACGGCGGCCGCCTCCAGCCCTACTTCCTGCGGGTCCCGAGCACGAAGACTCCCAGCCGCCCCCGCGGCCTGACCTTCGCGCTGCACTCGCTGGGCGCCACCTACACCCAGTACGGGGTCTTCAGCCCGAACCAGCTGCGCCAGTTCGGGAACGAGCGCGCCAACCTCGTGGCCACCCCGCTCGGGCGCGGGGCCAACGGCTGGTACATCGACGAGGGCGAGGTCGACTTCTTCGAGGTCTGGCGCGACGTGGCCCGCAACTTCCGGCTCGACTCGGAGCGGGTAGCGCTGACCGGCTACTCGATGGGCGGCTACGGCACCTACCGCCTCGGCGTGCTCTACCCCGACCTCTTCGGCCGCGCCTTCACCACCGTCGGCCCGCCTGCGCGCGGCGGCTGGGTGCCTCCCGCCCCGCCCTTCGACCCCGAGTCCGGGCGCAGCACCCAGGACACCAACTCCAACCGCCTGCTCGAGAACGCACGCTGGGTCCCGTACATGAACTGGGTGGCGCTGATGGACGACCTCGTGCCCTATCCCGGGCCGCGCGCCCAGCAGCGGCGCTTCGACCGCCTCGGCCTGCGCAGCCAGCTGTGGACCTTCCCCGGCGAGCACTTCACGCTGGCCGTCCTCGACCAGTGGGAGGCGGCGAGGGACTTCCTCGGCCGCTCGAAGGTGAAGCGCGCGCCGAGTCGCGTCAACTACGCGCTCATGCCCGACACCTCCCGCGGCGATCTGGGCTTGGTGCACAACCACGCCTACTGGGTCTCGGGCCTGAGCGCTCGCGACCGCCGCGGTGATCCGGAAACCAAGCCGGCCCGCGCCGAGATCGACGCGCTCAGCCGAGCCTTCGGCGAGTCAGCGGCTCCCCGCACGGCTGCGGTCGTCTCCGCTGGCGGGGCTCGTCCGGCGCCGAGCACGGTGGAGGGAACGCGGTGGACCGGCATCCCGGCGCGGCGACGGACCAACGCACTCCACCTCAAGCTCGAGAACCTGGCCCGGGCGACGATCGACGGACGCCGAGCCCGGCTCGACGGAGGGCGACGGCTGCGCGTGAGGATCGACGCGGACGGCGAGGGCTCGGTGCGATTGAACCTTCCGCTGCCGGCCGGCGCCCGCGCGCGCCGGATCGAGGGGACGCCGGTGCCCGGGTCGAGCCCGGAGGTGAGGCTGGATCGCGCGGGAGCGACGTTCCGGGTGGCCAGGGGGTCGCGGGCCTACTTCATCGAGGTCGGCGAGTAGCGGAGCTCGTCCGCTCGGCCGGTCACGAGCGCCTAGAATGCCCAGCCCGGGCGGGCGCGCCGCGCCCGCCTCCACCCCGGGCCGTTAGCTCAATTGGCAGAGCAGGGGACTCTTAATCCCAAGGTTGTAGGTTCGATTCCTACACGGCCCACTCCGCGAACCGGCTGAACGGCGCTTGCGACGCCTCCCGCGCTCGCCCCTCCCTTTGACCGACCAGCCCTCGCCCGCCACCGTCGCCGCCTCCGGCGAGCTCGCCTGCCTCGACGGGGCGATCGCCCCCGCGGCCGAGACCGTGATCTCCGTTCTCGACGATGGCTTCATCCGCGGAGACGGCGCCTTCGAGGTGATCCGCGTCTACGACGGACGCCCCTTCGCCCTCTCCGATCACCTCGACCGGCTCGGGCGCTCGGCCGCCAGCCTCCTCCTCGGCGAGATCCCACGTGAGAACCTCGAGCACGACACCCGCGCGGTGCTCTCGGCCCGCGGCGGGGCGGCCTTCGACGGCTGTCTGCGGCTGGTGCTGACTCGCGGCGGACGGCGCCTGCTCCTGACCGAGCCACTCCCGCCCTCGCCCGAGCGCCCCCGGCTCGGCTTCGTCACCTACGCGCCGACCCGCGTGCTCGATGGCATCAAGTCGCTGTCGTATGCGGCCAACATGCTCGCGAGCCGGCAGGCCCGCGCGCGCGGGTTCGACGAGGCGCTGATGGTCACCCCGCACGGGCGCGTCCTCGAGGCGCCGACCGCCTCGATCTTCTGGGTCGATGGCGACGGAACGCTCTGCACGCCGCCGCTCGACGATCACATCCTGGCCTCGATCACCCGCGAGCGGCTCATGCGTCTGGTCGACGTTACGGAGCGGCCCCTCGCGAGCGACGTGCTCCTGCACGCCTCCGAGGCCTTTCTCGCCTCGACCACGCGCGAGGTCCAGCCGCTCGGAGGCGTCGAGGAGCGCTCGTTCGGCGAACCGGGCGCTACAACGCGGGCGGCCGCCGCGGCGTTGCGCGAGCACATCGAGGCCGAGCTCGCCGGGGCGTGACGACCCCGCGCGGCGTCGCTTGACCGCTCGCTTGGCCCTCATGCGGATCACCACCGTAATCGGCAATCGCCCCCAGTTCGTCAAGGCCGCGGCGGTGTCCGGCCGGATCCGCGAGATCGGATCGGAGACGACGATCCACACCGGGCAGCACTACGACGACGAGCTCTCGGCGATCTTCTTCGCGGAGCTCGGCATCCCCGCTCCCGAGGTTCAGCTCGGCATCGGCTCGGGTTCCAACACCGACCAGACCGCGCGCATGCTGGCGGCCCTGGGCCCCGAGCTCGAGCGCGAGCGACCCGATCTCGTCCTCGTCTACGGCGACACCAACTCGACGCTGGCCGGCGCGCTCGCGGGCGCCCAGGCCGGCGTCGCGGTGGCCCACGTCGAGGCCGGCATGCGCTCCTTCGACCGGCGGATGCCGGAGGAGCTCAACCGCGTGCTCACCGACCACGCGAGCGACCTGCTCCTGTGCTCGACTCCGGTCGCGGTCGAGAACCTGCGCCGGGAGTCGGTCGCGGGGGAGGTAGAGCTCGTGGGCGACGTGATGGCCGACGTCGCGCTCTCCTTTGCGCCGGTGGCGGCGGAGCGCTCGCGTGCGCTGGAGCAGCACGGCGTCGAGGAGGGTGACTACGTGCTCGTCACCGCCCACCGCGCCGGCAACGTCGACGATCCCGCACGGCTCGAGCGTCTGGTCGAGGTGCTCGAGGCCATCCCGCACGAGGCCGTCTTCGCGGTCCACCCCCGCACCCGCGCGCGCCTCGAGGCCGCCCCGGCGCTGCGCGACCGGCTCGAGCGCGCTCCCCGCGTGCGGCTCGCGCGCCCGCTCGGCTACCTCGACTTCCTACGGCTCCTCACCGGCGCGCGCGCCTTGCTGACCGACTCCGGCGGAGCCCAGAAGGAGGCCTACGTGCTCGGCGTCCCGTGCGTGACGCTGCGCGAGCGCACCGAGTGGGTCGAGACCGTGGAGGCGGGCTGGAACACGCTGGTCGACCTCGACGTCGCGGCGGCGCGGAGGGCGCTCGAGCGCCCTCCGCCCTCGACCGAGCCGCCCCAGCTCTACGGCGGCGGCCGCGCCGGCGAGCGCGTGCGCGACCTCCTCGCCGCCTACACTGCGGCGCCATGACGAGCGGCGCACCCGGCGGCTCCCCGATCCGCGTCGGGGTCGTGGGCCTCGGGTACTGGGGGCCGAACCTCGCGCGCAACTTCGACCGCCTTCCCGGCGCCGAGCTGCGCTGGATCTGCGACGGGTCCGCGGCGGCACGCGAGCGGGTGGCGCCGCACCTGCCCGGTGTGCGCGTGAGCGCCGAGCTCGACGAGCTGCTCGGCGACCCCGAGCTCGACGCCGTGGTCTGCGCCACGCCGGTTCCTACTCACGCCGAGGTGGCGGTGCGCGTGCTCGCCGCGGGCAAGCACTGCTTCGTCGAGAAGCCGCTGGCCCAATCGCTGGCCGCGGCCGAGGAGGTCGCGGCCGCCGCGCGGGCCGCGGGCCGCGTGCTCATGGTCGGGCACCTGCTCGAGTACCACCCCGGCCTCGAGAAGCTCAAGGCGATCGCCGACTCGGGCGACCTCGGCGAGCTCTTCTACCTCTACGGCAACCGGCTCAACCTGGGCAAGCTGCGTGCCGACGAGAATGCGCTGTGGTCGCTCGGCGCCCACGACGTCTCCGTGCTGCTGCGCCTGGCCGGCGAGGAGCCGGCCGAACTCGAGGCCTTCGGGGAGAGCTACATGCGCCACGGCGTCGAGGACGTCGTCTTCTGCCATCTGCGCTTCCCCTCGGGCCTCTCCGCCCATCTGCATCTCTCCTGGCTCGACCCCCACAAGGAGCGACGCTTCACCGTCGTCGGTTCGAAACGGATGGCCACCTTCGACGACATGGCCCTCGAGCAGAAGGTCACCGTCTACGACAAGGGCTTCGACCAGGACTTCTCCTCCTACGGCGAGTACATCGCGCGATCGGGCGACGTGTGGAGCCCGCGGATCTCCAACGAGGAGCCGCTGCGGATCGAGTGTCGGCATTTCCTGGACTGCGTGCGCGAGGGCCGCGAGCCGCGTTCGGGGGTCGAGAGCGGGGTCCGGGTGGTGCGCGTGCTCGAGGAGCTCGATCGCTCCTTGGGTGCGCGGCGGGCTCGCGGCTCCCACGACGGCCCGTCGCTCGCGGACGCCGCGGCGGACGGCCCCACACGTGCCGCCGCGCTCTGAGCTCGAGGCGCCGGTGGCCGGTGGCCTGCGTTCGCTGGAGGAACGTGCCCCGGGCCTGCTCGTCGGTGACGGCGTCGAGGTTCCCGACAGCGCGGAGGTCGGGGGGCACGTGATCATCCACGCCGGGACCGTCATCGGCGAGGGCGCTCGCCTCGGCGACGGTGCCGTGCTCGGCAAGCCGGTTCTCCTCGGGCCTCGGTCCACGGCCCCGCGCGCCGTTCCGGGATCGGCCGAGGTCGGCGCGGGCGCGACGATCGGGGCGAACGCCGTGGTGCTCGCCGGCGCCTCGATCGGCGAGCGCGCCGTCATCGGCGACCAGGCCCACGTCCGCGAACGCTCGGGCGTAGGGCCGGAATCGGTCGTCGGGCGCGGGTCGGCCGTCGAGAACGACGTGGCGATCGGTGCCCGGGTGAGCATCCAGACCAACTGCTACCTGACCGCGTACAGCGTCGTCGAAGACGACGCCTTCGTCGGTCCGGGCGTCGTGACCATGAACGACCAGACCATGGGTCGCCACGCTCGGGGCGAAGCGCTCGCGGCCGCCGTCCTGCGCCGCGCGTGCCGCGTGGGCGGCGGATCGTCGCTGCTCCCCGGGGTGGAGATCGGCGAGGAGGCGTTCGTTGCGGCGGGGGCGCTGGTGACCCGGTCGGTGGCGGCGCGCGCCGTGGTCATGGGCGTCCCGGCGCGTCCGGTGCGCGAGGTGCCCGACGGCGACGTGATCGAGCGTTGGCTGGGATGAGCGAGACACACCGAGCGCCGCAGGTGGCACCGAGCTCCGCCCTCGGGACTTCCGCGTGGGGTTGAACCTCCCGCTCCGCCGCTCGCAGCGACGGCTTCTGCGCGGTTGGGGCCCGGCCGAGCGGCGCACCCTCGGCATCGGCCTGGTCGCGACGGCAGCGACCTCGACGGCGCTGGCGCTGGAGTTCGGCCGCGTATGGCGGCGTGGATCGGCGCCGATGCCCCACGACGCCGACCACCTGTTCAGCGCCGCCGAGGAGGCCGCGGCGGAGACCGCCCGCGTGGCGGTCGCTGGGTACACCGACGTATCCGCCGGCGAAAAGGCACTCTTCAATCTGCTCGCCTCGTTCGTGGCCACGTTCGCCATCGCCCGGGGGATCACCTACATCCTGCGGGGGCGCGCGACCTTCGGCCCCTTCCGCGACTTCCGCGTCGGTCGGCGCCACATCCACCACTTCGTTCCGGGCATCGCGCTGGCCTTCACGAGCGGAGCCGCGGCGATGGTCACCGACGACGAGGGGCTCGAGGCCCCGCTGGCCATCGCCTTTGGCACGGGCATGGGGCTGACGCTCGACGAGTCGGCGCTCCTGCTCGAGCTCGAGGACGTCTACTGGACGCCCGAGGGACTGCTCAGCGTGCAGATCACCATGGCGACCATGGCCCTGCTCGCCGCGCTCGCGCTCGGCGCCCGCCTGCTGCGCCGAGGTGAGCGCCTCGTGCTCGAGGACGGCCCTCCCTCGCACGACGGCACGCGCCGGGGAAATCCGTCCGAGGGTCGGTTAGAGTCGCGCGCATGACCACTCAGCCGCCAGAGCGCGAAGGCGCCTCCGAGCCGAACGGGCCGCAGAGTCCCGCCGGGCCGCAGAGCCCGAACTCGCCCCAGAGCCCGGCCGGCGGCGGAGGGCCGCGGCCGCCGGCTGGCCCTCAGTCGCCGGGCGCGCCTCAGGCCCCTCCGCCGGCAGGTCAACCGCAGGCGCCTCCAGTCGGCCCACCTCAATCGCCCGCGGCTCCGCTGTCGCCGGGAGCACCGCAGTCGCCCGCGGCCCCGCAGAGTCCCGCCGCACCGCAATCGCCGGGATCGCCGAGCTCGTCCGGTTACTCCGGCCCAGTGCCGCCCGGCGGCTGGCAGCAGCAGTCCGCGGCCTTGTCGAGTGGCGCGCTCGCGGACTGGGGACCGCGCTTGGGAGGGTTCCTTCTCGACGCACTGATCTTGCTCGTCGTCTCGTTCGTCGTGAACTTCGCGATCGGCTTGGTCGTTGGTATCGGTAGCGCCGCGACGGGTAACGAGAGCCTCGTCATCGCCGGGTTTATTCTGAGCGTGGTCGTCGGCATTGCTATCTATGCCGCGTACACCGGCTTCTTGATGATCCGACCTGCGCGACGCAACGGTCAAACACTCGGCATGCAGGCCGTCGGTATCCGGGTCGTGCGTACAGATGGCCAGCCCGTGGCACTCGGAACGGTCGCCATCCGGCAGTGGCTTATGCAGTATCTGGTCTTCGGGATCTTGGCGATCGTAACGCTGTATATCGCCACCCTGCTCAACTACCTGTGGCCACTCTGGGACCGCGAGAACCGAGCGTTGCACGACATGGTCGCTTCGACGCGAGTCGTACGGGCCTGAGCCCGGTGAGCACGCAGCCGCCCGAGAGCGACGAGGCTCCTAGGCCGAGCGGCCAGCAGAGTTCACCACAGAGCCCGGCCGACGCAAGGAGCTCGGAGTCCTCGGCCGGACCGCAGCCCGCCGTCGCGCCGCAAGCGCCTCAGCCAGCCGGTCAGCCGTCGCCCACGCCCGCCCCGCAAGCGCCTCCGCCTAGAGGTCAACTGCGGTCGGCAGGCTCTCCGGAGAGCCTTGGCTCCCCTCAGCCTCCTGCGTCGCCCCAGTCGGCAGGATCTCCGAGCGGTGCCGGCTACTCCGGTCCGGTGCCGCCCGGCGGTTGGCAACAACCCGTGGCACGGATCGTCGGGCTTCCGCCCAATGTCGCGCTCGCGAGCTGGGGAAGCCGCGTGGGCGCCGCCCTGCTCGACGGATTGGTTCGCCTAGTGCTCCTAGTCGTGCTGCTCGCCCCAGGAGGGGCCATCGCCACTGCGAACAACGGGGGTGCCCTCGGCTTTGGGCTGCTCGGCCTCGGCTACCTCGTGTGGCTTGCAGTAGCGTTCATCGTCTACGGCCCCTTGTTCTTACAACGCAATGGTAAGCGGAACGGTCAGACGCTTGGAAAGCAGTGGGTAGGCGTCCGTATCATCCGCCTTGACAGCCAACCCTTCGGCTGGCGAACTGGTCTTCTGCGTGAGTTTGTAATCAAGTTCGTGCTGTTCGGCTTTGTTGGAGGCTTTTTCCTGATTCCACCGTTGCTCGACATCCTCTGGCCGCTCTGGGACGACGAGAACCGAGCGCTGCACGACATGATCGCCTCGACGCGCGTGGTCCAAGCCTAACTAGTCGTCCCTCTTAACGAAGCCCTCGCGCCCAATCCGCATCACATCGTCGAGCGGCTTCGCCCCGAAGACCTTGCCCTCCGGGGCCTTTGCCATCGAGTAGGCGTCGAGAATGGCCCAGCCCCAGATGAAGGGCACGAGCGGCCAACCGATCACCGAGAACAGCGAGATGAAGAACGACCATCCGAACCACCCGGCTCGCTTCCTCGCCGTGTCGTTGATGAGCACGTCGTTTTCGTAGTCCTTCGGGATCTCCTTGCTGGCGCTCAGGGCCAAGTATGCGTGGCCCGCGCCGGGCCAGAGCGCCGACAGAAGGGCAGCAGTGCCGGGGCTCTTCCGTCGCCGGAGCCCGACAATGATGAGTTCGACCTCCTCTTGCCGGAGCGCAGATGACGGTGGTCCGGCGGATGCCGCCGCAGCACCTTGCGAAGGTGCGGCCATCGGCGACTGAGGCCCTGCTTTCGAAGGGTCCGTCGCGGGTGAAACGAAGGTTGGAGCACCACACTGAGGGCAGAAAGGGCTCGTCAGTCCCTGAGCTGAGCAGCTCGTGCATGCCCTGAGTGTCGTCGTTTCCGTCATGATGGAGCCTCCTCCCCGGTGGAAATGACGGGGAGCCGCGCGAACTATTAAATCGGGAACACGGTTAGGCTGTAGCGCCTCGGACGGCGCGGTGGGAGCTTCGCCGCCGTGGGACACCAGGATTTGCTGCTCGTCGGGCTGGGCGAATGCCCTCCGAGCGCTTAGCCCGGACCGTTCACCAGCACTCCGCCCGAGCACGGGCTGAACCAAGGAAACGTCCTCCTGAGCAGGGGGAATGCGTGGTGTCGAGCCCGCAGACCCCAGCCCAGGAGGAGCACCCACATGGTGACGAACTACGGCCGTGTCGGAAGGTAGAAATCGCGGCGGACGGTGACGGGCTCGTCTCGCGCTCGGGCACCGCGCTGATCGCCGAGCTCGCCGATCGGCTCGGGCTCACGAGCTCCCTCTCGGGCGCCCTCGCCAGCACGCGCGAGCGCGCGGGCGGGCACGACCCCGGCCGCGCCTTGCGTGACCTGTGCCTCACCCTCTGCGACGGCGGCGACTGCCTCGCAGACCTCGGCGCGCTGCGTGACCAGCAGGACCTGTTCGGCTCGGTCGCCTCGAACGCCACCGCGTGGCGAGCGATCGAGCGCGCGACTCACCGCCTCGACGACCTGCGCTCGGCGCGAGCAGCGGCGCGCAAGCGCGCCTGGGCTCGAGGCGCCGCTCCACAGGAGCTCGTGCTCGACTTCGACTCCCACCTCGTCACCGCCCACTCCGACAAGGAGGGGGCGACGCCGACCTGGAAGCGGGGCTTTGGCTTTCATCCCCTGCTCTGCTACCTCGACCACTGCGGCGAGCCGCTCGCGGGCGTCCTGCGCGAGGGTCGCGCCGGCGCCAACACCGCCGCCGACCACGTCGAGGTCTTGGAGCTCGCGCTCGAGCAGATTCCGCGAGCGCAGCTCGAGCGCCCGATGCTCGCACGTTCTGACTCCGCTGGAGCGACGCACGAGTTCGCCACTGCTCTGCGGGAGACGGGCATCCGCTTCTCGCTCGGCTTCGAGCAACGCGAGGCGGTCAGAGAGGCGGTCTTGAGCGTCCCCGAAGCCGCTTGGCGTCCGGCCATCTGCCAGGACGGCGAAGAGCGTGAGGGGGCGCAGGTCACAGAGCTGACCGCGGCGGTCGAACTCGAGGCTTGGCCCGAGGCTACGCGTCTGATCTGCCGCCGCGAGCGCCCCCACCCCGGCGCGCAGCTGTCGTTCACCGACGCGGGCGGGCACCGCTTCCAGTGCTTCATAACCGACCAGCAAGACGACGACATCGCGGCGCTCGAGGTCCGCCACCGTGCACATGCGCGCGTCGAGGACCGCATCCGCTGCGCCCGCGACACCGGCCGTCGCAACCTGCCCTTCAGCGACTTCGAGGCGAACGAGGTCTGGCTCGAGCTCGTCCTGATGGCCCAGGACCTGCTCGCGTTCACGGCGGCGCTGTGCCTCGAGGGTGAGCTTCGCCGCGCCGAGCCCAAGCCGCCTGCGCCAGCGGCTCCTGCACGTCGCGGGCAAGCTCACGCGCTCCGCCCGGCGCACGACGCTCCACCTGCCGCGGCGCTGGGCGCAGGCGCTCCTGCGTGCGTTCGAGCGCTTGCGCGCATCGCCCGCGGCCGCCTGAGCGCGGAGCCCCACCATGGCCGAGACGAGCAGCGGACCTTTGCGCACCAGCCTGCCCTGGACCGCCCGACTGGGGCGGCGACGCACGCCCAGAGCGCTCACCTCGGCGTGAGCCGCGGCTCGCGCGGGCGCACGAGTGCACTACACGCCGCACGCGGGTCTCCACGGTCACTCGGAGCGGGTTACTGAACGATCCGGGCTAAGCGACCGGCGAGCGCGCGCTCGGGCCGTCTCCTCTCAGGCCGCCGCGCCCATCAGCCCTTCGACCACCTCGGTGGCGATGATCTGCTCGCGCCCCGGCCCGACCCCGACGAAGGCCAGGGGGACCCCAACGAAGTCGCAGACGAACTCGAGGTAGCGTCGCGCGTTCTCGGGCAGATCGTCGAGCGAGCGGGCGCCGGTGATGTCCTCGTCCCATCCGGGCAGGGCGGTCAGCTCGCCACGGGCCTTGTGCACGATCGACTGGTGGTAGGGGAACTCGTCGAAGGTCGCCCCCTCCGAGCCGAGGTAGCCGGTCGCGACGTAGAGGGTGTCGAGCCCGGTTAGGACGTCGAGCTTGGTGATGACCAGGCCCGTCAGCCCGTTGATCCGCGCCGCGTAGCGCAGGGCCACGAGATCGAGCCAGCCGCAGCGGCGGGGGCGCCCTGTCGTCGTTCCGTACTCGCCGCCGCGGGCGCGGATGGCGTCGGCCAGCTCGTCGTGGAGCTCGGTCGGGAACGGTCCTGAGCCGACCCGCGTGACGTAGGCCTTGGCCACCCCCCACACCTCATCGATGTCCTTCGGCCCCACCCCCGCCCCAACGCAGGCCGCACCGGCAACCGGATTGGACGACGTGACGAACGGATAGGTCCCGTGATCGATGTCGAGCAGCGTGCCCTGGGCGCCCTCGTAGATCACCAGCCCCTCGCGGTCGAGGGTGTCCCAGACGATCCGCGAGGTATCCGCGATGTAGGGCTCGATGCGGTGTCCGAGGGTGCGATAGTCCTCGGTCATGGCGTGGAGGTCGAGCAGCGGGTCCTTGGCGTAGGGACGCAGCGACTGCTGCTTGGGATCGAGGGCGGTCATGATCTTCTTCTTGAGGATGCCCTCGTCGAGCAGGTCCTGGACGCGAATGCCGAGCCGTGCCGCCTTGTCGGCGTAGCAGGGGCCGATTCCGCGCCGCGTCGTGCCGATCTCGAGCTTGCCCAGCTTGGCCTCGCCGGCGTGGTCGAGCATCAGGTGGTAGGGCATGATCAGGTGGGCGTTGGCCGAGATGCGCAGGCCGCTCGTGTCGACGCCGCGTCGTTTGAGCCCGTCGATCTCCTCGGTGAGGACCCGGGGATTGATGACCACGCCGTTGCCGATCGCGCAGATCCTGCCCGGGTGGAGGATGCCCGAGGGGATGAGATGCAGCTTGAAGACGTCGCCGCGGCGGACGATGGTGTGGCCGGCGTTGTTGCCGCCCTGAAAGCGGATCACCACGTCCGAGCGCTCGGCCACCAGATCGACGACCTTGCCCTTGCCCTCGTCGCCCCACTGGGCGCCGACGATCGCTACTCCCGGCATGGCGTCGAGTCTAGGGTCCGGGCGGGCGGCTAGGCCGCGTCGCCCACCGGAGCGCCCGGAAGCGCCGACTCGCGGGCCAGGTCGGCGAACTTCGGGTACCGCGACATGAACGCCAGGGAGACCTCGCCCACGGGCCCGTTGCGGTGCTTGGCCACGATCACATCGGCCTCGCCGGGCCGCTCGGACTCGTCGCGGTTGTAGTACTCGTCGCGGTAGATCATCATCACGAGGTCCGCGTCCTGCTCGATCTGACCACTCTCGCGGAGATCCGAGAGCATCGGCTTCTTGTCGGGGCGCGACTCGACCGCTCGCGAGAGCTGGGAGACGGCGATCACCGGCACGCTCAGCTCGCGCGCGAGGATCTTCAGCCCGCGGCTGAACTGGCCCACCTGCTCGACGCGGTTCGCATCGCGCCCGCCCTCGTGGCGCATGAGCTGTAGGTAGTCGACGATGATCAGGCCGAGCGGGCTCTTCGAGTGCAGCCGCCGCGCCTTGGCCCGCAGGTCGAGGATGCCGAGGTCGCTCGAGTCGTCGACGTAGAGGGGCGCCGCGGCGAACTGCTCGGTGGCGCGGACGACCTTGGGCCAGCTCTCGGGCTTCACGCGACCCTTGCGCAGGTCGTCGCCGTTGAGCTTCGCCCGCGAGGCGATGAACCGCTGGGCCAGCTCGGCCTCGGCCATCTCGAGCGAGAACAGCGCAACCCCGCGGCCGTGGTCGAGCGCCGCGTTCTCGGCCATGTTGACCACGAGCGCCGACTTGCCCATCGAGGGCCGGGCGGCCATGACGATCAGGTTTCCGGGCTGGAACCCGCCGGTGAGGTCGTCGAGGTCACGAAAGCCCGACGGCGTGCCGGTGAGGGCGATGTTCTCGCGCGAAAGGCGCTCGAGGCGGTCGACCTCCTCGTAGAGGATGTCGCCGATCGCCCGGATCTCACCGCTCGTCCCGTCGTGGGCGATCTTGAACAGCTTCTCCTCGGCCTCCTCGACGAGATCGCGCGCGTCGCCGTGGGGGCCATAGACTCGTTCCTGGATCTCACGCGTCGTGTCGAGCAACCGTCGCTCGAGGGCGTGCCCTCGGACGATGCGCGCGTAGTGGGCGGCGTTGCCGGCCGCCGGCACGAGGTTCGGCAGCTGCTGGACGTAGTCGCGACCGCCGACCTCCTCGAGCGCGCCCTGGGCGTCGATCTCGGCCGCGACGGTGGTGGTGTCGATCGGAGCCGGCTCCGTACGCTCCTTGAGCCGGATCATGGCCCTGAAGATCTGGCGGTGGCGCTCGCGGTAGAAGTCCTCCGGGCGCAGGTGGACGTCGATCAGCACGGGATCGAGGGCACGCTCGGAGAGCAGGATGGCCCCGAGGACCGAGGACTCGGCTTCGAGGTTGTGCGGCGGGACCCGCCCGTTCGACTCGGGCGGCGCGGCGAGGGCCACGCTACTGCGGCGTGACGATCGTCTTGACCTCCGCGGTCACCCCGTCGTGGACCTCGACGGTGACCATGTACGTGCCCGTCGCCCGGATCGGCTGGTCGAGCGCGACCTTGCGGCGGTCGAGCCGGATGCCTCGCGCCTGCTGCACGGCATCGACGATCTCCTGCGCGGTGACCGAGCCGAACAGCCGCCCGTCCTCCCCGGCCGCGTGCGGGATGGTGAGCACCGTGCGGCGCAGCAGGTCGGCGTTCTCGCCGGCCCGCGCCGCCGCCTCGCGCTGCGCTCGCTCGGCCGCCTCGACCCGGCGCTGAGCATCGGCGATCGAACCCGCCGTCGCCGGCTGGGCCAGCTTCCGCGGCGTCAGGTAGTTGCGCAGGTAGCCCGCCGACACGTCGATCACGTCCCCGCGCTCGCCGAGCTTCTCGACGTCCTGAAGAAGAATCGCTTGAGCCATCAGCAGGGCGGAGAGTCAGAGTGACGGAGCACCGCTACGGGTGAGGATCCGAAAACCGAGCATGGCAAGGACGCAGGGAGCGACGCCTGCGAGCAGCAGGCGAGCGACCGAGGACGCCGCCAAGCGACGGTTTGCAGGAGCCTCACGACCGGTCGCGGCGGCCGGGGGGCCCGACCGCATCCCCGCCCGGCGCCACGTAGGGCAGCAGCGCCAACTCGCGCGCGCGCTTGATCGCACGGGCGAGCTGGCTCTGGTGCCGCCGGCAGCAGCCGGTGATCCGGGCCGAGCGGATCTTGCCCTTGTCGCTCATCGAGCGACGCAGCGAGGCCGTGTCCTTGTAGTCGACCAGGTCGATCTTGTCGCGGCAGAACGGGCACGGCTTGCGGCGTCCGCCGCTTCCCGGCCCTCGCTTGTTGTCTCGCTTGCGGCTGTTACCCGCCGGCTGTCGGCCACGTTGCCTTGCCACGCTTGAAGCTCCCTACCTAGTGATCAGAACGGAATGTCGTCGTCGGAGCCGCCGGATCCGGCCGCGGCCGGCTCGAAGTCGCCGGTGTCGGCCGGGACGTCGCTCTGCGCCGCGAAGCGTCCACCGCCGCCGTTCTCGGCCCCGTCACGCGAGCCGAGGAACTGCACCGAGTCGGCAATGATATCGACCGCTTGGCGCTTGTTGCCCTGGTTGTCCTGCCACTCCCTCCACTCGAGCCGTCCATCGAGGGCTACCGGGCGCCCCTTCTGGAGGTAGGTGGCGCAGTTCTCGCCCTGCGCGCCCCACACGGTGACGTCGAAGTAGTTGGGCTTGTCGATCCACTCGCCCGAGGCGTCACGGCGGCGCGTGTTGCAGGCGAGACGCAGGCTGCAGACCGGCGTGCCGCTGCCCGTCGTGCGCAGCTCGGGATCGCGCGTGAGGTTGCCGGTCAGCACGACGCGGTTGATGTTGGTGGCTGCCATTGGTGCTCCTTGTCTATCTCGGGCGGAGGGTCGCGGGGAGTCGGGCCGACTGTATCGCCGTGCTCACCCGGAAAAGGGGCTCCGCGAGCCGAAGTTCCAGCAAAGTCGGGGAGCTTTCACAGTTCTGTCGCGCTCTTGGCTCAGTCGTTGCTCGCCTGGACTCGGACCGCGTCCTCACGCGCCTGCGCAGGAGAGTGGCGGTGGCCGGCGACCCGCCGGTCAGCGGCGCGGAGCCGCGTCGGCCGCCGCTCGAGCGGCCACCGGCGACGGCGCCTCGCCTCGCTCATCCTCGCCGCGGCGCCCATCGGGCCGAGGCGGCGGCGGGGTCGGCTGACCCGGCTTGAGGCGGATGAAGCGAAAGCGCAGGACCTCGTCGGTGATTCTCAGAGTGCGCCCGAGGCGCTCGAGCAGAGGCGGCGCGGCCTCGAGCTGGAACAGGTGGTAGGCACCGTCCTCGCGACCATCGATCTCGAAGGCGAGATGACGGGCGCCCCAGTCCTGCGACTCGACGAGCGCGCCGTCGGCCTCGATCGCCTGACGAGTGCCGTCGAGGATCTCGGTGCGGCGCTCGTCGGGTGCCTCGGCGTCGAGGATGAGCATGAGGTCGTACAGGGCCACGGGCCGCATCACGGTAGCAGTGGGCCTGGCACCGCCGGGCGCGCAGGGGGAGAGCTCTCGGCCCTCGCCCCTTACCCGTGTAGGGCCCGGCGGTCAGCCGGCACGCGCCGCGCGGTCGCGTCGACCGGCGGCGAGGGAACGTCAGGACGGGTCGCCTGCTCCGGCGGCCGCCGGGTCCGCTCACCGAGGACGAGCCACCGAGGCGCGCCGCCGCACGAAGGGCGCTACGCGGCCTCGACCGGCGGCTCGACGCCGTCGCGCTTCGCCTCGACGTCGCGCAGCTGGTCGTCGACCCAGTCGCCCGGGTCACGAGCGGTCACGAGCCGCTTCAGACCCTCCGCGCGCCATTCCCGCTCCTCGCGCGACATGGTCAGGGCGCGGTGGATGGCATCGGCCTGCTCCTGCACGTCGAAGGGGTTGACCGACAGCGCGTACTCGCCCAGCTCCTCGTGAGCGCCGGTGTTCTCCGAGAGCAGGCTGACCCCGGCGCGCTCGTTGACCAGCGGGCCCTCCTTGGCCACGAGGTTCATGCCGTCGAACATGGCGTTGACCATGAGCAGGTCGTAGTGCTTGTACGTCGCCACCGCCTCGGGCAGGCTCTCGCGCAGCTTGAGGTCGATCGGCATCCAGTCGGTCGTCCCGTGGCGGTGGTTGACCACGGCCACCAGCGCCTCGATCTTCTCGAGGTACTCGACGTACTCGGGGACGTCCTGGCGCGAGGGCACGAGGTGGGCGATGAACGTCACCCGCTCGCGGAACTCCGGGTGCTGGGAGAGGAAGAGGTCGAAGGCGGTGAAGCCGCGCAGAACGTTCTTCGAGAGGTCGGCGCGGTCGACGCGCAGGATCAGGTGCTCACGGCGGCGGCGCAGGACCTCCTCCTCGAAGGCGTGGACCTCGTCGCTCGCGGCGTTGCGGGCGAAGGCCTCAGCCGAGATCGGGAGCGGGTAGGCCCGGACCCAGACCTGGCGGCCCTCGAACTCGACCGTGCCGGCCTCGAAGTTCACGGGTAGACCGAGCAGCTCCTGACAGCACATGAGGAAGTTGCGCCGGTAGGCCTTGGTGTGGAAGCCGACGATGTCGTTGGAGAGGATCCCCTCGTAGACCTCCTCGCGGATGTCCGTGGGCAAGACGCGCCAGGCATCGGGCTGGGTCCAGGGGATGTGGACGAAGTGGTGCAGGAGCGCATCCGGTCGGGCCCGGCGGATCGCTCGCGGGGCAAGGTAGAGGTGGTAGTCGTGGAGCATCACGACGGCCTGCTCGCCGCGGTCGATCTCGGCGATGACCGCCCGGGCGATGTCCTCGTTGACGACGCGGTAGCCGCGCTCGAAGGCGTCAGTCTCGGCCGAGCGGATGTCAGGAGCGTTCGAGAGATCCCACAGGTAGTGCTGGATGAACCACAGCAGCGGGTTCGCGACCACGTTGTAGAAGCCGTCGTAGGCCTCGGTGCTCGACTCGACCAGACGGATGCGGTAGGTCGTGTCGTCGACGTCACAGTCGAACGAGCCGTCGTGGAGCCTGGAGGCCTCGACGTCGGCATCGGTCATGGCCGAGGCGATCCACAGCGCATCGCGGTGGTGGACCAGACCGGTGAGCGCGGTGACGAGACCGCCGCCGCCGCGATGAGCCACGAGCTCGCCCGTGTCCTCGTCGCGCTCGAAGGCGGCCGGGCCGCGATTGGAGACAAGGACGATCTGGGGTTGGTCGCTCACCGCTGCGATAAGCCGACCCTCACCCGAGATCGCGGAATATGCCCAGCCAGTCCCGCAGCAGCCGCGGCGTGAGGAAGTGCGTGCGCACGTACTCCTTGCCGGCCCGGCCCAGCCACTTGCCCAGCCCGGGATCACGCAGGATCTGCACCGTGCGCTCCGCGCACTCCTCGGGGCTCGACACCAGGTACCCGGACGTGCCGTTCTGGATCTGGAGCGGAATCCCGCCGACGTCTCCGCCGATGAACGGCCGCGCCTTCCAGAGCGCCTCGGACACGGTCAGACCGAAGCCCTCACGCGTCGACTTCTGGATCAGCACGTCGGCCTGCGACTGAAAGGCGTTGACCTCGATCGCGCCGACGTTGTTGAGGTTGTTGAGGATCTTGATGTCGGTGTCGCCCTGAGCGTGCTCCATGGTCGAGTTGAAGAACTGCCAACCCTCAGGGTCGTCGGTGGCCATCGATCCCACGAGCGCGAGCTGGACCTCGGGCATCTCCGCGTTGACCATGCGGTAGGCGTCGATCACCCCGATCGGGTCCTTCCAAGGGTCGAAGCGGGAGACCTGGCACATGAGCGGGCGATCGATGTCGATGCCGAACTGGTCGCAGACGAAGCCGGCGTCCTCGGCCGAGAGCGCCATGTTCTTGGGCGACAGGGGATCGATCGCCGGCGGCACGATGTTGACGCGCTCGGCGTGTCCGTCGAGGGCCCTCGGCACGTAGTCCTGAAGGTGGAACACCGACGCGTCGTAGTCAACGATGTAGGGCACCAGGCGGTCGATGGTCGGCGGGTGCGGCGTCGAGAGATCGATGTGGCAGCGCCAGACCCAGTTGCGCGCCTTGTCGGGGAAGTGGTCGCGCATGGCCGCCGGCTGGGGATCGTGGACGATGATCACGTCCCAGCCGCCGGAGAGCAACCCGGCGTTCATCTCGTTGTACTCCTCCCACACGCGCCAGTCGTGGGGCGAGAGGTCGAGCGGGTTGCCCTGGAGGGCGTTGTGCATGAGCTTGGTCGCGTTGAAGAACTCCTCGCGGCCGATGATCACCTGCCACTCGGCCTCGATGCCCACGTCGCGCATGAGCGGCACGACCGAGTAGAGGAGCTCGGAGACTCCGCCCCCGAAGGCGGTGGCCGAGAGGTGGAGGACCTTCAGGCCCTCGAGGCCCTCGGCGAGCGTGCGGATCTCCTCGACCAGCGGCCGGCCGACCAGGTGCGTGTAGTCGGCGAGCGACTTGTGGCCTACGCCAATCGGCTGAAGCAAGAGGAGCTCCTCTGAGCGGACTGGAAGGCCGCGGTCGGGGGCAAGAGGGAGGCGGAAGGCAAGGGCGCCGGGCGGACCGGCGGCCAGCCTAGCGCTCGTCCGAGTCCAGGCGCTTCTCGAGGCGGACCACATCGCCGCGGATCTCGCAGCCGTCCACCGTGGCCTCGACGATCGCCCGGCCGAGACGGCGGTCCTCCACGGTGAGCGCCGAGGGCAGCCAGCCCTCGACCTCGAGGACGAGGCAGTCGCGCTCGAGCTCGAACGAGAAGCCGAGCCGGTCGGGGACCCCGCGCGGCTCGTCGCTGTCGTCGAGCACCCCCGCCGCAGCCTCGGTGACCGCGAGCTTGAGGTCGATGACCTCATCCGGCCGCAGCGAGGTGAGCCGGCAGAGCGCGCCGAGGGCGAGCCGGGCGAAGACCAGGAACTCGGGATCGGGCGGCAGGCCGAGGGAGACCGTGCGGGTGTCCGCGACCTGCATCACTCCCTGCTCCTGCCCGCAGGTCGGCGCAGCTAATCGAGGGCGGCCCGCATCGCACCGGAGGCGACCTGGGCGCCGACCCGCGCGACGCCGCGCTCGAGCGCGCCGAGGATCTCGGCGTGGAGGCCCTCGCTGGCGCTGGCGACGACGGACATCTGGTGCTCCGCACCGGAGCCGAGCAGCGGCCGATCGTCGAGCGGGCGCCCGCGGGCGTCGGTCACCGTGATGCCCGCCTCGACCAGGCACAGCCACGCTCCGGCCAGGTCGTACGGAGTGTTGTTGAGGACCGCGCCGCCGCCGACGCGCTCGAACTCGGCCCGCAGCCCGGGCACCTCGTCGACCAGGCGCGGGCCGGGCTCGACGTAGGCGTCGAGCTGACCGGTGAGGATGCGGGTCATGTCGAAGGCGGCCGAGCCGAGCTCGAAGGTCCCCCCTCCGACCGATGAGCGGTCGATCAGCTCGGCGAGCACCTCGGCCGTCGCGCGCGCCGGGCGGCCGCGAAAGCCGTAGGCCCAGAACATCCGCTCGACCGTCTCGGTCGCCGACGGCGCGAGCCGAGGCGCCTCGAGCACGCCGCGCCCGCGCTCGGCCAGGAAGACCCGCCCCGAGGGGACCTCGACCACACAGCCGAGCGAGACCTCCCCCATGGTCACCCTCTCGTGCAGCGGCGCGGCGGCGACCGAGACGCAGCACGACTCGAGTCCGGCCAGCGCGGGCCGCGTGCCGTCGATGGGGTCGACGACGAGGACGGTGGAGGACCCCTCGCCGCCCGCCGGCGCGCCCCCGACCAGGCCGCGGTCCTCCGAGAAGAAGGCGACGGCGGGAGCCTCGCGGGCGATGAACTCGGCCAGGGCGCGCTCGGCGTGGGCATCGATGTCGAAGGTCACGTCGCCGCCGGCGGCGGTCTCGGCGCCGTGAGCGCGGCCCGCGGGGGCGCCGAGGTGGGGCACGACCGCGTCGCGGACCTCGAGCGAGAGGGCCCGGACCAGTGCGCGCAGCTCCGCGCACTCGGGTTCGTCCGGACCGCTCAGAGCGTGCGGGCCGCAGGCTCGAGGACCGGCTCGGAGGCCGACCTCTCGCCCGCCTCGCCCGCCTGGCCCGCGGCCGGCAGCTCGACCGTGAAGACGGTCTCCCGCTCACCGGCGTCGATGCGGATGCCGCCTTCCATGCGCCCCGCGAGCTCCTGGGCGATGGCCAGCCCGAGCCCGGAGCCGCCCACCGCATCGCCCGTGTAGAAGCGCTCGAAGGCCTGGCGGACCACCGCCTGGTCGACACCCTGACCGCTCAGCTTCGGACCCTCGTCGGCCACCGTGACGCGCGCCGTGCCGTTCTCGGCGTGGACCTCGAGGCGGACGGGCGCACCCTCCGGGGTGTGTCGCAGCGCGTTGTCGAGCAGTATGCGGACGATCTGGCCGATGCGCTGGCGGTCGCAGCAGGCCTCGACCTCGTCGCCGACGTCGAGCTCGAGGGGGACCCTCGCGCGGCTCAACGCCGGCACGAACTCGGCAGCGACGTCGCGCGCCAGCTCGCCGAGGTCGACCGCCTCGGGCCGGAGCTCGAGCGCATCGGCGTCGAGGCGCGAGAGGTCGAGGAGGTCGGCGGCGAGCTTCTTCAGGCGCTCGGTCTGCTCGCGCATCTGACCCAGGAACTCGTCGCGAGTCTCGGCGTCGAGGTCCTCATCCTGGAGCAGCTCGGCGAAGCCTCCGAGCGAGAAGATGGGGGTCCGCAGCTCGTGCGAGGCGTTGGCGATGAACTCGCGCCGGGCGCGGTCGAGGCGCGCTAGGCGCTCCTGCATCTCGTTGAAGGCGCGAGCCAGGTCGCCCACCTCGTCGGCCGCGTCGACCGGGACCGGATCGACGAAGTTGCCGCCGGCCACCGCCTGGGCGGCCGACTCGACGCGCCGCACTCGCCGCGCGAAGGCCTGGGCCACGAGGTAGCCGGCAGCGCTGGCCACGAACAGCGCCACGGCCGCGGCCACGAGCACCCGCCGGCGGATCAGGCCCACGATCTCGGAGACCTCCGAGAGGTCGCGCGAGTAGACGGCTACCCAGTCCGCGCGCCCGGCGAAGAACAGCGGCGCCGCGACCCGGGCGACCGGATCGCCCCCCTCGCGGGCGATGGCGTCGGCGACGTCGTCGCGGGCGATCGCGGTCTGGGCCAGGCCTTGGCCCCGTTCGGCCCGTGGCGCGACGCGCGAGTCGGAGATCGCGTACAGACTCGGGGGCTCCGGCGAGCGACCGGGCGCGGTGATCGACCGCTGGACGCCGAGCAGCATGACGCGCGCGTCCGAGCGGTCGGAGACCGCGCGCACGAGCTCGTTGAGCTGCGCCTCGGTGATGTCGCTGCCCATGGCCCCGTCGAGCGGCTCCGAGGTCACCTGCGCCACGCGGCGCAGGTCGCGCAGCGTCTGCTCCTCGAGGTTCGACTGGAGCTGAGGGACGACGTACAGGAGCACGCCCGCGAAGGCAAAGGCGATGATGGCCGAGAACAGCAGCGCCAGCTTGTTGGCGAGTGAGCGCAGGCGCGGGCGGTGGAGCTTCGTCATCAGGTGTCGCGGAAGTGGTAGCCGACGCCGCGCACGGTGAAGATGTACTCCGGGTCGCGGGGGTCGCGCTCGAGCTTCTCGCGCAGATGACGGATGTGCACGTCGACGGTACGGGGATCGCGGTAGGCCGCGTCGCCCCACAGCCGCTCGAGCAGGGCGGTGCGGCTGAACACCCGTCCGGGGCTGCGCGCGAGGGTGGCGAGAATCTCGAACTCGACGTAGGTCAGGCGCACCGGGGCCTCGCGAACGTTCACCTGACGCTTGCCGAGGTCGATCTCGAGCTCTCCGAGATCAAGCGGCTCCGCGGTCCCGTCGCCGTCGCGCTCGCGCACGAGCTGGACGCGCCGCAGCGCCGCCTTGACCCGGGAGCGGAACTCGCGCATCGAGAAGGGCTTCGTTATGTAGTCGTCGGCGCCGAGCTCGAGGCCGAGGACCTTGTCGAACTCCTCGGACTTGGCGGTGAGCATGATGATCGGCACGGGACTGCGCGCTCGGAGACGGCGGCAGACATCGAAGCCGTCGCGCTTCGGGAGCATCACGTCGAGCACGATCAGGTCGAAGGAGCCCTCGTTGAAGCGCTCGAGCGCCTCCTCGCCGTCGCGGGCGGGCACGACGTCGTAGCCCTCCTTGCGCAGGGGATAGGTCAGCAGCTTCTGGACCGATTCCTCGTCGTCGACGAGAAGGATGCGGGGGGGCTGGGACGTTATGTGATCTCCCTCACGGTGGATTGTAGATCGGAGGGATCGCAGCGCTTGCAGCATGCGCTGGCGGATCGACCACCCGAGGGGTAGGTTTGGCGCAGTGATCGAGCCGCGCATCTACCGCGCCGCCCTCGTGCCCGCCCTGCTCGCCGTCCTCGTCGCGATGTTCGCGGTCGAGAGCCGGCCCGCGGCGCTGCCACGCGGGCTCGCGGCGGACGAGCTCTTCGACGCCACGCGGGCGCTCGCCGAGGCCGAGGAGATCGCCGAGACCAGCGCGAGACCCGAGCGCCGCGGCGCCGGCCCGCCCGGGTCGGCCTCGGCGCGCCTCGTGGCCGAGTCCCTGGCCGGGAGCGGCTTCGAGAGCAGCATCGACCGCTTCGATGCCGGCGATCGACAGCTCGCCAACGTGGTCGGGCGACGCGCCGGGACGGCCTCGACCGAGCGCGAGATCGTGGTCGTGGCCGGTCGCGACGGGGTCGGGCCGGGAGGGGCGATCTCCGGCGCGGCCGACACCGCCGCACTGCTCGAGCTGGCGCGGGCCCTCGAGGGGCGACCCTCCCGGCGCACGGTCACGCTGGTGTCGCTCGAGGGAGCGCGGCTCGACGAGGCGGGGGCCCGCCGGCTGGCCCGCGAGCTCGATCCGGCCCGGGTCGAGGCCGTCCTCGCCGTCTCGCAGTTCGGCGCCCGCGCCACGCTCGAGTCGCCGATCGTCGCCTGGTCGAACGACTCCACGCGTCCCAGCCCGCGGCTGACCCGCACGGCGGGCGACGCGGTGCGCCAGGAGATCGGGTCGCTGCCGGGTCAGGAGAGCGTGCCGGCCCAGCTCGTGCGCCTCGCCTTTCCGCTGGGCATAGGCGCGCAGGGAGTGATGCTCGAGCGAGGTTTTCAGGCCGTCCGCTTCTCGGGCGGCGGCGAGCTGCCCGCGCCCGCGCGCTCGCTGGACGCGCTTGACGAGCGGCGCTACGTCGCACTGGGCACGGCCGTGCTGCGCACCGTCTCCGCGCTTGACGAGCGGGGCCTCCCCTCCCGGCCGCCGCGCACCTATCTCGCCGGCGCTCGCCAGCTCGTGCCGGGCTGGTCCGTGCTGCTCGTGGCCTTCGCCCTGCTCGTGCCCGCCGTGGTGACGGTCTCCGACGGCTTCGCCCGGGCCGGCCGCCGTAGCGGCCGGGTCGGGGCCTGGACCCTGTGGGCGCTCTGCGGAGCGCTTCCCTTCGTCGCCGCCTACGCGCTCCTGCGCCTGCTCGATCTGGTCGGCCTCGTGCCGGGCTTCGGCGTCGCCCTCCCGCCCGCGGCCGAGCCCCCGACCACGTGGGCGATCGTCCTGCTCGCCGGCCTCGCCGTGGTCAGCGCGCTGGGATGGTTCCTCGGGCGGCGTGCGCTCGTCCGGCGCCTGCACGGGCTGACCCGCCCGTCGGCGCCCGCCGCCGGCGCAGCCGTCGCCCTCACGGTGTGCGTCGCCGCCCTGGCCGTCTGGCTGCTCGACCCGCTGGCCGCCCTCTTCCTCGTGCCGGCGGTGTACCTCTGGTCGGGCGCGGCCATCACCGAGCGCCCTCGGCTCGGCCTCGTGCTGGTCATGGCGGGGCTCGTGCTCCCGCTTGCGGTCGCCGTGTTCTACCTCGAGCGCCTGTCCCTCGGCCCGCTGGAGGGGCTCTGGTACCTGTGCCTGTTGACGGCGGGCGGGCACGTCAGCCCGTTCGCCGCGCTGCTCGGCTGCGTCCTCGTCGGAGCCTTCTGCTCCCTGGTGGCGGTACTCACCGCGCGGGCCGGCCAGCAGGCGGCCTCACCGCCGGCCGGCCCACCGCAACAGCCGCCGCTGCGCGGACCGCTGACCTACGCGGGGCCCGGTTCGCTCGGAGGCACCCGCTCCGCGCTGCGCCGCTGAGGGCTCGTGTCGTCGGCCGCGGCTGGCCCTGCGGTGGAGCGCCCGGCGCCGTGCTCGAACCCCCGCAGCTCGCCCGCTGCCGCCGTGTGGCCGCGAAGCTCGAGGCCGCGGCCGGGACCGACCTCGCCGATCCAGGTCAGGTGGGTGGCGGACTCGGCGGCGGCGCGCTCGAGGGCCGCCCGCCGCTGCGGAGGTGCGCTCACCAGCAGCTCGAAGTCCTCCCCGGCGCCGGCCGCAAAAGCGGCAGCGTCCTCGCCCGCGGCCGCGGCCACCTCGGCCACCCCCCCGGCCAGCGGAAGGGCCTCGAGCTCGACGGCGACGGCGACACCGCTGCGCTCGGCGAGGTGGCGCGCGTCGGTGGCGAGGCCGTCGCTCAGATCGATCATCGCGCTTGCGCCGGCGCGGGCGAGACCGCGGCCGGCCTCGAGACGCGGCTCCGGGCGGCGATGGCGATGAGCGAGCGCCGACCGCAGCTCCGGGGAGAGATCGACCTCGAGCCCGTCGAGCAGCCGTAGCCCGGCCCCCGAGCCGCCGAGCTCCCCGGTCACCCCGAGCAGGTCTCCCGCGCGCGCGCCGTCGCGACCCACGAGGGCCTGTGCGTCGTCGGACCAGCCCGTCACGGCGACGGTCACGGCCAGCGCCGGGCCGCTCGACACGTCGCCGCCCGCGATGGTCACGCCGCTTCGATCGGCCAGCGCCTCCGCCGCCTCGACCAGGACGCGGGCCTCCTCGTCGGAGAGGTCGTCGGGGCGGACGAGCCCCACGTAGGCCTCGCCCGGATCGGCTCCCATGGCTGCGAGGTCCGACAGGGCCGAGGCCAGCGCGCCGTGCCCGACGTCGGCAAGCGAGTGGGTGGCGCGGCGGAAGTGGACGTCCTCGACCACGACGTCGAGCGAGGTCACCGCGAACGGGCGAGCGCGGACCACGGCGGCGTCGTCGCCGGGACCGCGCACGACACGGTCCCCTCGGGAGCCGAGCAGGCGCGCGAACGACTCGATCAGGCTGAGCTCGGCCACCGGCTCAGTGTGACGCCGAGCACCCCGACGGCGATCCTCCTCAGAAGGGGATGGCGATGGCCAGCGTCCACGCGGTGAGCACGACGGTGGCGGCCACGAGCGGGCGGCTGCGCCCGAGCGCGGCGAGGGGCAGCAACCAGGCGAGGTACCACGGAACGAGCCAGGCCGAGCACAGGAGCAGAGCGAGGGTGGCCCATCCGGCCATGGCCACGACGTCGGCGCCTCGCCACGCGCGCACCAGCAGCCATGCGGCCACCGCGCCGAAGCCCGCCGCGTACACGAGCCGCACCGGCGCACGGAAGTCGAGCCGCTCTCCGGGCAAGAGTGCACCGAGCAGCTCCGCCGTCTTGTAGGGAAGCGAGAAGCTCGAGGTCCGCGCCTGGTTCTCGCGCACCGCGTCGAGCCAGCCGACGGCCTCGGCGCCGAACCCGGCAATGCCGATCAGCGCCCCGACGAGCGCGACCGCGGCAGCTGCGAGGAGCGCGGCACGCACTCGCCCGCGGCCTCGGGCGCCCGCGATCAGGAACGGCACGAGGAGCGCCGCCGAGGCCTTGACCCCGGTCGCGGCGGTGGCGAGGGCCGCGCCGCCCGTCGCGCGGCCCCGGACGTGAGCCAGGAGGGCGGCAGTGGTGAGCAGCAGGATCAGCGCCTCGTTGTGGGCACCCCCAACGACGTGCACGAGCAGCGCCGGGTTCAGGCCGACGAGCAGGGAGGCCCCGCGCGGGTCCAGCCCACGCCGGGCCGCGGCGCGCCACACCAGCGCGACAGCGGCGAGTGACGCGGCGGCGGCCGTCGCCTTCAGAGCCCAGAAACCGAGAGGGACGGAGACACCGGCCAGGGCGTAGGTGAAGAGGGTGAACGGAGGCCCGTAGACCGACGAGGCGTCCTTCGAGCCCGCAAATGCGAAGACCGCGTCGGCGGGGACGGACGCCGGCGAGGCCAGGTAGGGATCGAGGCCGTGCACGGCCCCGAGCCGCGCGTAGGCGAGGTACGAGAAAGCGTCCTGGGAGAGCAGGGGCGGCGCGAGCGCGAACAGCAGGTGGAGCCCGGCCACCGCCGCGACCGCGGCGGCTCGCGGGATCTCTCGCGCCCGCGCGACCACCACGGCGTAGGCGAGGAGCGCGAGCCACAGCCCGGCGTAGAAGAGCGACCCGGCGAGCGGCCCGGAGCCCGCGTCAAGGCCGACCGGACGCAGCGGCCCGAGCAGCCAGTCCGGCGAGCCGCCCGCCGTCGCCGGCACGAGGCGCGAGCCCGGCGTCGCGGCCAGCAGGGCGAGCGCGCCGTAGACGACGGCGAGGACCAGCAGCGCCCCGAGCCCGACGCGTGCGTGCCGACGGGCGCGCTCGGCCGGTCGCGCCGCGACCGCCGTCACCGGCCCCCGATCAGTCGATGTCCGGAGCCTCCGGGACGTCGATGTCGATGTCGCCCCCGCCCCCGTCGTCGCTGCCGCCGTCGCTTCCGCCGCCGTTGCTTCCACTGTCAGAGGGGGATTCGTAGAAGCGCGGGCTCGAGCGATAGCCGCCGTCGGAGGAGCCGCCGCCGTCGGAGGAGCCCCCGCTCCGGGGCACGACGAAGGTGCGGCTGCGGTCGGAGCCGCTCGAGCCGCCCTGCTTCGCGCGCTTGCCGTAGAAGGGACTGAACTTCGCCGGCGTGCTCGGGC
>JBBSNG010000002.1:0-30645 GCA_038232755.1 Solirubrobacterales bacterium | reverse complement strand
GCGGCGAGGAGTTCGTGCTGCGCCGCCCGCCGCGACCGCCGCTGCCGCCCTCCGCGCACGACGTCCTGCGCGAGGCCCGGGTTCTCAGGGCCATCGAAACCACCGAGGCCCGGGTCCCCGAGGTGCTGCTCACCTCGGAGGACGGGGAGCACGGCGAGGACATCCTCGGCGTGCCGTTCTACCTCATGCCCTACATCGAGGGCGAGGTCATCACCACCGAGGTGCCCGGGCCCCTCGACTCCCCGCCCGAACGCGAGGCGATCGCCCACGAGCTCATCGACGCGCTCGTCGAGGTCCACGCCATCGACCCGTTCGAGCACGGGCTCGAGGGCTTCGGCAAGCCGACCGGCTACCTCGAGCGCCAGCTCCGGCGCTTCACCGGGCTGTGGGAGCACAACCAGACCCGCGAGGTGCCCGAGATCGAGCAGACCACCGAGTGGCTGCAGCGCAACCTCCCCGAGTCCCCGCCCGCGACCATCGTCCACGGAGACTTCCGGCTCGGCAACGCGATGTACGCGCCCGAGGCGCCCGCGCGGCTGGTCGCGCTGTTCGACTGGGAGCTCTCGACCATCGGCGATCCGCTCGCCGACGTCGGCTACCTGACCGCCACCTACGCCCAGCACGACGATCCCGAGAACCTGTTCACCCAGACGCTGTCTCAGGTGACCGCGCTCGAGGGCTTCCCGAGCCGCGACGAGCTCGTGGCCCGGTACGAGGAGCGCACCGGCCGCTCGATAGCCGATCTGCGCTGGTACCAGGCGCTCGCGCTGTGGAAGTCGGCGGTCTTCCTCGAGGGCAACTACAAGCGCTTCGTGCAGGGCGCCAGCGACGACGAGTTCTACCGCCTCATGGAGCGAGGGATCCCCGAGCTCGCCCGGGCCGCGCTCGAGGTCACCCGCCAGCCCGCCCCGCGCACGTGAGGGGCCTGCTCGTCGACTTCGGCGGCGTCCTCACGACCAACGTGTTCGAGTCGTTCCGTGCCTTCTGCGAGCGCGAGGGGATCGACCCCGACGAGGTCAAGCGCCTCTTCCGGGAGGATCCCCAGGCGCTCGAGGAGCTGCGTCGCCTCGAGCGCGGCGAGCTGACCGAGGACCAGTTCGCCGAGCGCTTCGGGCCGCTGCTGGGAGTCGAGGACACCGACGGCCTCGTCGACCGGCTGTTCGCGGGCATGCAGGCCGACGAGGCGATGCTCGATGCGGTGCGGGCGGCAAGGCGGGCGGGCGTGCGCACCGGCCTGATCTCGAACTCGTGGGGAGCGGGTCGCTACGACCGCTCTACCTTCGAGGAGTTGTTCGACGGCGTGATCATCTCCGGCGAGGTCGGGCTCAACAAGCCGAATGCCGCGATCTACGAGCTCGGCGCCGAGCGGCTGGGGCTCCCGCCAAGCGAATGCGTGTTCGTCGACGACCTGCGCGAGAACTGCCAAGGGGCCGAGGCGGTGGGGATGACCGCGGTGCTGCACCGCGGCGCGGACGGCACCGTGCCGGAGCTCGAGCGGCTGCTGGGCGTCGAGCTCGGGTAGCCCGGGCCGAGCCCTCCCTCAGGCCCGCGGCCCGCGCTCGCCCGCTCGGCCGCCAGCGCTCACACCGCCGCCCTGGAAGAGCTGGAGCACGACGAGCAGGATCGCGAGTAGGGCGAGGATCCACACGATCGTCGAGACGATGGCCGGGGCTCCGACCATTCCGAGGATCCAGACCAGGATCGCCGCCACGATGGCGATCACGACCACCTTGATGAGCACGTCGACGATCGCGTTACCGGTGCGCATGGCGTCTCCCCTCCTCGAATGATTCCGCCTTCTTCATACCCGCAGTGACCTCATCTTCAAGCACGCCACGGACGACGGCGACTGTTACGCTCGCCCGCGTACGCCGAACCCGACCAGGGAGGCTCCATGACCGCCCCGGTTATCACCCGCGTCGATCTCGACGCGGAGCCCGTGTTCACACGGAACGGCGAGAGGGGAACAGTCCGAGAGGCTGACGCCGACCGCGGTCCGCGGCGCTAAGACGGCACGGACACGCCAGCCGGAGCCGACGAGCCCACGAGCCCGCCAGGCAACGGCGACCTCGACCGGTACGAGCTCCAGAAGGGCGAGCAGACGCTCGCTCGAGTGCTCGGCTGGTAAGCGGTTCGAGTAAGGGCGGCGAGGCCGGCGCATGCTCGCCGGCGCGTCGCCCGTGCGGCGTGGATCCCACTGAAGCTACCGGCGGGCCGAGCCGGGCTCAGCCCGCCCCGGTGGCGATCAGCACCACGCCGGCGAGCGCACCGACTGCCCCGAGCTGCTGCACTCGCGCGATCCGCTCCCTCAGCACGACCCGGGCGAGCGCCACGGTCACGACCGGATAGAGCGAGGCCAGCACGCCGACGAGGCTGACCAGGCCGAGGGTCGTCGCGACCGCGATGAGGATGTTCGCCGTCGTCTCGAGCACGCCGACCGTGACGGCAGGCGCGGCGTCCCTCAGCCCGGCCGGCGGGCGGGCGCGCAGCACGAACGCCGCGAGCGCGATCAAGGCCAGGGAGACGACCCGGTTGGTCAGGATCGCCCAGCCGACGTCGCCCTCGCTCGCGGCGTCGATGGCCACGAGGAAGCTGCCAAGACCGACCGCCGCGAGCACCGCGAGCGGCGCCCCGCGCGCAACCTGCGCACGGCGAGCGGCCACGGCAACGCCTGCCGGGGGTCCCTCCGGGCCCCGTTCGCGGGCGGCGAGCACCACCCCGGCGATCGCCAGAACGGCGCCGGCGATCTGGACCGCGGTGGGGCGCTCGCCACTGGCCAGCCCGAACGCCACAGGGACGGCAGCACCGGTCGCGGCGATCGGAGCGACGACGCTCATCGATCCGACCGCCAGGCCGCGGTAGAACGCGGCGAGCCCGATCGAGCCGACGACGGCCGAGAGCGCCCCGAAGCCCAGATACGCGATCGCCGGCGGGCCCACGCCCCGCACCGCAACGACTCCTCCCGCGAGCATGAGCCCGGTCACCACGGCGACGAGCATCACGCTCGCCACCGGCAGGGTTCTGCTCTTGAGGCCGGCGATGAAGTCGGCGACGCCCCAGGCCACGGAGGAGCAGAGGGCGAGGACGAGGGCGGCCACGAGGGCCGGGATGCTCGCAGCGAGCGGGACGCGGCATCGCCGAGCGAGCGAGTGGGTATCTACCGCCGTAGCCGAACGAGGGAGCCACGAGATGTCGACGACGGAGCAGGGGTCGCAGGGGAAGCCGGAAGACCAGCCCGAGGAGGGCGAGGGCGCACAGCATCAGGAGGTCGAGGCGCGCCGGCGCGCCGGGACACCCGACGAGGAAGCGCAGAGCGAAGGCCGGGAAGCCTCCGAGTCGGGGTCCGAGCAGGACGGGGCCCGAGCCGAGGGCGGGAGCGAGGCGAGCGAGCGCTCACAGCCGAGCGGTGAAGCGCAGGAGACCGAGCGCGACGGGTCGGACGAAGACCAGGAAGACGGCGGTCGCTCGGAATCGCAGGACCGCGACGAGGCGAAGGCGGACCAGGACGACGAGGCGCAGTCGGAGGACGACGAGGCGCAGTCGCAGGACGACGGCGAGGCGAAGTCGGAGGACCGCGAGAGGTCCGAGGACTCCGGCGAGGAAGAGTCCGACGACCACGAGTCCGGCGAAGACTCCGACGGCACTGGCGCCGACCGCGGCACGCGCGCCAAGACGCTCGCCGAGATGATCGTCAGCTCGAAGAGCAACTCGGGAACGGCGCTCAAGTTCAAGACCGCCGACGGCGAGTGGGACGAGGTCTCCTACAAGGAGCTCGCCGATAACGTCCAGGAGGTCGCGAAGGGGTTGATCGCGCTCGGGGTCGAGCACGGCGAGCGCGTGGCCATCTTCTCGGACACGCGCCCCGATTGGACGCTGTGCGACCTGGCCACGATCTGCACCGGCGCGGTCGTCGCGCCCATCTACCAGACGAGCTCGGCGGACGAGGCTCGCCACGTGCTTTCCGACTCTGATTCGAAGCTCGTGTTCTGCGAGACCTCCGAGATGGTCGACAAGGTCGAGGAGGTCCGCGACGACTGCCCGTCCCTCGAGCACATCGTCGTGATCGAGGGAGACCGCGAGGGCGCGATGTCGCTCAACGACCTGAGGGACAAGGGCCAGGACGTCGACGACGAGCAGTTCGACGAGCGCGTCGAGGCGGTCTCGCCGGACGACCTCTTCACGATCGTCTACACGTCCGGAACCACCGGCCCGCCCAAGGGCTGCCTGCTGACGCACGGCAACTACCGAGCCAACATCGAGCAGTGCGAGGCCGCGGCCGACTGGGGCGAGGCTCCGACGCTGCTGTTGTTCCTCCCCCTCGCTCACGTGCTCACCCGCATCCTCCAGATGGTGATCCTCGACGTCGGCGGGACGCTGGCCTTCTGGGAGCAGGACAAGGACAAGATCGTCGACAACCTCCAGGAGGTCGAACCGACGCACTTCAGCGCGGTGCCGCGGATATTCGAGAAGATCTACGGCCGCGCCACCGCCGAGGCCACCGGCCTCAAGGGCAAGGCGTTCTGGAAGGCGGTCGACGTCGGCCGCCGCACGCGCGAGGACGAGCGGGCCGGCAAGCAGTCGAACCCGGTCCTCCAGGCCGAGTACCTCCAGGCGGACAAGCACGTGCTCTCGAAGGTGCGGAACCTGTTCGGCGGCAATCTCCAGTTCGCGGCCACCGGCGCCGCGCCGGTTCAGAAGGAGATGCTCGAGTTCTTCGACGCGTGCGGGGTGCTCGTGCTCGAGGGCTACGGCGCGACCGAGACCTCGGCCGTGGCCACCATCAATCAGCCCGAGGACTTCAAGTTCGGAACGGTCGGCAAGCCGCTGCCGGGCTCGGAAGTGAGGATCGGCGAGGAGGACGGCGAGATCCTCATCCGCGGCCCGCACGTCTTCCAGGGCTACAACGGAATGGAGGAGGAGACCAAGGAGGATCTGGACGACGAGGGCTGGTACCACACCGGCGACATCGGCGAGCTCGACGACGACAACTTCCTCTCCATCACCGGTCGCAAGAAGGACATCATCGTCACCTCGTCCGGCAAGAACATCCCCTCGGGGTACATCGAGAACAAGATCGCCGCGAGCCGCTGGGTCTCGCACGCCGTCGTCTACGGCGACGACAAGCCCTACCTCGTCGCCCTCGTCACGCTCGACCAGGAGGAGCGCGATTCGCTGCTCGAGGAGGCGGGCGCGAGCGACGGCGACGACATCGCCAACGACGAGAGCGTGCGCAAGGAGATCCAGAAGGCGATCGACGAGGCCAACTCCGACCTCGCGCAGGTCGAGCAGGTCAAGAAGTTCGCCATCGTCGATCGCGAGCTCTCGCAGGAGGAGGGAGAGATCACCCCGACCATGAAGGTCAAGCGCAACGTCGTCTACGAGAACTACGAGAGCGAGTTCGAGGGCCTGTACGACGACGAGGACGAGCAGAGCGAATAGGCGCTGGGTGAACGAGATCTCCCAACCTGGCGCGAGCGCAGCTCAGGCCCTCTGGTAGCGTGCGCTCGGCTACCGGCCCGCCCGTCGCCGTAGCTCGAGAGGGAGAGAATCGATGACCAAGCGCCTCGCAGTCCTCGTCGCCGCACTTGCCGTGGCGCTCGTGCTCGCGCCGACGAGCTCGGCGCAGGTGCCGGGGTCGCCGCCGGAGTGCCAGAGCCCCGACAGCCCGGAAGCCTTCGAGGCGTGCCTCGGTGCGATCAGCGATCAGATCCAGAGTGGCGGCGGTGGCGGCGGTGGTCCCGAGGAGTGCCAGAACATCCAGACCCAGCAGGACTTCCAGGCCTGCCTGGCCGCGCTGGCCGAGATGGCCGGAGCTCCCTCGCAGTGCCAGACCCTGATCGAGAACGGCCCTCCCATGGACCAGGCTGGCTTCGAGCAGGCGGGCGAGCAACTCCAGGCCTGCCTCAACGCGCTCACCATGATGGACGGTGGCGACGGTGGCGGCGGCAGCGGCAGCTTCGACGACTGCCGCACCGACAGCCCCGGCCGGGAGGGCTTCTTCGAGCAGTGTCCGACCGACGACAACGGGACCACTCCGGTCGGCGGCGTCGACAGCGGCCGCGCCGACGTCGGCCAGGCGAGCTCCGGCCCGCCGCTCGCCGCGATGGGCGGCGGCCTCGCGCTGCTTGCGGTGATCGGTGCCGGCGCAGGGCTGGCCGTTCGCCGACGGCCGCACTCCTAGGGACAGTGGAGCAGCACCCGTCGAAGCGCCGACGCCGCGTCGCCCTCTCTGCGGCGCTTGGGTGCGTCCTGGCCGGCGCCGGCGCCGCGGTGCTGCTCTCGAGCGCCGAGGAGCCCAAGCGAGTCGAGCCGCGCAGAGCCGTGGCGGCCGCTACCGTCGCGCCGCTTCCGCTCAGGGCGCAGGCGCCGCAGGCTCCCAAGCCGAAGCCCGAGCGCAAGCCCAAGCGGAAGCCCGAGCGCAAGGCGCCCGAGCCCCAGGCCGAGGCGCCGGCCCCGGGGACGATCACGGTGCCGGCGGTCGGGATCTCGGCGCCGATCATCCCGCTCGGGCTGACGCGCGAGGGCAAGCTCGAGGTGCCCAAGGACATCTCCAAGGCCGGCTGGCGGCTGAACGGTCCCGAGCCCGGCGAGCGCGGAGCGGCGGTGATCACCGCCCACGTCAACTGGAACGGGCGCCCCGGAGCCTTTGCCCGCCTCCCCAGCGTCAGCCCCGGCGACCGGATCATCGTCCGCCGTCGCGACGGCTCCACCACGACCTACGTGGCCGAGCGCTCGGAGCGGGTGGCCAAGGACGCCTTCCCGACCGAGCGCGTGTACGGCCGGACGCCCAAGCCGACGCTGCGGCTGATCACCTGCGGCGGCAGCTTCGACCGCTCGACCGGGCACTACCGCCAGAACGTCATCGTCTACGCGCGCAAGGCGTAGCTCGCGCCGACGGGGGCGGCGCTGCGCCCGCCGCGGCCTGTCTACGGCCGGTTGCGCCCCAGCCGGTCGTGCGAGTCGACCCACTCCTCGGCCACGACCGCCGCACCTAGCGAGAGCTCTCCGCAGAGCACCGTCGCCGCCATGATCTCCGCGAGCTTGCGCACGTTGCCATTGCCGTAGCAACCGAGCAGATCGAGGCACTCGCGTTGGGTCGGCAGGCCGGTGCCCCCTCCGTAGGTCGCCACGATCATCGACGGGATGGTGATCGAGTGGTAGTAGGTCCCATCCGGGAGGAGCTCGGCGTAGACCATCGCGGTCGACGACTCGGCGATGTTGGCGGCGTCCTGACCGGTGGCGATGAACATCGCGGCGAGCGCGTTCGCCGAGTGCGAGCCGTTGTTGATCACGCCCGACATCAGGCCGCCGAGGTTGCTGACCTGGCGCGCCCGGTAGATCAGCTCGACGCTCGTGTTCAGGTGGCGCTCGACCATCTCCCCCGGTAGCGTCACCTCGGCGACGACCCGCTTGCCCCTGGTGTGCAGCGTGTTGACCTGTGAGGCCTTCTTGTCGGTGGCGAAGTTCGCCTCGAGCTGGAAGTAGCGCACGGGCTCGTACGACTGCCGGATCCACTCGCAGGCGGCGGCTGTCGCCTTGCCGGTCATGTTCTGGCCCGCCGCGTCGCCGCTCGTGTAGTTGAAGCGCAGGTAGACGAAACGGCTCGCTGAGTACTGCTCGACGTTGCGGAGCTTCCCGATCGTCGTCGAGGCCTCGGCCCGCTCCCTGATCGCCTCGAGGTTCTCGGATATCCAGGTGGAGAAGTCGCGCGCCTCGCGCGCCGAGTCGAAGCCAAAGGCGGGCGCGCGCTGCATGGCGTCGTCGATCACGGTCACCGTGACTCCGCCCGCCTCGCGCGTGAGCTTCATGCCGCGGTTGTAGGAGGCGACCAGCGTCCCCTCGGCCGTGGCCATCGGCACGTAGAAGTCGCCTTCGGCGTGCTCGCCCTTGACGAGCAGCGGGCCGGCGATCCCGAGCGGCACCTGCGCAGCGCCGGTGAAGTGCTCGATGTTGCCGATCGTCTCCGAAGGCTCGAACGAGTAGCCGCCGAGGTGCCTGAGCTCGCCCTCACTGCGCTCGCGCAGGAACTCGAGCCGAGCATCGGCGGCCTCGCGCGTGTAGTCGTCGTCCTCGTGTCGCGGGATCCTGGTGCTCAAGTGCTTCTCCTCTCGTTCGCGTCGATGCTCTCACGTCGCGGCGCGCGAGGCTCGATCGAGGACGCGCCGAACCGGCGACGCGCGCGGATCGCCGGTGTAAGCTCCACGGTGATGAAGCTCGGGGGAAGAGCGTTGGTGCTGGCGGCCGTCTTCGCCATGCTGGGCGTGCTCGCGCCGTCGGCGTTCGCGCAGGGCACGCGGCCTCCTCCGCCGCCGGGCGCGAACGACGCCTGTCGCGCCGACCAGGACGCGACTCCGGTCGTCCTCGTCCACGGCACGTTCTCGAACCGCGGCCAGTTCATCAAGTTCTCGCCTCAGCTCGAGGCCGCCGGCTACTGCGTGTTCGCGCTCAACTACGGCTCCGTCGACGACTCGCCCAGCGACGGACGGGGACCGATCGAGCGCTCGGCTCGTCAGCTGCGCGACTTCATCGACGAGAAGGTCCTGCCCCAGAGCCGCTCGGGCAAGGTCTCGATCCTGGGGCACTCGCAAGGCGGCCTGATGCCGCGCTTCTACATCAAGTTCCTCGGGGGGCGCACCAAGGTCAAGGACATGGTCAGCATCTCGGCGTCCAACCACGGCACCGACAACCCGCTCGCTCCGTTCGCCCAGAACTGCGCCGCCTGCCTCCAGCAGTTCCCCTACCTGAACGCCTTCACGGAGCGGATCAACGCTGGCGACGAGAGCCTCGGGGCGATCGACTACACCCAGATCCAGACCCGCTTCGACGACGTCGTATTCCCCTACTTCTCGGCCTTCCTGGCCGACGATCCCGCCACGGACTACAACGGCCCGCAGACCAGACGGTTGAACGGGCCGCGCACGGCGAACGTATGTCTTCAGGATCGCTTCGTCGCGAACACCGACGACCACCTCTCGATCACCTTCAGCGACCAGGCCCTGACCGTGATCCGCGAGGCGCTCGATCGCGACGGGCCGGCCCGCGTGGTACGGCCCGACTCGGTTTGCGCCAAGCTCGGCGGCGACCCGGGCGGCGGTAGCTCGGGCGGCAGCGGCGGTGGCTCGAACGGCCGCCCGGCCTGCACGATCACCGGCACCTCTGGCAACGACGTCCTCGTGGGCACTTCCCGTAACGATGTGATCTGCGCCGGCGGGGGCAACGACGTCGTTCGTGGCGCTGGTGGCGACGACACGGTCTACGGCGGGTCGGGCAACGACACGGTGCGTGGAGACGCAGGCTCTGATCGCCTGTTCGGTGAGTCCGGTGGCGACGCCGTCAACTCGAGCGACGGAGTGCGCGGCAACGACTCCGTCAACGGCGGTGCCGACCGCGACGCCTGCAACGGCGACTTCGGCGACGGCCAAGCGGGCTGTCCGTAGGGGCCCCGCCCGCCTGGCCGCGCGCGAACCGCCTCTACTCGCCCTCGAACTCCGCGTTGACGCTGATCTCGACGTTGCCGCGCATCGCGTTCGAGATCGGGCAGGCCTGTTCGGCCTCCTTGGCCGCCTTCTCGAAGCCGTCGGCGTCCAGCCCGGGCACGCGGCCCTTGACGGTCAGCTCCGAGCGCGTGACCTCGTAACCGCCGCCCGAGGCCTCGGCCAGGGCGACCTTGGCGCTGGCGTCGAGCGACTCGGGCGGATTGCCGGCCTGGGTCAGCGTCATCGAGAGGGCCATGGCGTAGCAGCCGGCGTGTGAGGCGGCGATGAGCTCCTCTGGGCTGGTCTGGCCGCCGGCGTCGTCTGAGGAGCGCGTGGGCAGGCTGAAGGGCATGCTGCTCGCTGCGCCGCTCGAGGCGAAGTCGATACTGCCGCTGCCCCTGCGCACGTCGCCCTCCCAGTGCACGTTGGCGTTGCGGGTCACGTCGGCCATGGTTCCCGTTCCTCTCGTCGGCTTGGTCGCGACCTCTTCCCTACCCCGGCGCAACAGCGGCGACGCGCCAGGGCGGCGAGCTTTCTCGTACTCGTAGCCTGTCCGGACCTGAACCCCCGAGCGATCCGAGGAGCGCATGAGCGAACGCGACGGCCACGAACCCGCCGTGTCCAAGGTGCGCGAGGCGGGCGGCACCGTCTACGCAGACGCCTTCGACGTGTTCTCCTCGGGGCGGATGGCCGTCCTCGCCGATCCCGCCGGCGCGCCGTTCTGCGTGTGGCAGGCCGGCGAGCACCACGGCGCCGAGCTCGTCAACGAGCCGGGAGCCTTCGGGTGGTACGAGCTGACCACGCGCGACCCGGACGGCTCGAAGCGGTTCTACTCCGCGGTGTTCGGCTGGCGCACGAGCGCGGTCGACATGGGCGAGTTCGACTACACCCTCTGCCACCGCCCCGGGGAGCGCGAGCCGCAGAGCGGAGACGAGCTGGGCGGCATGATGCCCATGGTCGGCGATGCGTGGCCCGCCGACATGCCGCCACACTGGATGGTCTACTTCCTGGTCGAGGACACCGACGCGGCGGCCTCGAGATGCGAGGAGCTGGGCGGCCGGGTCCCTCAGCCCCCGTTCGACACCCCGCAGGGCCGGATCGCGGTGCTCACCGACCCGCAGGGAGCGGTGTTCTCGGTGATCGCCCTGACCGCCGGCTAGAACCGCGGCGGCTCGCCCGCGCAGAGGCGGCGGCTCTAGGCCTTCCGCCGCTTCCCGCGCCCGTAGAGCAGCTTGATGGCCGCGCCGATGACCTTCGTCGTGCGTCTCTCGTGGGGGAAGAACAGCGGCGACTTCGTGGGCGCGAAGCGCGTCACCAGGATGTTGTGCGGGTGGCAGTACTTCTGGATCCCCGTCGCCCCGTGGCGAGCCCCGAGGCCCGACTGCTTGATCCCGCCGATCGGGACCTCGGTGGCGAAGTAGTTGGTCATGCAGTCGTTGACCACCGTCGCCCCGGCCTCGATCCGCCGGGCTATCGCCTCGCCCTTGGCCCGGTCCCGGGTGAAAACGCTCGAGTCGAGCCCGTAGTGCGAGTCGTTGGCGAGGCGGATCGCCTCGTCGACGTCGCGCACGCGCATGATCGGCAGGGTCGGCCCGAAGGTCTCCTCCTTCATGATCTCCATCGTGTGGTCGACGTCGCGCAGGACAGTGGGCTGGAAGAAGATGCCGCCGCTGTGGTCGTTGCGCGAGCCGCCGACCACGACCTTGGCCCCCTTCTCGACAGCGTCGCGGACATGGCGCTCGACGATGTCGGCCTGGTCGGCCATCGTCACGGCGCCGACGTCCATGCTCCCGGCGCCCGCGGGCACTCCCTGGCGCAGCGTCCGAGCCCGCTCGGTGACCTTGCTCACGAACTCCTCGTAGACCGGCTCCTCGACGTAGACTCGCTCGACCGAGATGCAGGTCTGACCGCCGTTCTGCATCGAGTAGAAGAGCGCGGCGCCGGAGGCACGCTCGAGGTCGGCATCGGCGCAGACGATCATCGGATCGCTGCTGCCCAGCTCGAGGGTCACGGGCGTGACCGTCTCGGCGGCTTGAGCCATGATCTTCTTGCCGGTCTCGGTCGAGCCCGTGAAGTGGACCATGTCGGTGAAGTCGACCACCGCCGACCCCGTCCCGCCGGCCCCCGAAGCGACCAGGAAGACATCATCCGGGGCTCCGATCTCGCGCATCCCCTCGGCCACGAACAGCGAGGTCAGCGGAGTGATGCTGCTCGGCTTGAGCAGCACCGCGTTACCGGCCATCAGGGCGGGGATGGCGTCGCCGAAGTTGTTGATCAGCGGGTAGTTCCACGGGCCGATCACCCCGACGACGCCGTAGGGCCGGTAGCGCAGGATCGCCTTGGCCCCGAACAGGAACGGCGAGTGGGGGCGGAAGGTCTGATCCTTGAGGTACTTCTTCGCGCGCTTGCCCCAGAACGAGAGCGCGTCGGCGGTGTAGAAGAGCTCGAGCTGGGCGTCCTCCCATACCTTGCCGTTCTCGTCGGAGATGGTCTGGAGCAGGCGGTCGCTGTTGGCCACGAGCCAGCGGCGCAGGGCGAACATGACCTCGGCGCGGCCGTCGAAGCCGATCGCGTCCCACGCCGGCTGAGCCTTGCGCGCTCGCGCGGCGAGCTCGGCGATCTGCTCGCGGTCGAGGTCGGGGCCGTGGCCGATCAGCTCGCCGGTCGCCTTGTTGGTGACCGGGATGGTCTTGGCGCCGGCGCCGTTCGATCGGGCTTGCGTGTCCTGCTCGACCGTGGACATGAGCTCTTCTCCCTCTTCGCCTGTCGCAACCCGGCGGGGCGCCGGGCGCGAGGGCGCCGAGTCTACCGGAGCTCGCCTTGGCGGCTCGCCGTGCCGACCCCTCTAGGTGAGCTCGAGGCGCTCGATCACCGCGGGCTCAACCGGGTCGTCGCGGGCTCCGGTGGGGGTGGCCTCGATACGGTCGACCGCGTCCATGCCGGTGGTCACGCGCCCGAACACGGTGTGCTTGCCGTCGAGCCAGGGCGCGGCCTCCGCGGTGACCACGAAGAACTGGCTGCCGTTGGTGTTCGGACCGGCGTTGGCCATGGCCAGCGCGCCGCGGATGATCTTGTGGTCGTTGATCTCGTCCTCGAAGGTGTAGCCCGGACCGCCGGTTCCGGTGCCCTGGGGGTCACCACCCTGGATCATGAACTCGGGGATCACGCGGTGGAACGTGAGCCCGTCGTAGAAGCCGCCGGCCGCGAGCGAGCGAAAGTTCTCGACGGTCTTCGGCGCGTCCTCGTCGAAGAGCTCGATCTCGATCGCGCCGTGGTTGGTGTGGATGGTGGCCAGGCTCATCGGCGCTTCTCCCCTCCGATCACCTCGAGCTTGAGCTCTCTTCCCTTGACGCGGCTGCCGGCGACCTGCTTCACGGCCGCGGCCGCTCGCTCGGCCGGAACCTCGGCGAGCGAGAAGCGCTCGAGCACGCGCACGCGCTCGACGTCCTCGCCCTCGAGGCCGGAGCCCTCGACCAGCAGCCCGACGACGTCGGCGGGCTCGAGTCCGTGAGCGCGCCCCGCGGCGATGACGAGCCTGGAGCGCGCGCCCTCGGGGCGCTGGCGCGGCTTGGTGTGACGCGGCCGCCGCGGCTGCGCGGCCGGCTCCACCACGGAGCGGTCGGGGCTCGGCCCTGCGGGCGATCCGCCGGTCAGCTCCGCCGGCTCGGGCACCGGATCGGCGCCGTTGGGCTCGGCGCGGACGGCGGTGCCGCGATCGGTCGATGCGACGGCCTCCGGCGGCTCCGGGCGATCGCGAGGGCGCGGTGCGGAGCCGTTGGTGGCCGGGGCGGCGCTCTTCACACCCTCGGACCAAGCGGGGATGCTTAGGCCGGCGTGCGTCTCGATGGCCTCGAGGTCGTGGCGCTGCTTGGAGGTGATGAGGGTGATCGCGCGACCCGAGCGCCCGACCCGGCCGGTTCGCCCGACGCGGTGCACGTAGACGTCGGGCGATCTCGGCACGTCGTAGTTGATGATGTGAGTGACGCCCGCGATGTCGAGCCCCCGCGCGGCGATGTCGGTGGCCACGAGCAACGGGTTGCGGCCGTCCTTGAAGGCGATCATGACCCCGTCGCGTGAGCCCTGGCTCATGTCGCCGTGCAGCGCCTTGACGCGCAATCCCTTGTCGGAGAGCCGCCGGGTCAGGCGGTCGACGCCGATCTTGGTGCGGACGAAGATGATCGCCTGGTCCGGACGCTCGGCCTTGAGCACGGCTGCGAGCGCGTCGGGCTTCTCGCGGTCGCTCGTCTCGACGTGGAACTGCTCCACGGTGTCGATGGTCAGCGTGGCTGCGCGGACCTTGATCGTCACCGGGTCGAACATCCGCTTCTCCGCGAGCTTGGCGATCGCCGGCGGCATGGTCGCCGAGAAGAGCGCGGTCTGGCGGCCGGAGGGAGCACGGGAGAGGATGGTCTCGACGTCCTCGAGGAAGCCGAGGTCGAGCATCTCGTCGGCCTCGTCGAGGACGACGTAGCGGGCCGAGGAGAGGACGAGCTCGTGGCGGTTCATGAGGTCCATGACCCGTCCGACCGTGCCCACCACGACCTGGGGTCCCTCCTTGAGCTGCGAGACCTGGGTGCGGATCGGCGCGCCGCCGAACACCGCGGTCACCTTTATTCCTCGGCGTTCTCCGTAGGCACGCAGGGCCTGGGTGACCTGGATGCACAGCTCGCGGGTCGGCGTGAGCACGAGCGCCTGGATGTCCTCGTCGCCGGGATCGACGAAGTCGAGCAGCGGCAGCCCGAACGCGGCGGTCTTGCCGGTTCCGGTCTGGGCCTGGCCGATCACGTCGCGGCCCTCGCGCAGGGCAGGGATGGTCTGCTCCTGGATCGGTGTGGGCTGCTCGTACCCGAGGTGGGTGAGTGCTTCGAGCAGAGAAGTGGAGAGGCCGAGTTCGGCGAAGGTCGTCATTGGGGCTGAGACTAGCCGCGGGAGGCAATCGCGCGCGCGGTGGTCACGATTGGGGAGGATGAAGGCCGGGTAACCGTCGAGGTTCCGTGCCCTTCCGCCGCCCCCATGACGACGCCGTCTCCCACCTCGCCCGCGTCGGCCACGACCTCGGCGCCGCCGGCCTGCTCGGCGGCTCGCTCTTCGGCCGCTTCGCGCTCCATCCCGCCGTCGGGGGGATCCGGGACAAGGCCGAGCGCGGGAAGGTCGTCAACGCCGCCTGGAGACGCTACGGCACGATCAACGCGGTCTCGCTCGTGGCGGTCACCGCCGGGTGGGCGTCGGCGCGGGCCACCGAGGCGCGCCCGGGATTGCTCTCCCCGCGAGAGGAGGCTCTCTCGCGCGCCAAGGACGGACTGCTCGCCGCCGTCGCTGTGAGTGGCATCGCCACGGCGGTGACCGGCATCCGCTTCTCGCGGTCCGCTCCCGGGGGTGCCGTGCCGCTCGAGGACGGCGACACGCCCGCCTACGAGACGACGCTAGAGGGCGCGCGCCTGAAGCGCCGGCTGAATCGGCTCGGGGCGATCACCACGGCGGCGGAGGTCGGATTCGTGGCGGTCAACGCGACGCTGGCTCAGGAGGGGCACAGCCGCCCGCCGGCGCGGCGAGCGCTGAGACGACGCGCGCGGTAGCCGGGCCGACCTCGGCGCGAGCTAGGCGAGCGCCCCTTCCCCCGCCCGCTCGAGATCGGGCAGATCGCCGGCGTGCTCAGGCAGATGGCGCCAGCGCACCGTGTTCGAGCGGTCGACCGCGAACGTGCCCGCCCCCTGCCAGCGGCTCCCCTGCGGGTGGCGGTTGTGCACACCTCCGCGGGCGAGCCGAACGACCGCCTTGAGGGACCTCGGCCCCATGAAGTGGCTCAGATCGGTGCGCCCGACACCCCAGGCCCCGTACAGCCGGCGCTCCTCGTCCACCACGAGCTCGACTTCGCCGCTGCCGCCGACGGCCTGGGCCCACTCGTCGGTCGTCGCCTCGGAGGCGTGGCTGACCGCGACCCACGCAACCTCGGGTTGCGCCGCGGCCGCCGCACGCAGCGAGCGCAGGGTCTGCTCTGCGAACGGACAGCCGGGGTGGCGCAGAAAGGCGACCACGAGGGGAGGACCGGTGGCCTCGCTCGCAGCCCTCGGCGCGGGGTCGCCCGAGGCCGGGGGCTCGGCCGTCTCGACCGCTGGGAGGGGAAGGAAGGTCCGGAGGTTCATCGCGCCGGGTCGAGCACGAGCTTGCCGCTCGTGCGCCGCGCCGCCAGGTCCTCGTGCGCGCGCCGCGCCTCCGACAGCGGGTAGGTCTCCCCGACGATCGTCCGCAACTCGCCGTGCTCCAGCAGCTTGAACAGCTCGGCGAGCGGTCCGCGGGTCATCTCGGGGTCGCGCAGGCAGTGCATGAGCCAGAAGCCGACGACCGCCTGCGAGCCCTGCATGAGCTCGACGTTGGTCACCCGCGCCGGCTCGCGGCTGGCCATCCCGTAGACCACGAGCCGGCCAAAGGGGGCGAGCGCGCGGCGGCTCGCGTCGAACACGGCGCCGCCGGCCATCTCGAGCACCACGTCGACGCGAGCGCCGCCGTTGGCCTCGCGGAGCGCGGCCGCGAGATCTTCGGCGTTCGGGTCGACGGCGGCGTCGGAGCCGAGCTCGAGCGCGAGCGCGCGCTTGTCCTCGGTCGAGGCCGTGGCGATCACCCTTCCCGCGCCAAAGATCCGCGCGAGCTGGACGGCGAGGGAGCCGACGCCGCCCGCGCCGGCGTGCACGACCACCGACTCGCCCTCGGCCAGCCGGGCCGAGGTCCGCAACAGATGCCAGGAGGTCAGGCCCTGCACGAGCAGCGCGAGCGCCGCGCCGTCCTCGACGCCATGGGGGATGTGGAAGGTCGCGGCGGCGGGGACGGCAGCGTATTCGGCATAGCCGCCCTGGCCGGATATGGCCACTACCCGTTCTCCCTTGCGAAAGCCCCCGGCCTCGGCCTCGACCACGCCCGCGACCTCCGTCCCCGGCACGAGGGGGAGCTCGGTCGGGATCAGATAGTCGTTCTGGGTCTGGTGAGTGTCGGCGAAGTTCACGCCTGAGGCGCTCACCCCCACGAGCACCTGACCTTCGCCCACCTCGGGCGCCGGCAGGTCGACGAGCCGGAGCTTCTCGGGACCGCCGAACTCCTCGATCTGGATCGCGCGCATGCCGCCGGCAGGCTACCGCCGCTCGCGTCCCGGTACCCTCCGCGTCCCATGAGCCTCTGTGTGGTCGGATCCATCGCCTTTGACGCCGTCGAATCGCCCTTCGGCGAGCGCGAGCGCATGCTCGGCGGCTCGGCCGTCCACTTCTCGCTCGCCGCGAGCTTCTTCACCGACGTGCGCGTCGTCGGACCGGTCGGCGAGGACTTCGGCGAGGACGAGTACGCCGTTCTCCACGGCCGTGGCGTCAACACCGACGACATCGAGACCATCGAGGGCGGTCGGACCTTCTTCTGGCGCGGTCGCTACGAGGACAACCTGAACACCGCGCACACCGAGGACACCCAGCTCGGCGTGTTCGGCGACTTCGAGCCCAAGCTCTCCGAGGCCTCGCGCGGCGCGGAGACGCTGTTCCTGGCCAACATCCAGCCCGACCTGCAGCGCCAGGTCAACGAGCAGTGCGAGGGCGCCCGTCTGGTCGGGCTCGACTCGATGAACCTGTGGATCGACACCGCCCGTGACTCGCTGGTTCAGACCATCGGCGGCGTCGACCTCCTGTTCATGAACGACGCCGAGCTGCGCATGCTCACCGGGGAGCCCAATCTGCTCCGGGCCGCGCGCGAGGCGATGGCCATGGGTCCGCGCGCGGTGGTCGCCAAGCAGGGTGAGTACGGAGCGGCGCTCTTCACCCCGGAGGGCTTCTTCGCGTTGCCGGCCTACCCGCTCGAGATCGTTCACGACCCGACCGGCGCCGGCGACTCCTTCGCCGGCGGCTTCCTCGGCTATCTGACCTCCCAGGGCGAGGACGCCGGCGAGGATGACGATGTCCTGCGCCGGGCCATGGCCTACGGCTCGACGCTCGCGTCGTTCAACGTCGAGGAGTTCGGCACCGAGCGGGTGCAGCGCCTGACCCGCGAGGAGATCGACGCCCGCTTCGACGACTTCCGCGACATGACGGCCTTCGCCGCCGTGCCCTCGGTCTGAGCGTAGTTTCGTGGAGGACGACGGGTACGGCGTCCACTACACCGCGGTCACCCGCGGAACGCCGGTGATCGCCTCCGACGGCGCCGAGATCGGCAAGGTCGACGAGGTGCTCGACAACTACCGCGAGCACATCTTCGACGGCATAATCGTCGAGATACCCGGCGGCGAGCTGCGCTTCGTCGACGCCCCCGAGGTCGCCCGCACCGCCGAGCGCGCGGTCACCCTGAGCATCACCGCCGGGGAGGCGGAGGAGCTGCCCGCGCCCGAGCGCGCGCCGCCGAGCTTCCGGCCACGCCAGACCAAGGGGCGCCTGGGGCGCTTCCTCGGCGGCTGGCGTCGCCGGTAGCGGCGCGCACCGGCCTCGGGTGACGCCGAGCGACGGCCTTCGAGCAGGAGCTTGCGCGTTGGCCCGATCGCGGTATCGTGCGGTGCGTGGGGTGGGCGTTCGTGTTCATGATGTTCGGGCTGAAGATCCCGCTCGTCGCGCTGTTGTGGCTCGTCTGGTGGGCTGGCCGTCCCGAGCCCGGTGACGACGGGGGCGCAGGCGGCTCGGATCCCGGCGGCGAGGGGCCGCGCCATCCGCGGCCGACGCCACGCCGGCCCTCGCGCCGAGGGCCCCACGGCGGGCCGGCGCCGGCCGCCCCGCGCCGCACTCGGGTGAGCCTTCCCGCGCGCCCGCGCCTGCCGGCTCGCCACTGAGCTTCGACTCGCTGCGCCCGTCGGCGCGCTCGGGTATCTTCCGAGCGCGATGACGACCTACTACATCGCCGGTGGAGTGCTCGCCGTCTGGGCCGTCGTGGTCGCCTTCCTGGGGATCAAGTTCGACCGCTTTCCGGGTGGCAAGGGGGGCGAGCGGGTGCTCGTCGGCGTGTCGATCGTCCTCGTGGCGATCACCGTCGGCTCGGCGATCATCCTCGCCGCCGCCGAGGAGCAGGCGGCCGGCGAGGGGACAGGCGAGGTCGAGGGCGGCAGCGGCGCCTGAGCCTCCCCCACCGTTAGGCAGCGGCGGGGCCGGCATCGAAGTACGCGGCGGTCCGGCCGCCGCGGCCTAGCGACCGGGTGTCGGCGGGTCCTCCGGCGGCTGCCGTCGGCTGCGCGTCTCGGTGCGCTCGGGCTCCGGGTCGAACTCGATCTCCTCGAAGCGGCTCTCGCGACGCGGCCGCTCCTCGGTAGGTCGCGCCGGCTGCGGTGAACCCGCGCCCGGGTCGGTCTCGCCCTCGACGGGTCGGCCCGCGGCCGGGGCGGCCTCCGCCGGGTCTCGCTCCTCGGTGTCGCGCGCGCCGCCGCGCCAGCTCTCCATGCCCGGCGGCGGCTCCTCGAAGTCCGATTCGAGCCGCGGGCGGCGCGGTCGGTCGCGCCGGCGAGGTGGCGCCTCATCGCCGGGCGTGGTGACCGCGCCGTAGAGGATCCCGACGGCCGCCAGTAGAGACAGGAAGATGCCGAGGCCGCGGTCAGCGCCCTCGAGGAAGAACGCGACGGTCACCGTCAGCACGATGACCCCGATACGCGTCAGGATCGCCTTGTTGGAGGGCCGGATGGGAAGCTCGACTCCCGTCGCCTTGGCCAGGGGCAGGGCCACGGCGACAAGCGCGAGGAGGGCCAGGAGCACGTCGACGATGTCGAAGAGCTGCCAGGCGGTCAGTCCCTCGAGCCACGACAGGAACAGAGCGATGAAGAACACCGCGCCGCTGCCGGCCGCGATCTTCTCTCCCAGGCTCAGGCTCTTCAGATCCACCTCGATCTCCTCTCAGGCGACATCGAGCGGCACTGTAATCGGTCGCCGGCCGTCGCGCGGTCGCAGCCGGAGGCATCACCCGGACGAAAAGTGGATACCTAGGAGAGCGGAGGCAGCTACACGCGAGAACGAGGAGACAGATGGCATCCGAGGACACCCAGCGGGCCGGCGAGGACGGCGGCGTGGCGACCGCCCAGGAAACGCTCTCGGTCACCGACAACCGCACCGGCCAGACCTACGAGATGGAGATCACCGAGGGCACGGTACGGGCGATGGACTTCCGCGAGATCAAGGTCAACGAGGACGACTTCGGCCTCATGACCTACGACCCGGCCTTCAAGAACACGGCATCGACGCGGTCGAAGATCGGCTACATCGACGGCGAGGCCGGGATCCTCGAGTACCGCGGCTACTCGATCGAGCAGCTCTGCGAGCACTCGAACTACCTCGAGGTCGCCTACCTGATCGTCTACGGGGAGCTGCCGTCGAAGGATGAGTACGGGAAGTGGGAGCACGAGATCACCCACCACACGTACGTCCACGAGAACGTCAAGAAGCTGATGGAGGGCTTCCGCTACGACGCCCACCCGATGGGGATGCTCCAGTCCACCGTCGGCGCGCTCTCGACCTTCTATCCCGGCGCCAACAACATCACCGACGAGCACGAGCAGCACATGGCGGCGATCCGGCTGATCGCCAAGATGCCGACGCTCGCCGCGTTCGCCTACCGGCACAACCTCGGGCTGCCCTACTCGTATCCCGACAACGACCTCAGCTATCCCGAGAACTTCCTCTCGATGCTGTTCAAGATGGCCGAGTGGAAGTACGAGCCCGACCCGCGGCTCGCCCGCGCGCTCGACGTGCTGTTCATCCTCCACGCCGACCACGAGCAGAACGCCTCGACCGCGGCGGTGCGCAACGTCGGCTCAACCCAGGTCGACCCCTACTCGGCGATCGCGGCCGGCGTCTCGGCGCTGTACGGACCGCTTCACGGCGGCGCCAACGAGCAGGTGCTGCGGATGCTCGACCGCATCGGCACGACCGAGAACATCCCCGACTTCCTCGAGGGCGTGAAGAACCGCGAGGAGCGGCTGATGGGCTTCGGTCACCGCGTCTACAAGAACTACGATCCGCGCGCGCGGATCATCAAGCACCACGTCGACGAGGTCCTCGAGGTCACCGGCAAGAGTCCGAAGCTCGAGATCGCCGTCGAGCTTGAGAAGCACGCGCTCGATGACGAGTTCTTCACCGACCGCAAGCTCTACCCGAATGTCGACTACTACTCGGGCCTGATCTACGAGGCCCTCGGGATGCCGACCGATATGTTCACGGTCATCTTCGCGATTCCGCGGACCTCCGGCTGGGTCGGGCAGTGGCTCGAGCTCGTGCAGGACGATGAGCAAGCGATCGCCCGGCCGCGGCAGATCTACGACGGCTACCGCGAGCGGGAGTACGTGGCGATCGACGAGCGGTAGGGTCGGCGGGGCACTCACCTCACCGCTCAGCGGTCGCGGAAGATGGAGCGTCCCGACTGGCTGGGCCCCACGGTCGAGCGCTTCTCGTCGAGCAGTGACTTCGAGCCCGTGGTCGGTTACAGCCGAGCGGTCCGAGCCGGTCCGCTCGTCTTCGTCGCCGGCACGACGGCCATCGAGCCTGACGGCGAGATCGTCGGCGAAGGCAGCCCCTACATCCAGGCACGCGATTGCCTGCGAAGGATCGAGGAGGCGCTCGCGCGGGCCGGAGCGAAACTGACCGACGTGGTCCAGACCCGGCTGTACGTAGTCGACATCGCACATTGGCAGGACGTCGGTCGCGCTCATCGCGAGGTGCTCGGGACCGTCCGCCCGACCACCTCGATGGTCGAGGTCTCGCGGCTCCTCGATCCACGCATGCTGGTCGAGATCGAGGCGACCGCGTGGGTCGCGAACGGACGTGGATAGCCCGTTGGGTCTCATCTCATGGTTATGCCATGAGAACGACGCTCGACTCTCGACGACGAGTTGATGAACGCCCTCCTCGCCCGGCACCCGGGCGAGACGAAGACGCGCGCGGTCGAGCAGGCCATCAACGACTATCTGCGGCCGCGACGCGGTTCTCAAGCTCGAGAGCTTGGTGCTCGAAGATCGGACGGTTCTGACCTGCGGTCCCGTCGTCGCCGAGCTCCTCGCCGGGGTTCGGGACGCCGTCGCGACACACTGTGGGAGAGCCTCATCGCACTGCCCTGGTTCGCTCTCGATGTCTCGGTCTGACAAGCCGTCGGCGAAGCTTCAGGGGAGCTCCTGCGCCGCGGCCCTCGGATCCCCCTCACCGACGTGGTGATAGGCGTGGCGGCGGCGAGGTCCGGCGCCCGCCTCTGGACGCTCGACGCCCGTTTCACACGCGTGGCCGAGGTAGTCGGCGATCTCGAGCTGTTCGAAGCGAGATGAGCGTCGTGGACGGGTACCCTGACCTCGTGGTCCGCGAGCCCCTCCACGACGGCCACGGCCGCCGCATCTCCGACCTCCGGGTCTCGGTCACCGACCGCTGCAACTTCCGCTGCCAGTACTGCATGCCGGCCGAGGGGCTCGCCTGGCTCGAGCGCTCGGAGCTGCTTAGCTTCGAGGAGATCGAGCGGCTGGTGGCGCTGTTCGCATCGCTCGGCGTGACCGATCTGCGCCTGACCGGGGGCGAGCCTCTGGTGCGGCGCGACTTCCCGAAGCTGGTGGCGATGCTCGCCCAGGTCGAGGGACTGCAAGACCTGTCGCTGACCACCAACGGCTTCCTGCTCGAGCGCGACGCCGAGGCACTCGTGGGCGCGGGCATCGGCCGGGTCAACGTCTCGATCGACTCGCTCCAACGCGACAGCTTCTTCGAGCTCACCCGCCGCGACGCGCTGCCTCAGGTACTGCGCGGGCTCGAGGCGCTCGCCCGCCACCCCGAGGTCCATCCCATCAAGGTCAACGCGGTGGCCATGCGGGGCTTCACCGAGGGCGAGGCCATCCCCTTTGCGGAGTTCGCGCGCTCGAGCGCCTTCCAGGTGCGCTTCATCGAGTTCATGCCGCTCGATGCCGATCGCAACTGGTCGCCGGACGCCGTGCTCGCGGGCGACGAGCTGCGCGCGATCATCGACGCCGTGCATCCGCTCGAGGAGCTGCCGCGCGAACCTCACTCGACTGCGCGGATCTTCCGCTTCCGCGACGGGCGCGGCGAGATCGGGTTCATCAATCCGGTCTCCGAGCCGTTCTGCGGCGACTGCAACCGGATCCGACTGACCGCCGAGGGGAAGCTGCGCACCTGCCTGTTCTCGCTGCACGAGACCGACCTGCGCGAGCCGCTGCGCGCCGGGGCGAGCGACGCCGAGCTCGAACGGATCGTGCGCGAGGCGGTGTGGCAGAAGGAGCTCAAGCATCACGTGAACGAGCCTGGGTTCCGACAGCCCGCGCGGTCGATGAGCGCGATCGGCGGCTAGCAGCGGCCGAGCTCTTGCCCAGAGCGCGCTACCGGCTCAAGGTCCGCTCCGGCTCGCGCGTCGAGCGCCGGCGGTTCTCCGATCGCGACGCCGCGCTGGACGCGCTCGAGGCTCGCGCCGGCAGCCTGGTCCAGGGTGCGAACGCCGGTCTGATCGACCTCAAGGCCCGTCGGTTCGAGCCGGTCGCCCAGGTCGTGGCGCGGCTCGAGCTCGCAGGGCCCGCCCGGCTCCGCGCGGGCCTCGACGTGCGCGGCGACGGCTCGGTCGAGGGCTACACCGGGACGCTGAGACGGCAGGTGATCGAGCAGCGCCCCGGCGAGTCGCCCTACGACGCGCTGCGCCGCGCGGTCGCCGAGCCGAGCGGCGAGCGCTCGCTATAACCGCGGGGGTGGTCCCGCGCTCGGCCGTCGAGCTCCCGCGCGGAGCGGAGCCGCCCTACCGGGTGTTCGTCAACGGCGTTCCCCAGGTCGAGGGGCGGGACTACCGCGTGAAGGGCCGGGCGCTGCTGTTCGAGCAGGAGCTCGTGACCGAGGGGCGGATCGGCTTCTGGCGCTGGACGCTCATGTTCTTCTCGATCGCCGGCACCTATCGGCGCCACCACTCGGTCGACGTCCAGTACCGCCAGGGCGGCAGCGAGCGTGTCGCCACCGGTCTCGAGATCAGGTCACTCGACGCACCCGAGCGGTCCGAGGCGAACGGGGCGGACGCTCCCACCAGCCGCTGAGCCTGCCGCCGTTCCCTAAGCTCTCGCGCCATGCGAATCGACGAGATCCTCGAGGAGCGCCGTCCGTGCTTCTCGTTCGAGTTCTTCCCGCCCAAGACGGACGAGGGCACCGAGAGCCTGTTCGAGACGGTCTCGGAGCTCCAGCACGACGACCCGGCCTTTGTCTCGGTGACCTACGGCGCGCTCGGCTCGACGCGCGACCGCACGCTCAACATCGTCAAGCGGATCAAGCAGGAGACCTCGATCGAGGCGATGGCGCACTTCACCTGCGTCGGCGCGACGACGGACGAGCTGCGCGCCACGCTGAACGAGATGCGCGAGATCGGCATCGACAACGTGCTCGCGCTGCGCGGCGACCCGCCGCAGGGCGAGACCGAGTGGCGCGCGACCGAGGGCGGCCTCGAGTACTCGACGCAGCTGATCGAGCTCGTCACCGGCGAGTATCCGTTCGCCGTCGGTGCCGCGTCGTTCCCCGAGGTCCATCCCGAGGCGGTCGACCTCGAGCACGACCTGCGCTTCCTCAAGGAGAAGGTCGACGCCGGAGCGAGCTTCCTCGTCACGCAGCTCTTCTTCGACAACGATCACTACTTCTCGTTCGTCGAGGCGGCACGCGAGCGCGGCATCGACGTGCCGATCATCCCGGGCATCATCCCCGTGACGAACTTCAAGCAGCTGAAGCGGATCACCAGCATGTGTGGCGCCTCGATCCCCGAGGACTTCGAGCGTGAGCTGGCCGCGCGCGAGGACGACGCCGATGCCGTCAAGGACCTCGGCGTCTCCTACGCCACGCTCCAGTGCGCCGACCTGCTCTCGCGCGGCGCGCCGGGGATCCACTTCTACACGCTCAACAAGTCGCCGGCGACCCGGGCGATCCTGGCCGCGCTACGGGCGGCGCGGCCGTGGGACAGGGCGCTCGAGCCGGTCTAGGGCCCGGCAGCGCTCGCGAGCTCCCAGCGCTCAGGCTCGACGCCGTCGATCCGCCTCGCCTCACCGCTCACCTCGAGTCGGCTCAGGTAGGCGAGCACCATGTTGAGGCCAAGGCTGACCATCATCGGCGTGAGCTCCCGGTCGGGCGCGAGCTCGAGCAGAGCCCTCACCAGCTCGAACGGCGTCTGCGGGCCGCGCGCGAGCGCGTCGCGGACGCGACCGATCTGAGCCTCGAGCTCGCGCCGATTGCCGTCGACGTGGGCCTGGACGTCGCGGAAGGGACGCCCGTGCCCGGCCACGCACAGCCGCGCGTCCAGGCGTTCGACCGCGTCGAGAGACCGTAGGAACTCACCGGCGGGATCGGGCGTGTGTCCGTAGTCGAAGTACAGCGCGATCCGGCCGAGCAGATGGTCGCCGGAGATCAGCAGGCCGCTCTCGGGCTCGTACAGGACCACGTGCGAGGGAGCGTGCCCGGGCGTCTCGTGCACCTCGAGCGTGCCGAGGTCGGTCTCGATCTCCACGCCGGGCACCAGGTCGCGGTCGGGGCGCACCACCCCGGCGACGCCCGTCCTCCCGCCCGCCCGTTCGGCCTGGTAGCGGCGCAGGGCGTCCTCGGGCACGCCGCAGTGGCGGGCGACCTCGATCCGGCGCTCGAGCGCGCGGTCGGGCCGCTGCGCGGCCCGGGTGGAGTGGCCGTGGCTCGGGTGCATCCACAGCTCGCACCCCGCCGCCGCGACGATCGGCTCGGCGAGGCCGTAATGGTCGGGGTGGGCGTGTGTGCAGACGAGCAGCCGCACCTGCTCGAGGCCAAGGCCAGCCTGATCCAACGCGCGCTCGAGCTGAGCGAGCGCGCCGGGCTCGTCGAGTCCGGTGTCGACGAGCACGACGCCGTCGCCGGTCGCGATCGCGTAGGCGTTGACGTGCGGAACGCCCGGCCAGGGCAGCGGGAGGCGCAGGCGCCAGAGACCCGGGAGGACGCGGTCGGCGCGGGCGAGCTCGCGCTTGCGGGGAGCGGGCGCGGGAGAGCTCACCAGCCGGGCATGGTTGCAGGGCCGCGCGCCCGCGTTGCGGAGAGCGTCGCACCAGGGCGCGGCGCGTGGGTATCGTCGCTGCCATGGGTCGCCGCCAGCGCCGGCGGCGCGCGGAGACCGATCCCGAGCCGCCCGCCGCCACCACCGACTACCGTGACTCCGAGGGCAACGTCCTGACCCTGCGCGACGAGGTCTCGGCGGCGACCGTCGAGCGCCTGCGCGCCCCCGAGAGCCGCGCCGGCGCCTCCCTCGACGACACCGAGGCGCGACGGGTCGAGCTCATGTTCGAGCGACTCGCGGTCCGCTGGGAGATCGCGGGGCTGCCGCTCGAAGGACAGCGCGAGCTCCTCGGGCGCTACCGCCTGGCCGACCCCGAGTTGCGCCGGTGGGTCCGCCAGACGCTGAGCGAGCACGCGCGGCGGCGGATCCCCGCGCTCGTGGACCCGCCGGCGGGCTAAGCTCGAAACCGACTGCACCGGCGACCCGCCGGGAGCCACCGCCGAACCGGGTTCAGATCTCTGCCCCGGTCGCCGCCGACAGGGAGAAGGCCGATGCACCGAGTCCGCGACGGCAGGCCGCCACCGGACCGCCATGCCCCCGGGCGGCTCGCGCCGAGGGCGCGCGCCATCGCGATGGCGCTCGCCGCGGTCGCCGCTCCCGGTCAGGCCCACGCCGCCCAGGCGGTGAACCTCGGCCCCGAGCGCAGCTACGCCGCCGGCGACCTCCCGTACTCGGTCGAGACCGCCGACCTCAACGGCGACCGAGTGCCCGACATCGTCACCCCCAACACGGTCTCCCACAACGTCTCGGTCCTGCTCGGCCGGGGCGACGGCTCGTTTCGGCCCGCCGTGAACTTTCCGGCGGGCAAGGGCCCGCGGACCGCCGTGACCGCCGATCTCGACGAGGACGGGCGCATCGACCTCGCGGTGTCCGACGTCTTCGACCGAGCCGTCCTCGTGCTCCGCGGCGACGGCCGCGGAGGCTTCGGCCCGCCCGCGCGGCTACCGGCCGGCGATCAGCCGCGGAATCTCATCACCCGAGATTTCGACCGCGACGGCCACGCCGACCTGGCCGTGGTAAACCGCCGGGAGGACGAGATCGGCGTCTACCTCGGTCGCGGCGATGGCACCTTTGCCACCGCCGTCACCTACGCCGCCGGCAACCGGCTCGCGGTGGGCGAGGATGGCGACGCCTACGACCTCGACAGCGCCGACTTTGATCGCGACGGCCGGCTCGACCTCGCGGTCGCCAACCGCGCGTCGAACAACCTCTCGATCCTGCCCGGCAACGGTGACGGCAGCTTCCGGGCCGGCGCGAACTATCCCGTCGGAAAGACGCCCTTCGACGTCACCGCGGGCGACTTCAACCGCGATCGCAACCCCGACCTGGCCGTGGGCAACCTCGACAGCAAGAGCATCTCGATCTTCCTGGGCAACGGCGCCGGGACCTTCGCGCGCGTCCCCGATCAGGCGAAGGGGGTCGCCGCCTTCACGCTCGCGGTCGCCGACTTCGACGCCGACGGTCGCCAGGACCTCGCCGCCGTGAACAACGCCAACACCAGATACGTCGACAAGAAGGAGTACCCGGGCAGCGCCTCGATCCTGCTCGGCCGCGGTGACGGCACCTTCGGGAGGCCGAGCGATCACGCGGTCGGTACCCGACCCGTGGCCATCGCCGGCGACGACCTCGACGGCGACGGCCGGGCCGACCTCGCCACCGCGAACCGGGAGTCCGACGACATCACCGTGCTGCTGCGCACCGATCCGCGGCTCACCCTGTCGTCGTCTCGCTCGCGACTGACCTGGCCGAGCACCACGACCCTGCGTGGCCGGCTCACCTCGGCCGGCGGAAGGCCGCTCGCCGGCCGGCGCGTGCTGCTGGACCGCCGGCCGTGGGTGCGCGCGGCCTTCACCCGCGTGCCGGGTCAGCCCGACGGGGGCGTCCCGGTCGCGGCCGACGGGAGCTTTCGGCTGGCCGGCGCCCGGCCCGAGTGGACCACGGACTACCGCGCGCGCTTCGTCGGCGACCCAGCCGGCAACGCAGCGGTCACGAGCCCGCTGAGCGTGGTCGAGCAGAAGGTCCGGATCGCGCTGAAGGTGGGACGAGGGGACCTGAAGCTCGGTCGCAGCCGCGCGGTGAGGGGGCTCGTGTCCCACCACTCGCATGCAGGGCTACCGGTGACGGTCGTCGTGCGCCGCGACGGCGCCGTCGTCGAGGAGCGCCGGCTATCCCTGGACAACGAGGTCGATTACGGGTTCGTCTACCGGCCCCCGCGCCCGGGCGCCTACACCTTCGTGGCGCGCTTCGACGGACACCCGCCAGGACACCTCGGTAACGCGACCCGGCCGACGGGGTTCCGGGTGGTCAGGTAGTCCTCCGGCCCGGTGGGTCGAAGAGCACGCCGGGATTGAGGATCCCAGCCGGATCGAGCTCGTCCTTTGCCGCCCGCAGCGCCGCCGCGAAGGGCTCGGGACGCTGGCGGTCGTACCACGGCCGGTGATCGCGCCCGACCGCGTGGTGGTGGGTGATCGTCCCGCCCGCGGCGAGGATCGCCTCGGAGGCCGCCGCCTTGACCTCCCCCCACTGCTCGAGCTCAGAGCCGCGCCGCGCCGGGGCGAGCACCGTGAAGTAGGGCGCGGCGCCGTCGGGGTAGGCGTGGGTCAGGCGGCAGGTGACGGTGCCGGCGCCACAGACCTCGCGCAGCGCGGACTCGGCGCGCTCGCGCACGGCCGCCACGAAGGCGTCGAAGCGATCCCAGGTGATCGCCGTCTCGAAGGTCTCGGAGAGCACGCCGGCGACCACGAGCGTGTCGCGCAGATAGGGCGCGCGGACAAAGGCGCTGCGCCAGGTCCCCGCGGCGGCGCCGTCCGGCCGCTCGCCGCCGGAGCCCGACAGCCGCGGCGGCTCCGGCAGCGCCCCGCCGTGGTCCTCGCACAGCTCGACCGCGCGGTCGATCCATGCGTCGAGCGGGTGGTCCGCGGACTCGAAGCCGAGCACGAGCAGTGCCTCGCCGCCGGAGGCCGCGCCGGTCACCGCCGCCTCGCCGGGATCGATCAGCCGGCAGTTCGACGGCTCGAGGCCGGACTGCGCCAGAGCGCGCACCGCCTCGGCCCCGGCTTCGAAGGTCGGGAACCGCACGCTCGCCCCGGCGCGGAAGTCCGGCCGCGGCCGGACCTTCACCCACGCCTCGGTCACGACCCCGAGCGTCCCCTCGGAGCCGAGGAGCATCCGGTCCGGGCTCGGGCCGGCTCCCGAACCCGGAAGCCGGCGGCTCTCCCACACGCCGGTCGGGGTGACGGCGCGAACCGACTCGACGAGGTCGTCGATGTGCGTCGGCCCGGTGGCGAAGTGCCCCCCGGCCCGCGTGGCGATCCAGCCGCCGAGGGTCGAGAGCTCGAAGGACTGCGGGAAGAAGCGCAGGGTGAGCCCATGGCCACGCAGGGCGGCCTCGAGCGCGGGCCCGGTGGCGCCGGCCTGGATGCGGGCGGCGCGCGAGACCGCATCGATCTCGAGCACGCGGTCGAGCGCGCCGAGGTCGACCGAGACCGTGCCGGCGAAGTCCTCGCCCACCGCCGGCTCTACGCCTCCGACCACGCTCGTCCCACCCCCGAAGGGGATTGCCGCGGCGCGGGCGCCGGCGCACCACTCGAGCACGGCGGCGATCTCCGCCTCGGTGCGCGGACGGGCGACGACGTCGGGCGGGTGGTCGAAGCGTCCGCGGAACGCCCGGATGATGTCGCGGTAGGAGCGCCCATAGGCGTGCAGCGCCCGCTCGCGGGGCGCGCTCGAGCAGATCGCCGCGAGGGCGGACGGCGGCTTGAGCCGTGGGGCCGGCAGGCCCGAGACCTCGGCCACACTCGGCAGCTCGGCCTCCGCGGGCTCGAAGCCGAGATGCGCGCGGACGCCCGGAACGGCGGCCCGGAGCTCCTCATCGGAGGGAGCCTCGTCCTCGTAGCCCCACCCCCAGAGCTTGCGTCGGCGAGCGGGGCCGCCGGGGCTCGAAATGCTCGTCATTCCGCAGGATTGTGGCGCGTCAGGCCCGCGCGGGCGGGTAGAGTGTTCAGACGACGATGGCGGGGCCACAACTCGAGATCAAGATGCCCCAGATGGGTGAATCGGTCACCGAGGGCACCGTGCTCGAGTGGCACAAGCAGGTGGGCGACGAGGTCGAGGTCGACGAGACCGTCGTCGAGGTCTCGACCGACAAGGTCGACGCCGAGGTGCCGGCCCCGGCCGATGGGGTCATCACCGAGATCCTCGTCGAGCCCGACGAGACCGTCCCGGTGGGGACTGTGCTGGCCCAGGTCGCGGTCGGCGCGAGCGCCGCCGACATCGCGGCCAACGGCGCCGCCACCGCGAGCGGCGACGACAGCGCCACCGCACGTACGCCCACCGACGGCGGCAGCCCGGCCGCCGACGGCGAGGCGGGTGTCGCCGAGACGCCCGGAAACGGCTCCGGTCCCTCGCTCGCCCCCGACACCGGTGAGAGCGCCGTCGAGGAGGCCGAGCACGGCGCCGCCGCAGAGGAGGAGGGGACCCGAGCGGCTGAGGAGGCAGGCCGCGAGAGCGGCTCGCCGACCGGCTCGAGCGCCTCCCCGCCCGCCGCCGCAGTGACCGCCACCCGCGCGACCACCGCTCCCGCGAGCGGCGCGCCGGCCGCGGCCCCATCGGCCGCCGACCTGATCGACGTGACCCTCCCCCAGATGGGAGAGTCCGTGGCCGAAGGGACGGTGCTCGAGTGGATGAAGGGCGTCGGCGATCGCGTCGAGGTAGACGAGACCGTCGTCGAGGTCTCGACCGACAAGGTCGACGCCGAGGTCCCCGCTCCGGCGGACGGGACGATCGCCGAGATCCTCGTCGACGTTGACGAGACGGTGGGCGTCGGCACGGTTCTCTGCCGCATCGCGGCCGGCGACGCAGCCACAGCGACTCCGCCGGCCCCCGCCCCGAGCGAGCCCGCGGCCGCTGAGGCCCCGGCTGCGGCGGCACCCCCTGCTCCGATCGACGGCCGGGCCGCCGACGCCACGCCCGTCGCCCGCCGCATCGCCGGCGCCCACGGGATCGACCTGAGCAGCGTCCGAGGCACCGGGCCGCGCGGCCGCGTGAACACGGTCGACGTGCTCGCGGCCGTCGAGGCCAACGGTTCCGGCGCCGCGGCGCCCGCGGTTGCCACGCCGAGCGACGCGCCCGAGGCCGAGATCGGCGCCGCCGAGGC
>JBBSNG010000001.1:0-33147 GCA_038232755.1 Solirubrobacterales bacterium | reverse complement strand
GCATCGGAACGAACAACGTCTGGTTCAGCAATTTCGCGAGCACGGCCACTGGGTGGTCCGAGGTGTCGCATCGCTGGTCCTTCATCAACCAGAGGTGCGACTACCTCGTCTCTTCCACCAACGCTCACTTCCGCGACCGCAGGTTCACCGGCTGCAGCGGGGGCCCCGCGGTGGACGCGTACTACAGGCGGGTCAGGTTCGTCGGTTACCCGAACGGCGGCATCAAGGGCAGCAGGAGCAGCAACATCGAGCCCAGCTGCAAGGACACCCTGATCGCCTACTTCGCTCTGTACAGGCGTTGAGGTAACGCCTGGCGACGACCGGCTCGGAACGCGCGCTCCCCGCACGCACGAGCCGTTCGTCGCCACCGTCCTCACCGGCGAGGTTTGCGGCGTCGGCCGGAGTGACGAACGTTCACTCCTCCACGGCGACGCTGAAGCCGCCGAAGATCATGCGCTGCCCGTCGACGGGCATGGCCTCCGGGGTCATCATCTCCTTAAAGCGCGGGTCCTCCATAACCTCGGCGTTCACGCGGTCGCGGTGCTCGCGCGACTCGAACAGGATCCAGGCGAAGACGACGGTCTCGCCCTGCTCGACCTGGACGCTGCGCGGGAAGGACGTGACCTCGCCCACCTTCACGTCGTCGGCGACGCACTCCCGGACTTCGAGCGCGCCGTGCTCGCGCCAGATCTTGGCCGCCTCGCGCGCCGTGCGGAGATAGTCATCGAGTCTGTCCTCGGGGACGGGCAGTACGAATCCATCGACGTAGTTGGGCATGAAGGGGCTCCTTCGGGTAGTGGTGGTGGTTGCGGACGTTGCGGGCGCGTCGAGGCTCGGCAACGAACACTGTCCCTGAGACCGCGGCCGGCAGCAGGACTCATCGAACCCTCGGCTGCCAACCCGACTGCCTGCGACGATCGCTCGCATGAGCACGCCGCCGCCCGGCCGGGCCGCCCCGCCCGCCGACGCGACCTGGCTGTTCGGCCTCTTCGCCGCGGCCTTTGCCCTCTCCCTGATCCTTCATCAGCTCCGGTGGTTCGGCTTCGAGGTCCTCTCCCCACACTTCGTGGTGGTCGTCGCGGCGCTGTGGACGATGCTTCGGCCCACCTCGGTTCGCCGCTTCCTGACGATGGTCGCGGCGGAGGTCGTCTCCGTGGCGCTCGACATGCCCGACGTGGGCAGCCACACGCTGCTCGTGCTCGTGAGCTGCGCCTGCTTGCTGACCTATGTGGGCTGGACGACCGCGAGAAGCCGCCGCCTACCGGGACCCGGCGCGCTGTTCGAGCGGATCGCTCCGTTCCTGCGAGTGCAGCTCCTCGTCGTCTACGCGGCCGCTGCGATCGCCAAGATGAACACGGGCTTCTTCGACGGCGCGGTCAGCTGCGCGGCGGCTCTGTCCAGCCGGGTCGCGTGGTTCGACCCGTCGCTCCTCGACGGCGCCTGGCGGGTCGCCCCTTCGATCTACGGCACCGTGGCGATCGAGGTCGCGCTGCCCCTGCTGCTCGCCGTCCCGCGGACCCGCCTCGTCGGTCTCGCCCTGGGCGGCGGGTTCCATACCGTGCTCGCCCTCGCCGGCAACGTTCCGTTCTCCGCGCTCGCGCTGGCCCTGTACGTCGCCTTTCTGCCCCCCGACACGCCGAGTCGACTGCGCGCCCTCGCCGTGGAGCGCCCCGGGCTCGGCCGCTGGGCCGGGCGGGCCCAGCGCCGGGCCGGCTCTCGGGTTGTCCTGCCTGTCCTGATCGGCTGCTGGCTCGCGGCCGCCGTCGTCTTCGCCTCCGAGCCGAGCCTGGCAGGCGCGCTGATCTCGAACGGCACGCGGCTCCTCCTAGTGGCTCTCGCGCTGTCCGCGGCGCTCCTGCTCGGGCTCGCCCTGCGACGCGGCGGCCCGAGGCTCCGTCCGCGGGGCTCGCTGAGGGTCGGGCATCCGATCTTCGTCGTCGGAATCCTCGTGCTCGTGGTGAACAGCCTCAGCCCCTACCTCGGGCTCAAGACCGAGAGCTCGTTCACGATGTTCAGCAACCTCCAGACCGAGCAGGGCGCCTGGAACCACGCCTTCATCCCGGAGGCGGTGAGGGTCTTCCCCTACCAGGACGAGCTCGTTCGGGTCACAGACTCGAACGACCCGGCGCTCGCGAGGCGCACGGACCAGGGCAGCCGCGTGGTGCTCTTCGAGCTCGAGCGCTACGTCCGCTCGCATCCGGGCACTAGTGCCACCTACGCATCCACGGCGCTCGACGGCGCGGCGACCCGAGCCACGAGCTCTGACTCCGCCCGATCGCTGGCGACGCCGATCCTGGACCGGCTGGTGAAGTTCCGCGACGTGCGCGCACCCGAACGCCGCGGGTGCTGAGGGCGAGGGCTCAGCAGGTGGCGGAGTCTCCCGGAGGGCAGACGTCGGAGCCGCCGTCGCCGTCGGACTTCGGCTCCTCGGTCGGTTGGCCGGACTGATTGGGCTCCTGCTTCGGCTGCTCGTTCGCCGGTTCTTCCTCCGGAGCCGGATCCTGCTGCTTGGGCTCTTCCTGAGGCTGAGGCTCGACCTCCGGCGCGGGCTCCGGCGCGGGCTCCGGAGCGGTGTCGACCGCCGGCGGCACGTACTCCGGCTCGGGGGCCTCCTCGACCGGTTCGGGCTTCGGCGTCGGCTTGGGCTTCTGCTTGCACTCAGCCCTGACGAGCCGGCCGAGCCGGTCGATCCCGCCCGCGAGGGTAGTGCGTACATCCGTGTCGACGTCCTCGGGAAGCTCTCCAGCCGTCCGGCCGAGTTGCTGCATGCTCGACTTCGCCTGCCGGCACTCACCCGCGCTCACCCGACTCTCGATGCTGTCGATCTCGCGCACGAGAGCTTGGGCGACCCCGGCCGGAATCTGGGTGTCGGAGCCCCCGCAGCCGGCGACGAGCACGGCCGCCAGAAGCGCCGAGACGACCAGACGAGGGAGCCGGGGGACGGACATCGCGCCTCCAAGCCTAGATCCCGTCGTCTCGACAAGTGGCAGGTGAGCAAAGTGGCGGGCGGGGAACATGGGAGCGAGTGGACCCGATTGAACGCCAAACCATCCTCATCACCGGCGCGACCGACGGGCTCGGGCGGGCCACCGCCCACGAGCTGGCCTCCGGCGGCGCGACGGTCCTCGTCCACGGGCGCTCCCGCGACCGCGGCGAGGAGACCCTGGCCGAGCTGCGAGCCGCCGGTGCGCGGAGCGCTTACCTCCACGTCGCCGACCTGTCCTCACTCGCGGAGGTCCGCCGCCTCGCCGCCGAGGTCGAGAAGACCCACGAGCGCCTCGACGTGCTCGTCAACAACGGCGGGATCATCGTCGACGAGCGCGAGTTGAGCCACGATGGCTATGAGCTCACCTTCGCCGTCAACTACCTCTCGCACTTTCTCCTCAGCGAGCTGCTGCTTCCCCTCCTGCGGCGCTCGGCGCCGGCGCGGATCGTGAACGTGGCCTCGATCGGGCAGAGTCCGATCGACTTCGACGACGTCATGCTCGAGCGCGGCTACAGCGGCTCTCGCGCCTACGGTCAGAGCAAGCTCGCGCAGATCATGTTCTCCTTCGAGCTGGCCGAGCGCCTCGGCGGGGAGCAGGGCATCACCGTCAACGCGCTGCATCCCGCCACCCTCATGGAGACCAAGATGGTCCGCGATCACGTCGGGCGCGCTCGAAGCACGGTGGCCGAGGGCGTCGAGGCGTTGACGCGGCTCGCGGTCGCCGACGAGCTCGACGGGGTCACTGGTCGCTTCTTCGACGGACTCAAGGAGTCGCGCGCCGACCGCCAGGCCTACGACCCCAGCGCCCGCCGACGGCTGTGGGAGCTCAGCGAGGAGCTGACCCGGGGTGGCTGATACGACGGCGCGACACCGCGGGACGGCAGAGGCCGACCGGGGGCCCGAAGCCGGCTCCGCCCGCCGCCGTGTCCTCCTCGTCGGTCACGGAACGCTGGCCGACACCACCGGACGCGCGCTCGACACCGGCGGGGCGACCGTCCGTCGCCTGATCGAGCCGAGCGACCGCGACATCGGCGACGCACTCGAGAACGAGGTGGACACCGTCGTCGTCATCTCGCGCTCGGACGTCGTCTCGCTGCGGATCGCTCTCGTCGTGGCCCACACGCGCCCCGGCATCCCGCTGCTCGTGACGATCTTCGGGCGCGGCGTGGCGGATCAGCTCGAGCGGACCGTCGAGAACGTCCGGGTCCTCTCCATGGCCGACATCGTCGCACCCTCGCTTGCCGGTCCGTGTCTCGATCCTCAGCTGATGTCCCTGATAGACACGCCCTCCGCCAGCGCCGGCTTCGAGGCCCGAGGCGGTCGGCCCGCCCGTCGCGCCCTCGAAGCTCCCCGCACCGGCCGAGCTCGGCGCCTGCTGAGGGGACTCGAGGCGCTCGCGAGTCCATTCGACCCGAGCGCGCGCATCCTCGTCGTCGGGCTGGCCGGGTTCCTCGCCGTGCTCGTCCTCGAGACGGTCGTGGCGGCGCTCACTCTCGGTCTCTCGGTCGTCGACGCGGTCTACGTCACCGCGAAGGTGACGGTCACCGTGGGCCCGAACACGGAGGCCGATCAGGGACCCGCGTGGTTCAAGTTGTTCTCGGCCGCGGGCATGCTGCTCACCGTGGGGTTCGCGGCGGTCCTGACCGCGGGCCTGGTCAACCGCCTCCTCGACCGGCGCCTGACCGGAATCGTCGGCTCGTCGGCGGTTCCGCGCCGCGACCACGTGGTCGTCGTCGGACTCGGTCAGGTCGGCCTGCGGCTGTGCCTCCTCCTGCGCGACCTCGGCGTTCCCGTGGTCGCGATCGAGCGCGACGCCGAGGCACAGAACATCGCGCGCGCCAAGGAGGAGCGCGTGCCGGTGGTGCTCGGACGGGGTGAGAGCCAGAGGCTGCTGCGGCGGGTGTCGCTCGGCCGCGCGCGGGCGCTGGCCGCGGTCACCTCCGACGAGCTCGAGAACATCGGCGTCTCAGTGGCGGCGCTGGGCGTCCGCGACGACCTCCGCATCGCGCTGCGGGCCGGCGACGGCGACCTGACCAGCGAGGTTCGCTCCCTCTTTCACATCGGGGTGGTCCGCGACGTACACCGGATCGCGGGCACGGCACTGGCAGCCATCGCCCTCGGGTACCGCGCCGAGACCGCGTTTCCCTACGAGGGCACCCTCTACCTCGTCGACAGTGAGGGTGCGATCGAGCCGTTCGTGGCGGTACGGGAGCCGACCGCGTAGGCGACCTACGCGCGCGTAGCCGTTCGGTTAAGGTTCGTGGCGGTCCGCACGAGAGGGAGTTCTCAATCAGATGATGGTCCGCGACGGAATGAACGAGATCGTCGTCACCGTGGGGCCCAGCCACACGCTCCAAGACGCCGCACGGCGGATGACCGAGCGCAACGTTGGCGCGGCGGTCGTGATGGACAACGACGGGCAGGGGCCCGGCATCATCACCGAGCGCGACCTGCTGCACTCGAGCGGAGCGGGTCAGGACTTCAACACCGAACTGGTCCGAGACCATCTCTCGTCGAACCTGATCTTCGCCCAGGTCGACTGGCCGCTCGAGCGTGCGGCCGAGGAGATGACCAAGAAGTCGGTCCGCCACGTCATCGTTCTCGACGACCGCTCGGAGGTTCTCGGCATCCTGTCGATGCGCGACATCGTCCGCTGCTGGACGAGCGACGGAGCGACCTGCGACGTGTCCGGGTGAACGCCGACTAGCGCCCCGACGCGCGGTCGCCGAAGTCGTCGCCCTCAGGCCACTCCAGCACTCCGGGCAAGCTGCGCGGCCTCGGCCGCGCCGTCGCGCCAAGGCTCGCCGTGTCCCGGCAGGAGCGTGGCCGCGGCGGTCTCGGCCAGGCGATCGAGCGAGCGGACGGCCTGGCGTGAGTCTGCCGTCGAGCCGCGCGGTGGCACCCGCGGCCCTGTAGCGCCGGTGTAGGGGTCGAGGGTGACGAGGGCGTCGCCGGCGATGACCACATCGCGGTCGGGTAGGTGAAACGAGCAGTGGCCGAAGGTGTGGCCCGGCGTGTAGACCACTCGCGGTCGCCCGGGTAGATCGAGGGCGTCGCCGTCCTCGAAGGTGCTGACCGCGCCGATCGCCTGCGTGAACAGCGCTCCGGTGCGCAGCAGGCCGCGCAGCGACCGTCGGGCCTCGGCGTGGCGGAGGTAGGGGATCGGCAGCCGCTCCGTCTTGTAGCGCAGCGGGTGGCGCGTGAGCCACGCCTCGTCCTCGTGAGCCCAGACCGCAACGCCCAGCTCGGTGCGCGCGCGCTCGGCGAAACCGAGGTGGTCGGCGTGGGCGTGGGTGAGGATGATCGCCTCGATATCCCCGGGGATGCGCCCGATCCGGCCCAGGGCGGTGTGCAGCGACTCCCACGAGGGCGGCAGTCCGGCGTCGACCACCGTCACCCGCCCCTCCTCCTCGACGAGGTACCAGTTGACGAACGAGTCGCGGACGCGGTGGACGCCGGGGACGACGTCGTGCTCGATGCGGCCGAGGACCATCAGCCGGCGGCCCGGCCGTCGCCGACGACCTCGCGGGCGGCGGCCTCGGCCTCCTGGAGCTGGCGCTCGACGAGCGCCAGCCCCGCGTCCCAGAAGCCCGGATCGGCCAGGTCTACGCCGACGATCCGCCCGAGCTCCTCGGGCGAGCGCGAGCCGCCGGCCGAGAGCATCTCGAGGTAGAGCGGGACGAACGACTCACCCTCCTCGAGGTAGCGCTCGTAGACCGACAGGGCCAGCAGCTGCCCGTAGGCGTAGGCGTAGACGTAGCCCGGCGTGTGGATGAAGTGGGGGATGTAGGACCACCACGTGTCGTAGCCTTCGGTGAGCTCGACCGAGTCGCCGAGCATCTCGGACTGGGACTCCCGCCAGAGCTCACCGAAGCGCTCGACCGGCAGCTCACCCTCCTCGCGCCGCGCGCTGTGCACGCGGTCCTCGAACTGGTTCATCGCGGTCTGGCGGAACACCGTGGCGATCGAGTCCTCGATCGAGCCGGCCAGCAGGGCGAGGCGCGAGTCCGCGGAGTCGGTCTGCTCGAGCAGCCGCGCGAAGAGCATCTCCTCGCCGAACACCGAGGCGGTCTCGGCCAGGGTCAGCGGCGTGTGCTGGTGGTAGATCCCCTGGCTCGCCCCGAGGTCGGCGTGGACCCCATGACCGAGCTCGTGGGCCAGGGTGAGCGCGTCGCGGCGCTTCGAGGTCCAGTTGAGCATCACGTAGGACGGGCTCGAGGGAACGGTGTAGGCGCAGAACGCCCCCCCGCGCTTGCCCGGCCGCAGCGGCGCGTCGATCCGGCTCTCGTCGAAGAAGCCGCGCGCGAGGCGGCCGAGCTCGGGCGAGAAGGCACCGTAGGCCTCGAGCACGAGCTCGCGGGCCTCGGGCCAGGGCATGGTCTCGTCCTCGGTGACCACCGGAGCCATGCGGTCGTAGTCGGCGATCCGATCGATCCCGAGCAGCTGGGCCTTGAGGCGGTACCAGCGCCGCGGCAGCTCGTAGCGACCCTTGACCGCCTCGACCAGCGCCTGGACCGACTCGTCGCTGGCCTCGTTGGCGAGGTTGCGGCTGGAGATCCAGGAGCGGTAGCCGCGCAGGCGATCGTCGACCGCCTTGTCGTGGAGGAGGGTGTTGAACAGGTAGGCGCGGGTCCGCAGCCCGGGAGCCAGCGCCTCGGTGACCGCCTCGGCGGTGGTGCGGCGTACCTCGCGGTCGGGGGAGGTCAGGCGGCTGAGCGCGGCGTCGAGAGCGACGCGCTCGGTTGCGCCCTCCCCGTTCGACCCGACCCCGTCCGCGCGGGGGGCGTCGACCTCGACGGCGGAGACCAGCTCGGAGAAGAGCCGCTCCCACGCGCTCTCGCCGGTCACCCGCTTCTCGGCCAGGACCCGTTCCTCGGGCTGGGTGAGCAGGTGCGGGCGGTAGCGGCGCAGCGTCGCGAGGTAGTGGCGGCAGAAGTCGAGCCCCTCGGTGGCCAGCAGCTCCTCGGCCCGGTCGTCGTCGAGCGCGGCCCACTCGAGGTCGAAGAACAGCAGCGCGGTCTGGATCTCGGTACCGCGCTCCTGGACGCGCTGCACGAGCGCTCCGCGCGGGGCGTCCTGGGTGTTGGTCGAGAACCACAGGCTCGCGTAGGAGCCGGCGCGCCCCGCCAGCTCCTGCATCTCGCCGAGGTCGCGCATGGCGGCGACGAGCTCGCCGCCGCCGAGCTCGGCCACCCGGCCCTCGTGACGCTCGGCAAAGGCCCGGGCTCGGGCCGTGGCGAGGTCGAGCAGGCGTTCGACCCCGGCCTCGCCCTCGCCGTCGACGAGCGGCTCGATGTCCCAGGCGACGTGGGCGGCGTCGCCTTCGGCCTGCGTCTGCTCGGCGCTGGTCATGAAGGGCACACCCTAGGACACGTACCGCCGCACCTTCGACTCCATCTGCGGGCGGTCGAGCAGACGCAGCATGTGCTCGACGTGGGGAGGGACCACCCGGCGCGACGGCGCCTGTGAACCCAGCGAGCGCAGCGCGTCCCAGAAACCGAGCAGGGTCAGGCGGTCGTGCGGGGTGGTCCGGGCGAGATGGAGAGTCCGCCGCAGCGAGCTAGAGACCGGCCGGCGCAGCCACGAGAACCACAGCGCGTTGCGCAGCCCGATGCGACGGCGCTCGTCGCGGGCGGCGAGGTCGCGGCCGGGCGGATCGTGGTGGGCGACGACCTCGGGCAGGTAGCGGATCTCCCAGCCCGCGCCCGCGAGGTCGCAGGCGAGCCACTCCTCCTCGCCGCCGATCATCACCTGGCGCTCGAAGCCACCTACGCCCGAGAAGGCCGAGCGCCGGAAGACGATCGCGCAGGCCAGGAATCCGAGCAGCGGCCTGCCGGGCAGCGAGCGATCCCCGGGGAGCGGGCTCTCGCGCAGCTCGGCACAGATCGGGTCCTCGCGCTCGTCGGCGCCGACGAGGATGCGCGCGTGCACCGCGCCGAGCCGGGGATGGCGGTCGAAGGCCTCGACGGCGCGGGCCAATGCGCCGGGCGCCCACCACGAGTCGTCGTCGGAAAAGGCGACGTACGGCGTGGCCACCGCCTCGACGCCGTGGTTGCGCCCCGCGGCGCCGACGTTCTCGGGGAGCTCGATCACGCGCACGGACGGAAACTGGCTGCGCACCGCCACCACAGTGCCGTCGCTCGAGGCGTTGTCGACGACGACGATCGGGGGGCGCTCGGGCAGCGCCTGCAGCTCGCCGAGGCTGCTCAGGGTCTGCGTGGAGCGGTTGTGGGTCAGCATCACCACGGACACGCGTGCGCTCTCGGCCACGCTAGGCGGACTACCCGCGGGAAGGAACTCTCCACACCTGGGCGAATCGAGGGGCGTGCCGCCCACCGTGACCGCCACCGCCCAGCTCGTCACCCTCTCCGCGGAGATCCGCGAGCGCTTCGACGGCTTCTCGCGCTCGCAGAAGGACGTGGCCCGCTACATCGTCGACCACCTCGACGAGGCCGCCTTCCACACCGCCGAGGAGCTCGCCCGCCGGGCGAACACCTCGAGCTCGACGGTGGTCCGCTTCGCTCAGGCGCTCGGCTTCGAGGGCTTTCCCGGGCTCCAGGCCGCTGCCCGCGAGGAGTACCGCCGCTGGCGCGACAACCCGGAGACCGGCCTCGAGCCGCTGCCCTCGGCGCCGCTCTTCCCGCTCGACCAGACCCAGTTCGAGGCCGCCCTGGCCGCCGACCACGCCAACCTCGAGGAGACCGCGCGGCGGATCGACCGCGAGGAGGTCGAGGCGGCGGTCGACATCATCTCGCGCGCCGATCGGATCGTCGTCTGCGGCACCGATCAGATGGCCTTCTTCGCGAGCTATCTGCGCCACCTCCTGCTCCTGCTCGACCTGCGCTGCGAGGTCGTGGCCAGCGCGAGCCAGGAGGCCTTGGCCCGGCTCGGTCGGGTGGACGAGCAGACCCTGGTCATCGCCTTCTCCGCCGGCCGCGCCCACCCGCTGGTGACCCGCGCTCTCAAGTTCGCCCGCCACCGCGGCGCGGAGACCGTGGTCATCTGCGACGCGTCGCTGTGCGAGGTGGCCAAGCTGGCTCGCCACCGGCTCTATTACTCCTCGGACAGTCCGGGGTACGTGCGCTCCCACACGGCGCTCCTGGGGATCGTCCAGGCGCTGGCCTACGCGGTCTACGCGCGCGACGAGTCGGCGTACGCGGACCGCATCAAGGCGTTCAAGCTGAAGTAGACGCCGCGGCCACCGGGGCGCGCGCCGAGTGCCCCGTACCGCAGATCCGGCCTCGACGTGCCGGTGTGGACGCGGTGCTGTCGGTCGACCCGGACCGCGCGGACGCCCAGGTCGGGGGCCGCCTTCCCAGTCGCCTGAGCGCCGACCGCACCCTGGTGGTCATCAGGCGCGGGGACGCTGGGCGCGACGGTGCCCTCAGGCTGCCAACCATTTCACTGGTAGGTTGCAGGCATGAGAGCAACCATCGATGGGGCTGGGCGACTGGTGATTCCCAAGTCACTGCGGGACAGCCTCGGTCTTCGTCCCGGCGTCGTCGAGGTCTCCGCCGACGGAACCGGCATCCGTGTCGACGTTCCGGCAGAGGATGCTCTCGACGAGCGCGCCGGACGGCTCGTGATACCAGCGTCCGGGACGGGCATCGACGACGACATCGTCCGATCCCTGCGCGATGGCGGCCAAAAGTAGCGGCGACCCTGACCTGCTCGTGGATACGAGCGTCGCCGTCGCCCTCGTCGTCACCGATCACGACCAACATCGTCGAACGTTCCGGGCGCTCGGCGACAAACGGCTGGGGCTCTGCGGTCATGCCGCGTTCGAGGCCTTCTCGGTGCTGACCCGCCTTCCGCCGCCGGCCCGGCGAACCCCGGCGGCAGTCGCTCGACTGCTGGCCGGGAACTTCCCGCACAGCCGCTTCCTCGGCACCCGCGCGGCAGCCTCGTTGCTGGCTCGACTCGACTCCCACGGGATCGCAGGAGGCTCCGTGTACGACGCGCTGGTGGGGGCGGCGGCGGCAGAGCACGGGTCCATCCTGGCCACGCGCGACCAGCGCGCTCTCGACACCTATCGGACCCTCGACGTCCGCGTCGAGCTCTGGCCTGAATCGCTGCGCGGGCTATTCGTGCCTGCCATGAGCGAGGGCCGTTCGTACGAAGTGACCGAGGCCAACGAGGATCCCGCGGCCTTCCTGACCACCAGCCGCTACCCCGTGGTGGCCGCCCGGGGTTGAGAGTCCGCGCCGTAGGACGCTGCGCGGCATGGCCGCGAGACAGGCGCATGCACCGGCCCTTAGGGTGGGAGGATGAGTACGAGCGCGCCAAGTCGTTACGAGGCCCGGAAGGCCGAGCTGCGCGAACAGCTCGCGGCCACGCCCGAGGGCGCGCCCGTCCGCCTCGGCAAGTCGAGCTCGAACCTCTTTCGCGTGCGCGAGCGCACCCGCGCGCCGCGCCTGGATGTCGCCGGCCTCGACACCGTCCTCTCGATCGACCCCGCCGCACGCACCGCCCAGGTCGGAGGCATGACCACCTACGAGCAACTCGTCGACGCGACCCTCGCGCACGGGCTCATGCCGCTCGTGGTCCCGCAGCTCAAGACCATCACCCAGGGCGGCGCGGTCAGCGGACTGGGTATCGAGGCCTCCTCCTTTCGCAACGGCATGCCGCACGAGTCGGTGCGTGAGCTCGAGCTGCTCACCGGGGACGGGCGGATCGTCATCGCTCGCCCCGACAACGAGCACCGCGACCTCTTCTTCGGCTTTCCCAACTCCTACGGGACGCTGGGCTACGCCCTGCGCCTGGAGATCGAGCTCGAGCCGGTCGGGCCGTTCGTGAAGCTCCGCCACGTGCCCTTCGACGAGCGCGGCGCGTACTTCTCGGTCATGAACGAGGTCTGCGCCGAGCGCGCCTACCAGGGGGAGCCCGTCGACTTCGTCGACGGCGCGGTGTTCGGAGCGCACGAGATGTACCTGACCCTCGGCACCCTCGCCGACGAGGCTCCCGAGACCAGCGACTACACCGGCATGGACATCTACTACCGCTCGCTTCAGCGGCGGCGGACCGATCACCTGAGCGTGCGCGACTTCCTGTGGCGGTGGGACACCGACTGGTTCTGGTGCTCGCGCGTGTTCGGCGTGCAGAACCCCCGCGTGCGGCGGCTGGTGCCCAAGCGCCTGCTGCGCTCGAGCACCTACTGGAGGCTCGTCGACCTCGAGAAGCGCTACGGGCCCTACGCCCGGATCCAGCGCCTGCGCGGGCGCCCCGAGCAGGAGCACGTCGTCCAGGACATCGAGGTTCCGATCGACCGCGCCGCCGAGTTCTTCGACTTCTTCGTGCGCGAGATCGGGATCTCGCCGTTCTGGGTCTGCCCGCTGCGCGCGCGCGACCCGGGCGCCCGCTGGGACCTCTACGCCCTCGAGCCGAACACCACCTACGTCAACTTCGGCTTCTGGTCGACCGTGGCGCTGGCCGACGGCGAGCCGGACGGTACGCACAACCGCCGCATCGAGCAGGTCGTGGGCGAGCTCGGCGGGCGCAAGTCGCTCTACTCCGATTCCTTCTACGCGCGCGAGGAGTTCTGGCGCCTCTACAACGGGGAGACCTACGCGGCGCTCAAGCGGACCTACGACGGCGACGGCCGGCTGCTCGACCTCTACCAGAAGTGTGTCGAGCGTGGCTGAGATGGGGGTCGCCGAGGCCTTCGACCGGATCACCGGCTCGCGGACCGGGATCGAGTTCCGCGCCTACGACGGCAGCCGCTTCGGGCCGCGCGACGCCGCCGTCGGTGTCGAGCTCCGCTCGCCGCGGGCTGTCCGCTACATCGTCCAGGCGCGCAACGACCTCGGCCTGGCGCGGGCCTACATCTCCGGCGGCCTCGAGATTCACGGCGACCTCTACACCTGCCTGCGCCGCCTGTGGGCGGCCACCGACGGCAACGTCTCGTGGGCCGAGCGCCTGAACGTGTTGCGCGCGGTCGGCCTCCGGGCGCTGCGCCCCATCGACCCGCCGCCGATCGAGGCCCGCGCGCACGGGCGCCGCCACTCGAAGCACCGTGACGCCGAGGCGATCTCCCACCACTACGACGTCTCGAACCGCTTCTACGAGTGGCTGCTCGGGCCCTCGATGGCCTACACGTGCGCGGTCTATCCCGACGCCGAGGCCACGCTCGAGGAGGCCCAGTTCGTCAAGCACGATCTCGTCTGCCGCAAGCTCGGGCTGCGGCCGGGCATGCGCGTGCTCGACGTCGGCTGCGGCTGGGGCGGGTTCGTGGTGCACGCGGCGCGTCACTACGGCGTCGAGGTCCTCGGGGTGACGCTCTCGCGCGAGCAGGTCGAATGGGGCCAGCGGGCGATCGCCGAGGCCGGTCTCGGCGATCGGGCCGAGGTCCGCCGCCTCGACTACCGCGACGCGCCCGGCGAGGGCTACGACGCGATCGCCTCGATCGGCCTCACCGAGCACGTCGGGCTCGACCAGCTGCCGGCCTACTTCGGCTACCTGCGCGGCAAGCTCCGCCCGCGGGGACGGCTGCTCAATCACTGCATCACCCGCAAGGACGACCAGTACATGTCTCTGATCCGTGACGGCTTCATCGATCGCTACGTCTTCCCGGACGGAGAGCTGACCGGACCCGGGCGGATCATCTCGGCCATGACCGACGCCGGGTTCGAGCTCCGCCACGAGGAGAATCTGCGCGAGCACTACTCGCTCACCCTCAAGGGGTGGGAGGACAACCTCGAGGCCCATTGGGCCGAGGCGGTGGCCGAGGTCGGCGAGGCCCGCGCTCGCGTGTGGCGCCTCTACATCGTCGGCTCACGCGCGACCTTCGATCGCGACTTTCTCGAGCTCCACCAGGTCCTCGGCGTGGCCACCCAGGACGGCGAGGCCGCCTTCGAGCTACGCCCCGACTGGGCGCCGGCCGCCCGAGTCCCCTCCGAGGTGCCCGTCTGAGCCGTTGGACGGCCGGTCAGGCCGCAGGGCGGCGGTACCTGGCGATGTACTCGGGAAAGGACCAGCCGACGAGGAAATCGGTCGCCGCGCGGTGACCGCTCTGGTAGAGCCGATCGACGACCTGGGGCCCGATCGAGAAGTCGAACGGATTGACGCCGAGGTTGTCGACCTCGATCGAGCGCGCCTTCACCCACGGCTGGGCGAGATAGCCCTGGTCGCGGCCCGAGAGGGCGGTCGCGACGAGAGCCTCGAGGAAGCGAAACGGCGGGAGCAGGCGGGCGGCGCGGAGCCCGGGAACGCCCAGCCTCGGGCTCTCGGCCGGCAGCCGCGGGACGACGATCGCCCCGAAGGTGGGCCGGCGCGGGCGCTTCCCGTCGGTGCGATCGAAGACGTCGATCGGGTAGTTCGAGATCAGGCCCCCGTCGACCAGCAGCGACTCTCCGCCGGGGTGGCGCAGCCGGGCCGGCTCGAACAGGTACGGAACCGAGATCGAGGCGCGGACCGCGTCGACCACGCGCTGTTCGTCGGGGTCGAGGCCGTAGCGCTCGTAGTCCCACGGCAGGCGGACGAACTGCCCGCGCGTCACGTCCGCCGCCATGACCACGAGCCGCCAGCGGCGCTCGGGCCGCGTGCCGGCGCGGTCGTCGTCGAGGCGGAGGTCGCCGAAGGTCGTCACTCCGAGCGCGGCGAGCTCCCCGCCGAGCCATTCGACGAACCGGGCGCCCTCCGCGTAGCCGTTCTCGAGCACGACCGAGAGCGGCGGCCCGAGCAGGGGAATCCGGTCGAGCGTGTCCTTGTCGAGGAAGCTCGGGTAGTCGAGGCTCCCCATGATCTCCGCGAGACGCGCGCTCGGCATGCCCGCGGCGAGCAGCGAACCGACGATCGAGCCGGCCGAGGTGCCCGCGATGCGCTCGAACCGGTAGCCGTGCTCCGCGAGCGCGGACACCACGCCGACGTGCGCGATCCCGAGCACGCCGCCGCCGGACAGCACGAGGTCGGTCGATTGCTGCTCGGTGTCCAGGACCACCCTCCCCGTGATCGCTCGCCCGTCTTCTACCGGATCCGCCCGGCGCACGTGGGCCGCCTCGCTCGCGCCCCGAGCCGCCATCCGCCCGGAGCTAGGATGAGGGGATGCGCGACGTCGCCACCCACCGGGTAAAGACCGGCCTCGCCGAGATGCTCAAGGGCGGCGTGATCATGGACGTGGTCACCCCCGACCAGGCCCGGGTCTCCGAGGCCGCGGGCGCGGTCGCGGTCATGGCCCTCGAGCGCGTGCCGGCCGACATCCGCAGCGCCGGCGGGGTCGCCCGCATGTCTGATCCCTCGATGATCGAGGGGATCAAGGCGGCCGTGACCATTCCGGTCATGGCCAAGGCGCGCATCGGTCACTTCGTCGAGGCCCAGCTGCTCGAGGCCCTCGAGGTCGACTACGTCGACGAGTCCGAGGTCCTGACCCCGGCCGACGAGGCCAACCACATCGACAAGTGGGCGTTCAAGGTCCCGTTCGTGTGCGGCGCGACGAACCTGGGCGAGGCGCTGCGGCGCATCGGCGAGGGCGCGGCCATGATCCGCACCAAGGGCGAAGCCGGAACCGGCAACGTCGTCGAGGCCGTGCGCCACATGCGCGCCATCCAGGGCGAGGTCCGCCGCCTGGGCGCCCTCGACGACGCCGAGCTCTACAAGGCGGCCAAGGAGCTTGGAGCGCCGCTCGACCTCGTGCGCGAGATCGCCGAGAGCGGCAAGCTTCCGGTGGTCAACTTCTCGGCCGGCGGAATCGCCACGCCGGCCGACGCGGCGCTGATGATGCAGCTCGGCGCCGAGGGCGTGTTCGTCGGCTCGGGAATCTTCAAGTCGGAGGACCCGGATCGGACCGCCGCGGCGATCGTCGAGGCCACCACCCACTTCGACCAGCCCGAGCGCGTGGTCGGAGCCTCGCGCGGGCTCGGCGCGGCCATGGCCGGTCTCGAGATCTCCGCCCTTGCCGGTCCGAACGGCGACGGACTGCTCCAGCATCGCGGCTGGTAGGCGCGCGCCGTGGCGGTCGTCGGCGTCCTCGCCCTTCAGGGTGACTTCGCGGCGCACGTGCGAGTGCTCGCCGAACTGGGGGCCCAACCGCGGGTCGTCCGCGAGCCGGCCGACCTCGCCGGCCTCGATGCGCTCGTCATTCCCGGCGGCGAGTCCACGACCATGACGCTCGGGATCGAGCGCGAGGGGCTGGCCGAGCCGCTGCGCGAGCTGGTGCGCGCCGGAACGCCGACCCTGGGGACATGCGCCGGCCTGATCATGCTCGACCGTGACCACCTCGACGTGCTCGACATCCGCGCACAGCGCAACGCCTTTGGTCGTCAGGCCGCGAGCTTCGAGGAGGAGATCGAGCTGCCGCTCGGGGGCGCCGGCTCGCGGACCATCCGGGTGCGGGCGGTGTTCATCCGCGCGCCGTGGGTCGAGGAGCACGGCGAAGAGGTCGAGGTCCTGGCCTCCGTCGGTGAGCGCCCGGTCGCCGTCCGCCGCGGCGACGTCCTCGCCGTAGCCTTTCACCCGGAGATCAGCGGGGAGGACGGTCTGCACCGCTGGCTCCTCGAGCGCGTGGCCGCCCGCGCCGAGCACGCACCACCCGCCACCAGGGAGGCCGCATGAGAGACCAGCGCGCCGACGCGCTCGCCCAGATCCTCGTCCGGTACTCGACCCGCGTCGAGACCGGCGACGTCTGCGTCATCCAGTCGACCACGACGGCCGAGCCGCTCGTGCAGGCGGTCTACGAGGAGGTGCTGCGCGCCGGCGGCCTGCCCGTCATGCAGCTCACGACCGAGGGCGCGGGGCCCGCATTCTACGAGCTCGCCTCCGAGGAGCAGCTCGACTGGATCCCGCCGACCTCGACCTGGACGGCCGAGAACGCCGACGTGCGAATCGCGATCATGGCCGACGCCAACGCCCGCGAGCTCAGCGCCGTCGACCCGAAGCGCCAGACCCGCCACGCCCGGGCGCGCAAGCCGCTGATGGAGACCTCGATGCGACGCGCCGCCGCTGGCGAGTATCGCTGGAACGTCACGCTCTTCCCGACGCACGCCTACGCGAGCGAGGCGGGCATGTCGCTCGCGCGCTACGAGGACTTCTACTACGCGGCCTGCCTGGCCACCGATGAGGAGCCGGTCACCGCGTGGCAGCGCCAGTCCGACGAGGTCCGTCGCCTCGCCGAGTGGATCGAGGGCCGCGAGGAGGTCCGGATCGTCGCGCCCAACGGCACGGACGTAACCCTCAACGTCTCCGAGCGCACCTTCGTCCCCTGCGTCGGCGAGCACAACATGCCCGACGGCGAGTTCTTCACCGGACCGATCGAGGACTCGGCCAGCGGTGAGGTCGCCTTCTCGTTCCCGTCGGTCTACGGCGGTCGCGAGGTCGCCGGGGTGCGGCTGCGCTTCGAGCACGGGCGGGTGGTCGACGCGAGCGCCGAGCGCGGTGAGGAGTTCCTGATCGACACGCTCGACACCGACGAGGGCGCGCGACGCCTCGGCGAGCTCGGAATCGGGACGAACTACGGGATCGCCACCGGCACCAAGGAGATCCTGCTCGACGAGAAGATCGGCGGAACCGTGCACATGGCGGTGGGGATGAGCTACCCGGAGACCGGTGGCCTCAACGACTCAGCGGTGCACTGGGACATGGTCTGCGACCTGCGCGAGGGCGGGTCGATCACCGTGGACGGCGTCGAGCTCCAGCGCGACGGCCGGTTCGTGGTTTGAGAGCTCCCGAGGAGCGCGCCGAGCGCGCCGAGCCCGCGATGGAGCTCGGGAAGGAGAGCCTTGCCTGAGCGCCGCTTCGACACGGGCCTCGGCGCCGCCCTCGCGCGCGGCAGGTACGAGCGCCCGCCCAGCGCCTTTCGGGAGTGGGTCGCGGCCGACGGCTCGACGCCCTACCCGGCCGAGCCCGGCCGCTACCACCTGTACGTCTCCTGGGCCTGCCCCTGGGCGCACCGCACGGTCATCGGACGCCTGCTCAAGGGCCTCGAGGATGTGATCGGGTTGTCAGTGGTCGACCCGATACGCGACGAGCGCTCCTGGGCCTTCACCGGCGGCGAGTACGTCGACCCGATCAACGGCTTCGAGTTCCTCAGCGAGGCCTACGCCGCCACCGACCCGGCCTACGAGGGCCGCTTCAGCGTCCCCGTGCTGTGGGACACGCAGACCGGGCGGATCGTCAACAACGAGTCCGCCGACATCCTGCGCATGCTCACCACGGGCTTCGGCGACCTGGCCACGCGCGAGGCCGGCCTCTACCCCCAGGCTCATCGCGCCGAGATGGACGAGCTCAACGCCCGCATCTACACGAGCGTGAACAACGCCGTCTACGTGGCGGGCTTCTCGACCGACCAGACGGTCTACGAGACCACGGTGCACGGCCTCTTCGAACTGCTCGACGAGCTCGACGAGCGCCTGGCCACGACGCGCTTCCTCTTCGGCGATGAGCCGGTCGAGACCGACTGGCGGCTGTTCACCACCCTCCTGCGCTTCGACGCCGTCTACAACATCCACTTCAAGTGCAGCCGGCGGCGGGTCGTCGACTACTCCAGCCTGTGGCCCTACGTCCGCGACCTCTATCAGTGGCCCGGGATCGCCGAGACCGTGCGCTTCGACGATATCCGCGCCCACTACTACCGCACTCACCCGCACATCAATCCGAGCGGCCTGGTGGCGATCCGGCCCGACGCGGACTTCGAGGCGCCGCACGGTCGCGAGGCGCTCTCCGGAGGCGAAGCGGCGGCTCCGGGCCTGGTCGCCTGAGCGGTCGTTCAGCCGCCCTCGCGGTATCCGTTCAGCGCGACGACGTAGACCTCGAGATCGCGAGGCACGCCCGGCCGCTCCACCGTGCGCTTGCCTCGGATCTCGACCGGCGCGCCTTCGAGGCGCTCGAGGGCCGGGCGGGAGATGAGTGCCTCTCCTTCCTTGGCGTCCTCGCAGATACGCGAGGCGACGTTGACGTCGACGCCGAGGTAGTCGCCGCCGAGCCGGCGCGCCTGCCCGACGTGGAGGCCCGCGCGCATCTGCGGCCGGTAGCCCTCGGCCGGAAGCCTCTCCACCCGCTCGATGGCCTCGTGCATGGCGACCAGGGCATCCGCGGGCTCCTCGAAGACGGCCATGACCCCGTCGCCGAGGCGCTTGATCAGGCGTCCGCCGTGGGCCTCGATGCAGCCCTCGACGGTGGCCCCGACGCGCCGCAGGAGCTCGATCGAACGGTCGTCGCCCGCCTCGAGCGCCCACGAGGAGAACCCGACGAGGTCGGTGAAGACGATCGCCACGTCACGCGTCTCCTCGCGGGCGTGTTCTCGGCGCGTGACCCACTCGGCGACCTGGAGGAAGGCGAGGCCGGTCTCGCCGGCCGCCGACCAGCGGGAGTGGTTGATGGCCCACAGGCGGCGGCCGACGAGCTGAGCGGGCTCGTTGCCGGCGGTGGAATACGGATCGCCGAACTCGGCGTCGCCCGGCAGGAAGTCCCGGAGCAGCCGCACAGCGCGCATCAGGTCGCGGCGCTCGTTCACCCACTCGGCTCCGCTGCGCAGGTGCGAGGCGAGCTTCTGGGGTCTGGGGAGTTGGGGAGCCATAACCGGGAACGGGCGGCCACGGATCTCTGGCGAGCCGTGGCTGGCCCGATCCCCCGGGGGAGGGGGCTCCGGCGGATCACCAGCCCCGTGGCGCTCGTCTGAGTCTAGGGCGAGCGACGAGGTGGCCCCGCGGCGGCTCGACATCGAATCCGGTTCGCCGCACGCCGGCCCCGAACGACCCGGCGCTTCGTGGTATAGGTGCTCGGACCCAGACCGGCGGCGCGTTCCCGCGCCGGCACCACCGACGCGCGAGGAGCCCGCATGAGCACGCAGGACACGGCCGCCGCCCAGACCGATGAGGAGGTCAGCTCGGTCGCGTGGCTGCTGCGAGCAGCGACGGGCAGCACGAAGGGCGTGCTCGAGCTCTCGGGCGGGCGGATCGCCTTCACCACGATGGGCGTCTACCACGGGGCGCCGCTCACCGGCGAGGACGAGCGCTGCGGCGGGACATCCCGTCGGGGCGGCGCACCGGCAAGGACTGGAAGCGCGTCCTGCTCGCGAGCGGCGGGTAGCCGCCGTGACCCGCGCGCGAGTCCGCAGCGTACCGAGGGGGAGATGCTGAGCGCTCACCGCGGACAGGAGGGGGGGAGATGACCGACAGCGAGGGAGCGCCACGCCGACCGGCCATGGCCACGGCCGCGCCGGCCGGGCCCGGTGCGCCGGGGCCCGAGGCTCCGAGCCGTGCGGCGATCATCTTCCGGGCCACCCGCCCGCAGTACATCCCGACCTCGGTCGTGCCGGCGCTCGCCGGCGCCCTCGCGGCGATCGGGATCGCCGAGGCGAACTGGGCCGTCCTCCCGCTCGCTCTGCTCGCCCTGCTCTGCGTCCACGCCGGGACCGACGTCATCAACGACACCGAGGACGCCGCCCGCGGCGTGGACTCGCCGGACAAGATCGACAACTCGCGCGTGTTCACCACCGGGCTGATGTCGATCACCGGGGGACGTCGCCTCGCGCTCGCCTTCTTCGCCGCCGCCTTTGCCCTCGGGCTCGTGATGGTGGCGATTCAGGGGCCTGCGCTGCTGCTGGTCGGGGTCATCGGGATCGTCGGCGGCTACGGCTACTCGGCGGGCCCGCGACCGCTCAAGTTCGCCGGGCTGGGGGAGGCCAGCATCATCTTCCTCATGGGGCCGCTGATGACCCAGGGCGCCTACACCGCCGTGACCGGCGACCCCTTCCATGCGCCCGCGTTCTGGATCGGCTTCGCGCCGGGCCTGCTGATCGCGGCGACGGTGTCGGGCAACAACCTCTCGGACATCCCCGGCGACCGCGCGGCGGGGGTGCGCACGCTGGCCGTGCGCCTGGGCTTCGACAACGCGCGGATCCTCTACCTGGGTCTGCTCACCCTGACCTACGCTACGCCGGTGATCGTGTGGCTGGCCGGCCTGTTCGACGCGCCGATCCTCCTCCCGCTCCTGACCCTGCCGCTCGCGACCGGGCGCATCGAGCAGGTCCGCACCGCGCGCGAGGAGGGCAGCGAGTCGCTCGCGAGCCTGCCGCTGCGTACCGCGCAGCTGCACCTGCTGTTCAGCGTGCTGCTCGTGGCCGGGGTTGTCCTCAGTCGGATCTAGTGGCGGCTCAGGCCGCGCGGGCGCCGCTGTCTTCGCAGGACCTCGACGCCTGGGTGGGGTCCGCGGCGGTGCGCACCCGCCGCGAGCGCTCGGCCGCGGTCGACGCCGAGCAGCTGTGGCGCGCGGCCCAGAGCGTCCGGCTGTCAGAGACCCGCTCGGTCGGCCGACTGGTCCGCTGGCGCATTCCAGGCACTCCGGCCGACCTGCGCTTTGCCGAGCTCTTCGACCGCTACCCGTTCACGCCGCTGGCGAGCGGCCCGAACCACTTCCTCTCTGGGTTGTGCGGGCGGATCTGGACCTTTCGCCGCGACTACCCGCGCTTGTCGAGCGCCTCCGAGTTCCGGGCCTGGAGCGAGCCGGGCACCGTGCGGATCCTGTTCGCGCACTGGTCCGAGCCCAGCGCAGACGGCGGCGCGAAGATCGTCAGCGAGACGCGCGTCGAGCCGGTCGACCGCCGGGCGGCCCTGCGGCTGCGCGGGCTGTGGGCGGTGGTCGGGCGCTTCGAGTCGCTGATCGGCAGCGAGCCGCTGGCGCTGGCGGCGCGGCGGGCGGAGCGCGGGAGCTAGGACTCGTCGCCGAGCTCGAGCCCCGCGAGCGGCGACTCGCCGCGGTAGCGCAGTCGCCGCCCGGTGTGGACCTCGATGCGCATGCGCCCGGCCAGATACTGCCGCGCGCGGTTGACCGTGCGGCGCTCGGCCGGGATCGGGACGGGAAGGAGGTGCGGCTCGCTGCCGCCCGAGTCTCCCTCGATGGTCACGCGGTGGCGCGCCGAGCGCGCGCGCACCCGCCACGCGCTGGGTCCGGTATGAACCGCGACGAGGGCGAGCGGCGGCACGAGGCGCAGCGTCTCGCCCGCTGCGAGGTGGACGACGACGCTCGTGGCCGCCAGCTCGAGCGGCCCGCGCTCGAGCACGCCGCCGGCAAAGGCGACGCACACGCCGGGGTCGTCGAAGCCGTGGGCCTGGCCCCACCACCAGCGCCCGGGAAAGGCGGCGCCCCAGTTCTTCTCGGCGTAGGCGGTGGCGCCGCCGAGGTCGATCGCCCGATCGCCGAGGACGGCGTGGCCCTCGACGCGCGCGCCGAGCAGGTGGGAATGCCAGTACTGGCCGAGGCCGGGGAACGCCTGGGCGGCGCCGAGGCCGCCGAGGGCGCGGTGCGGCCAGGGGGTGGGGGAGTGCAGGCGGACGGCTAGGCGAGCATCCGGTCCGAGATCGACGCTCAGCCGGTCCTCGGTGGCTTCGAAGGTCGACCCGGCGACGACGCCCAGTCCGGACCGAGCGGCGCTCGCCGACGGGGTGATGGACTCGCGTAGGAAGCCGTCGGCGCTCCCGGCCAGCGCGACGGCGCCCCAGTCCCCGCCGGGCGCGCGGCAGACGCCACACAGGGCGACGACGACCTGGCCCGACCGCGCGTCGGTGATCCGCCAGTAGTAGCCCTCCATCTCGATGCCGTGGGCGCCGCGAGGATCACGAAAGGGAGGCGTCGCGCCGGCTGCGCGGTAGCCGGCGAGCAGGCGAGCGGGCAGGCTGGGCGCGGGCACCGGGAGAGAGTAGGAGGCATCGCTCTTACCCACCGTCCGGCTTCGCCGTAGGATGGCGCCGTGGCACTGGTGAGGCTCCGCGGACCGTTGAAGAGGCTGGCCGGAGACCGCTCGGAGCAATCGGTCGAGGCCGGCACCGTCTGCGAGCTCCTGCGCCGTCTCGAGCATGAGCACCCGGCCGTCGACGGCTGGATCCTCGACGAGCGCGGGGTGATCCGCCGCCACATCAACGTCTTCGTGAACGGCGAGTGCGTGCGAGAGGACGCGCCGGTCGCCCCGGACGACCGGATCGACGTCCTGCCGGCGATCTCAGGAGGGTGACGCGCAGGTGACCGAGCTGCTCGTGGGAACCAAGAAGGGGCTCTTCGTGCTCGAGGGTGAGCCGGGTGGCGAGCTCGACGTCAAGGCGCGGGCGTTCGCCGGCGAGCCGGTCGAGTACGCGATGCGCGACCTACACACGGGCCGGCTGGTGGCGTCGGTGACCTCCGCGTTCTACGGACCGAAGATCTGGTACGCCGACGACCCCTCGGGGGAGTGGGAGCAGGCCGCCGGCGTCACTCTGCCCGAGGGCGGCGAGGCGGCGCTCGAGCGCATCTGGACGATCGTCGGCGGCGAGGGCGACGGCGACCGCGCCCTGTACGCGGGCGGCGACCCGGGCGTGCTCTTCGAGAGCCGGGACGGCGGCGCCTCCTGGGAGCTCAACCGCGCGCTGTGGGACCATCCGACGCGGCCGGACTGGCAGCCCGGCGGGGGTGGACTCTGCCTGCACTCGATCGTACCCTGGCCCGGCGACCCGGACCGCCTCGCCATGGGTATCTCCGCCGCCGGCGTGTGGTTGACCGAGGACGGCGGGAATACCTGGCACCAAGGCAACGAAGGCCTCGTCGCTCGCTACGTGCCCGAGGAGTCGCGCGAAGAGACGACCGCGCTGTGCATTCACCGCCTCCACCGCGCGCCGCGGCGGCCCGAGCGCATGTTCATGCAGTTCCACGGCGGGGTCTACCGCTCCGACGACGCCGGCGAGAGCTGGATCGACATCGGGGCCGGCCTGCCGTCGGACTTCGGCTTCCCGCTTGCGATCGACCCGGCCGACCCCGACAGCGCCTACGTGATCCCCCTGAGCGCAGACATGGACCGCGTCACCCCCGACGGTCGCGTGCGCGTGTACGAGACGCGCGACGCGGGGGAGAGCTGGACCGAGCGCGGCGACGGGCTGCCGCAGGAGAACGCCTACCTGACCGTGCTGCGCCACGGGCTCGACCGGCGTGGGGAGGGGCGGGAGCTCGAGCTGTATTTCGGGACGACCACGGGCGAGGTCTTCGGCTCGGGCGACGCGGGGGCGAGCTGGTTTGCCGCGGCGAAGCACCTGCCGCCGGTGTACTCGGTCCGAGCGACGCGTTGAACGACGAGCAGGCCGGACCAAGGGGCGTTGTAATCTGACCTCAATCCGACCGGGGGATCGGCGCGTATAAACGCTTCGCGGCACCGATCTCCCGCCCAGCCGAGGGAGCACCGTGAGCACTCAGCAGGCTAACGAGGGCGAGCCCGCGAGCGACGGCGAAGCTCCCGCGGAACAGTCAGATCGCCAGTCGCGCCGAGCCCGTGTGCGGAACCTCGGCGTCGCCGCCGCCATCGCGGCCGTGGTCGTCCTCGTGCTCGTGCTGGTCAGCCAACAGGGCGGCGAGGAACCCGTCCAGCGCAGCGATGAGGGTGGGCTGGTCGGCGTCGCCGAGACCCGCGCCACGTTCGCCGGCATCCCGCAGGACGGCACCACCCTCGGCGATCCCGCCGCGCCGATGGTCCTCACCGAGTTCATCGACCTGCAGTGCTTCTCCTGCCGGCGGGCCGCGATCCAGGTCCTGCCCGGCGTGATCGAGACTTACGTGCGGACCGGCCGGCTGCGCCTCGAGCTGCGTACCCTGACCTTCGTCGGCCCGGACTCCGTGCGCGCCGCAAAGGCGGCGCACGCGGCGGCTACCCGTGACCTGATGTGGAACTTCACCGAGCTGTGGTTCCTCAACCAAGGCGAGGAGGGAAGTGGCTACGCCACGGACCCGTTTATCGGGGCGATCGCCCGGGGCGCCGGGGTGGATCCGCAGCTCGTCTTCGACGGCATCAAGTCGCCCGCCCTGCAGGTCCCGCTCCGAGAGGCCGAACGGCAGGCACAGGCCGCGGGAGTCCAGGGCACGCCGACCTTCCTGCTCGGGCGCAGGCCCGGCCGCGGCAAGCCCATCGCGACCCGCCAGCTCACCTTCGAGTCCTTCCGCGCGGCTCTCGAGCCGGAGTTGGGCCGGTGACCGACCGACGGCTGCGGTTCGCGCTGGTCGGCGTCGCGACGGCGGGCGTCGCCGTGGCCCGGACCGGCTCGACGCTCGATCGTCGGCGCAGGCGCGATCGTGACCGCCCGCGGCGGCGCGGGTGACGGCTCGGCTACGCCAGCGAGTCGGGCACTGACACGATCTCGAGCCCGTCGATCCCGTCGAAGTCGTCGGCGTTGCAGGTGTAGACCGGCAGGTCGTTCGCGAGCGCCGTCGCGGCGATCATGGCGTCGTAGGCGCGAGCCGCGGTCTTGCGGCCGGCGCGGCGCAGCGAGGCGGCGACCTGTCCGAACGCTCGCGCAGCGGCGGCATCGAAGGGCAGCGGGTCGAAGTCGGCCTCGGCCTGTTGAAGATGGGCCTGGCGGACCGCGCGCTCGCGCTCATCGCGAGCGACCAGAGGGCCAACCGACAGCTCCACGAGGGTGACGGCGGTGACGAGCGGCTCGTCTGGCAGCACAGCGGCGTCGGTCATCCGGCCCAGTCTGACCACCGTCGAGGTGTCGAGCACGCCCCGGCTGGGTTCCGCCGGGGCGCTCACAAGCGCGCATCCACGGCCTCGTCGATGTCTGCTCGCAGCGTCGCCGGGTTCAGGTCCGGCAGGTGCGCCCATCGTGTCACCAGCGACTGTGACGAGAGCGGGGGACTCGCGAGCGGCCGCAACTCGGCGACGGCCTTGCCCGCGCGCGTGATCGTGACCTGCTCGCCGCGAGCGGCGCGGTCGACGACATCGCCACCGTGGTTACGGAGATCTCTGATGCTCACTGCTCCCATAGGAACGACCCGCCAGCAAGCGCGCTCGCAGCGTAGCGGTAGCGCCGCCGACCCTCACCGTGCCCGGCGACCTGCAAAGGTGCGCGCGAGACACTGCGGGCTCGCCTCGTTCGCCGGCGGACTGCTTAGGCTGCCTGCACCGTCCCGGCAGCGGCGACCGGCTCCGGAAGTTCTCGACCCAGGGTCGACATCTCTTCGGCGTAGGCGTCGAGGGCCTCTTGGATGCGATCTGCCACCTCGTCGGGCGAGGCGCCGAACGCCACGACTCCCGCGAGATCCGGGAGGGACGCGCCCCACCCTCCGTCCTCGGCTCGTTCGTAGACGACTAAGTACTTCCTCATCGCAATGCCATCCGGAAGGCCGTTCAGATCACGACGATCATGCGATCGAGTGGTCGGCATCACGCAGCAGTTCGGCGACCACGTCGCCCGGCTTCTGGCCGCGCGCGTCGGCGATCCGCTCGAGACGCTCGGCGTCATCCCCCTCGACGCTGACGAGGATCCTCAACCTCGCGTCCCGATCACCTCCATGCGTCTCGACGTAGCGAGGGTCGATCCTCGCTAACTCAGCGTCGAAGTCGCCACGGCCAGGATCGGAGTCTGTCCAGGGATTACTCGGCATCGTCAGCGGCACAGGATTCTACGCTCGACTGCCGTCGAGCTCCAGGCGGTCACGATGAGCCATGTCGGCTGATCGTCGGTTCGCTCGATGACGAGCGTAGTCGCTCAACGCGGAGGCCCAGGCCGCTTGCATCCGGAGTGGTGCCGAGTGGGTCCGATCCAGTGCGTTACACTGTCTTACATACCCCCCTCCCGCCAGTTCTCCGCTCGCCTCGACCCCTCCGTCGTCGACCGCCTCGACCGCCGCGGCGCCCGCACCGGCCTCAACCGCTCCCGGCTCGCGGAGCGCTACCTCGACGAAGGCATGCGGATGGAGGACCACCCCGGCATCGTGTTCCGCGACGGTCCCGCCGGGCGCCGCGCCGGACTGGCCCGCGGCCCGGACGTGTGGCAGGTCATCGTCGCGATCCGCTCGAACGAACTCGAGGGAGAGGCAGCGCTGGCCTCCGTCGCGGAGTGGGCGAGCCTGAGCCTCGCGCAGGTCCGCACGGCGGTTCGCTACTACGCCGAGTATCCGGACGACATCGATCCGTGGGTACGCCGCAACCTCGAGGAAGCGGACGAGGACGAGGAACGTTGGCGCCGTGAGCAGAACGCCCTTGCGTGAGGTTGCTGCTCGACGAGATGCTCTCGTCGGCCGTCGCCGAGCAGCTGCGTAGTCGCGGCTTCGACGTCGAGGCCGTTGACGAGCGGTCCGACCTGCGGAGCTCGCCCGACCTCGATCTGTTCGAGCATGCGCAGCGAGAAGCGCGGGCGATCGTCACCTACGATCGGGACGACTTCCTCACCCTCGACCGGCGCTACCGCGACGAGGGGCGTGACCACCACGGCATCGTCATCGTCAACACGAGACGGTTTCCGCAAGCGGCGGCGACCACGGGCGCCCTCATCGCCTCGCTCGAGGCGTTCGTCCACCGCGGACCCCCTTACCCCGGCTTCGTCCACTGGCTCCAGTAGCGCCCTAGAATCAATCCCATGTCCGGCCACTCCAAATGGTCCTCCATCAAGCACAAGAAGGGCGCCGCCGACGCCAAGCGCGGCCAGCTCTTCACGAAGCTCGCCCGCGCCATCCAGGTGGCCGCGCGCGAGGGCGGCGGCGATCCCGCCGGTAACGCCGCGCTCGCGACCGCCGTGCAAAAGGCGCGCGACGCCAGCATGCCCAAGGACAACATCGAGCGGGCGATCGCCAAGGGCGCGGGCAACGACGCCGACGCCGAGGCCTTCGAGAGCGTGGTCTACGAGGGCTACGCAGCCGGGGGAGTCGCGGTGCTCGTCGAGGCGCTGACCGACAACCGCAACCGAACGGGCTCCGAGGTCCGCCACCTCTTCTCCCACCGCGGGGGGAGCCTCGGCGAGCCGGGCTCGGTGGCCTGGAACTTCGACAAGAAGGGCGTAGTGCTCGTCGACGCCGAGCGCCACCACGAGGACGACCTGATCGTCGCCATCGACGCCGGCGCCGAGGACCTCACCCGCGACGAGAACGTGTGGGAGATCGTCACCGCACCCAGCGACCTCCAGGCCGTGCGCGACGCGCTCGCCGAGGCGGGGGTCGAGATCCAGTCCGCCGACATCACCATGCGCCCGCAGAGTCGGGTCGAGGTGGAGGAGGCCCAGGTCGCGCGCGTGCTGCGGCTGCTCGAGGACCTGGAAGACCAGGACGACGTCTCGGCCGTGCACGCGAACTTCGACATCGACGCGGCGACGCTGGAGCGGCTGGCGCCGGCGTAGGGCCTCGCGCCGGCGACGGCGCGTTGACAGCTCGCCGGCGCCGGGAGATACTCGCCGCGAGCGAGCGCGGAGGATCGATGGCAGACATCGCCCAGGCGGTGCGGGAAGCCGAGACGGTACGCAAGGCCAGCGCGGACGAGGCATCGCCGCTCGCCTCCGTGCTCGCCCGGGCCTTCTTCGACGATCCCGTCTTCGTCTGGATGCTGCCGGACGATTCGCGGCGGTTGGAGATCCAGGAGCGCTTCTTCGGCGTGATGCTGCGCAAGGTCCTGCTTGCCCAAGGGGAGTCCTACACGACCGCTGGCCGCGCCGGAGCAGCCGCCTGGGAGCTGCCGGGCCAATGGAAGCTCGGGCCGCTCGCCCAGCTACGGCTCGTTCCCTCCATGGCACGGGCCTTCGGGCGCCACATGCCGCGCGCTCTGCGGACCATGACCGCGGTCGAGGCGAACCACCCCGAGCAACCGCACTTCTATCTGACCTTCCTGGGCGTAGCGCCGGAGTGGCAGGGGAGGGGTCTCGGCGCCGCCCTCATGCACCCGGTCCTCAGCCACTGCGACAGCGAGCGCGTGCCCGCCTATCTCGAGGCCAGCAGCGCGCGTAACCGCGCGCTCTACGAGCGCCACGCCTTCGTGGTCACCGAGGAGTTCCGGCTCGGGAGGGGCTCGCCGCCGCTCTGGCGGATGTGGCGCGAGCCCGCCAGCTGACCGCTCGGCGCCACCGCACGGCCGGGCGGCCCGGCGCCTCGTCTGGCGCCGCGGGTGTGCTCGCCCGCATTCGCTCGACGCCGCCGGGCTTCGTCCGCTCCTACGGCGACGTCTCGCCGGGCGCACCTCGCTTCGCCGGCGCGGTGCTCGCCGGCTGCGACGATCCGGCGCTTCCCTGGCACCGCATCGTCCGAGCTGACGGCTCCCTGGCCAAGGGCGAGCGCCAGCGCGCGTTGCTCGACGCCGAGGGCGTGCCCTTTCGCGGCGAGCTCGTGGATATGCGGGCCGCCCGCCTACCCAAGGTGTGATCCCGTGCCCGGCTCCGGCTCAACATATCCAGGCGGATATACTCAGCCCGAGAATGAACGCGGCAGCATCACTACGACAAGCGCGCACTCAAGCCCGCTTGACCCAGGCGCAGCTCGCGGAGGTGGCCGACACCTCTCAAGCGGCCGTATCCGCCTACGAGTCGGGTCGCAAGCGGCCGTCGCTGGAGACGTTCGAGCGCCTCCTGACGGCCGCCGGCGCTCGGCTCGTAGTCGAGCCCGGGCGTGGAAGGCTGATCGTACCCTCGCGGCAGCGTCACCGCGACACCGGGCGAGCGCTCATCGAGGTGCTCGCGCTGGCGGAGCTGCTGCCGACCCGTCACCACACGGAGCTCGATTTCCCCCGCCTCAGCGCGCCGGCTCCGTCCGCGTGACCCTGGCCGAGCGCCTGGTCGAGCTTCACCGCTCGCTGGCCGCCGAGGACCTTCCGCACGCCTTCGGGGGCGCGATCGCGCTCGCCTACTGGACGCTCGACCCGCGCGGAACGAGCGACATCGACGTCAACGTGTTCGTGCCGGCCGAGGACTGCGCCGTCGCGCTCGCGGCGCTGCCCGAGGGCATCGAACAGCCCCGTGGCGTCGCTGAGGCGATCGCCCGCGACGGCCAGCGACGCCTGTGGTGGGAGGGGACCCCGGTCGACCTCTTCTTCGACTACGTGCCGATCCACGCCGACGCGGCGCGCAACGCCCGCATCGTGGAGTTCGCTGAGACCTCGATCCCGATCCTCGGCCCGGTCGAGCTCGCGGTGTTCAAGGCGATGTTCGACCGCACGCGCGACTGGGCCGACATCGAGGCGATGGCCGCGGCCGGGACCCTCGACTTCGCGGCGGTGGAAGCCGCCCTGCGCCCGCTGGTCGCCGACGACGATCCGCGCTTCGCGCGCCTCGTGGATATCAGAGCGAGCGCAGGGTGAGCCTCGGCGGCCTTCTACCGGGCGGCGGGGTCGGGCGCCGGCTGCACGATCCGGATGTGGTTGCCGAACGGGTCACGTAGCCCGCAGTCCACGCCGTAGAACTGCTCGACGGGTTCCGAGGTGAACTCGACGCCCTTGGCCACGAGCTCCTCGTAGGTCCTGCGGCAGTCGTCAGTGCTCAGAATGAACGCGAGACCGGTGGCTCCCTTGGTCAGGAGATCGCGTACCTGCTCGGCGGCGGCGTCGTCCATCGCCGGCCCGCCGGGCCGCTCGAGCACGATGTGGCGATCGGGATCGCCCGGCACGTTGACCGTCAGCCAGCGCATATTGCCCATGTCGACGTCGGCGCTGACCTCGAAGCCGAGCTTTCCGACGTAGAAGTCGAGCGCCTGGTCCTGGTCGAGGACGAAGATCGAGTGGTGGGAGATGGCGTTGGACATGCGGGCTTTCCCCTTTCGGTGGGGTCGATTGAGTGATCGAGCCCGACGCTAATCGAGGTCAGGCGAGAGCGCTTCTCCGAAACTGCGCGGTCGCGCCCAGGCCATCGCGAAGCAGGTCGGCACAGCATCGAGCGCGGCTCCGCTGCGGTACGCCGACGGCGGCTTCCCGACGATCTCGCTGAACATGCGGCTGAAAGTGCCCAGGCTGATGAACCCGACGTCGAAGCAGATCTCGGTCACGCTGCAGTCGGTCTGGCGCAGCAGGAACATCGCCCGCTCGACCCGGCGGCGCTGGAGGTAGCGGTAGGGCGTCTCGCCGAACGTGGCGTGGAAGGTGCGGATGAATGTGCCTCTGAGATGTGAGCGATCCGGGCGAGGGCCGCAACGTCGAGTGGCTGCGCGTAAGTGCGGTCCATCGCGTCGCGAGCGCGCAGCAGGCGGCGGTTGGAGTCCTCGACGGCCAGGCTCACAGCAGGATCCGCTCCTCTAGCCCGGATCGGCCACCGGCACCGGCACCCTGACCCCGTCCTCGGGCGTGATGAGGATCGCGCCCTCGCCTGTCGCGTAGGCCTCCTCGCCGTGCTGTACGACGTCCATCCCGAGCGCCTCCTCGCGCTCGGTCGCGCGCAGCGGCATGAGCAGGCCGATCACCCGCAGAAGCACGAAGGTGACCACGAACGCGTACAGCGGCGTGGCCACCGCCGCCACCGCCTGCCAGCCGAGCTGGGCGGCGTTGCCGTAGAGCAGCCCGTCGCCGACGCCGTTCCAAAGCTCCTGGGCGAAGAAGCCGACGAAGAGGATGCCGGTCAGCCCCGCGACGCCGTGCGCGGCGAGCACGTCGAGCGTCTCGTCCACACGCGTGCGAGGGCGCCAGACGATAATCGCGTAGCTGGGGATCGCGCCCAGCGCGCCCAGCAGCAGCGCCGAGCCGGGGCTGACGTAGCCCCCGGCGGGGGTAATGAGGACGCAGCCGACGATGATCGCCGTCGCCGCGCCGATCGCGGTCACCTGCCGGCCGCGGATCAGATCGAGCGCAAACCAGACACAGAGGGTGGCGGCCGGACACAGCAGGGTGTTGGTGAAGGCGAGCACCCCGGAGTTACCGGTCGAGAAGCCGCTGCCGCCGTTGAACCCGAACCAGCCGAACCAGAGCAGGCCGGCCCCGAGCAGCACGTAGACGGCGTTGTGGGGGAGGAGGGCCTGGCGCCCGTAGTCCTTGCGCGCCCCGACGACCAGCGCCGCCGCCAGCGCCGAGAACCCGGACCCCATCTCGACGGCCACCCCGCCGGCGAAGTCGAGCGTCCCGAGCGACTGAAGCCATCCGCCGCCGAAGGCCCAGTGCGCCAGCACCGCGTAGACGAGCACCGACCACGACGCGGCGAACACGAGGTAGGCGCCGAAGCGCATCCGCTCCACCACCGCGCCCGAGACCAGCGCGACGGTGATGATGCAGAAGGTCGCCTGGAAGGCCATGAACAGCAGGTGCGGGATCGTCGTCCCCTCGCGGGGTCCGAAGCCGACGTCGCGCAGGAACGCGTGGTCGAGCCCGCCGACGAGCGCGTTGCCCTCACCAAAGGCGATCGAGTAGCCCACGAGCGCCCACATGACGGTGGCGACCGCGAGCGCGGCGATGCACATCATGAAAGTGTTGAGCGTGTTCTTGCCGCGGACGAGCCCCGCGTAGAAGAGTCCGAGCGCGGGGGTCATCATCAACACGAGCGCGGTGGCCACGAGCATCCACGCCGTATCGCCGGCATCGACCTTGGCGGCCGCCGCTGCAACCAGGCCCGAAGACATCACTTCTCCACCGGGGTGACGGCGCTGTCGCCGGTCTCGCCGGTGCGGATGCGGACGACCCGCTCCAGCGGCACCACGAAGATCTTGCCGTCGCCGACCTCACCGGTGGACCCGCCCTCGCAGAGGGCGTCGATCGTCGGCTGGACGTAGGGATCCGAGACCGCGACCTCGAAGCGAACCTTCTCCGACAGCCGCATCTGCACGGTGGTGCCGCGGTAGGTCTCGACGCGGTCGAGCTCTCCGCCGTGGCCCTGCACCCGACTCACCGAGAGTCCCCGCACCTCGGCGCGATAGAGGGCCTCCATCACGTCGTTGGCCTTCTCCGGCCGCACCACCCCGATCACGAGCTTCACGATCTTCCTCGCTTCCTTCCGCTCCGAGAACCGGAGCAGCATTCCAGACGGCGAGCGCGACGACCCGTCCGGCCTACTCCCTGGCGGCGACGACGCAGGCGCTCACCGGGCGACCGGCGTCACCACGAGCTCCATCAGCAGCGCGTCGCGCCAGCGACCGCTCAGAGGGTCGCGCTCCGCCGTCTGCATCACCCCGACCCGGCGAAAGCCGGCCTTCTCGTAACAGCCGACCGCCGCGACGTTGTCGAGCGCGGGGTCGATGGTGACCCGGTGGTGCCCACGGTCCTCGGTCAGATGCCGGACGAGGGTGACGATCGCGTCGGTGCCGACGCCCTGGCGGCCGAGCGCGGGGTCGACGAAGAGGTCGATCCAGGCGTGGCGGTACATCGGCTCGGGCTCCTCCCCGAACTGGATCAGCCCCGCGACCGCGCCGTCGCGGCGGATGGTGAAGCGCGTCGCGTCGGGATCGTCGCCGAACGGGAAGTCGTCCTCGAGCGGCCCCCACCAGGCCGCGACCTCGGGCTCGAGGCGCATGGCGCGCAGGGCGGGAGCGTCCGCTTCGGCGAGCGGCTCGAG